>NZ_JBIWCN010000009.1:0-30764 GCF_044761525.1 Streptomyces sp. NPDC097595 | reverse complement strand
CTTTTGGGGGGGGGCCGGGGGGGGCCCACCCCGACCCCCCCCTGTCGCCCCCCCCTCCCCCGGCCGGCCCCGCCCCCGCCCCGGGGGGGGGGGGCGGGCCCCGCCCGCTTCTCCGTTCAAGGCGTACGCGTACGGCTCAGCCGGCCGTGACCTCGATCGCCGCCAGGTTCTTCTTGCCCCGGCGCAGCACCAGCCAGCGCCCGTGCAGCAGCTCCTCGCGGGCCGGGGCCGCCTCGCCGTCGACGGCCTTCACGTTGTTCACGTACGCGCCGCCCTCCTTGACCGTGCGCCGCGCCCCCGACTTGCTCGGCGCCAGACCGGCCTCCACCAGGAGGTCCACCAGCGGGCCCAGCTCGGTGACCCGGGCGTGCGGCACCTCGGACAGGGCGGCGCTCAGCGTCGCCTCGTCCAGCTCGCCGAGCTCACCCTGGCCGAACAGGGCCTTCGACGCGGCGACGACCGCGGCGCACTGGTCCGCCCCGTGGACGAGCGTCGTCAGCTCCTCGGCCAGCGCGCGCTGCGCCGTCCGCGCCTGCGGGCGCTCCTCCGTGACCTTCTCCAGCTCCTCCAACTCGGCCGGGGTCCGGAAGCTGAGGATGCGCATGTAGCGCGAGATGTCCCGGTCGTCCACGTTCAGCCAGAACTGGTAGAACGCGTACGGCGTCGTCATCTCCGGGTCGAGCCAGACGGCCCCGCTCTCGGACTTGCCGAACTTGGTGCCGTCCGCCTTCACCATGAGCGGCGTGGCCAGTGCGTGCACCTCGGCACCCGGCTCCAGGCGGTGGATCAGGTCGATGCCCGCGGTGAGGTTGCCCCACTGGTCGCTGCCGCCCTGCTGGAGGGTGCAGCCGTAGCGGCGGTACAGCTCCAGGAAGTCCATGCCCTGCAGCAGCTGGTAGCTGAACTCCGTGTAGCTGATGCCCTCCTGGGACTCCAGCCGGCGGGCGACCGAGTCCTTGGTCAGCATCTTGTTGACCCGGAAGTGCTTGCCGATGTCCCGCAGGAACTCGATCGCGGACAGGCCCGCGGTCCAGTCGAGGTTGTTCACCATCACCGCGGCGTTCTCGCCCTCGAAGGAGAGGAACGGCTCGATCTGGGAACGCAGTCGCGTCACCCAGTCCGCGACCGTCTCCGGGGCGTTCAGCGTCCGCTCGGCCGTCGGCCGCGGGTCACCGATCTGGCCGGTGGCCCCGCCGACCAGGGCGAGCGGCCGGTGCCCGGCCTGCTGCAGCCGGCGCACGGTGAGCACCTGCACCAGGTGACCCACGTGCAGACTCGCCGCGGTCGGGTCGAACCCGCAATAGAAGGTGACGGGACCGTCCGCGAGAGCCTTGCGCAATGCGTCCTCGTCGGTGGACTGGGCGAACAGCCCGCGCCACTTCAGCTCGTCGACGATGTCCGTCACGGTTCCTGTGCTCCTTACGGCAGTGAGTTGTACGAGCCAGTCTAGGCGGGTCAGACGCCCCGGCTGACCGAGCTCATATTGAAGTCCGGGATGCGCAGCGCGGGCATCGCGGCCCGGGTGAACCAGTCGCCCCACTCGCGCGGCAGCGTCTTCTCGGTGCGGCCCGCCTCGCTGGCCCGGGACAGCAGGTCGACGGGGGACTCGTTGAACCGGAAGTTGTTCACCTCGCCCACCACCTCGCCGTCCTCCACCAGATAGACCCCGTCCCGGGTCAGCCCGGTCAGCAGCAGCGTGGCCGGGTCCACCTCGCGGATGTACCAGAGGCAGGTCAGCAGCAGCGCGCGGCCGGTCGTCGCGGCGACCATCTCCTCCAGCGACCGTTCGCCCCCGCCCTCCAGGAGGAGGTTGTCGATCGCCGGGGCGAGCGGCTGCTCCGTCAGGGCCGCGGTGTGCCGGGTCGTCGTCAGCCGCTCCAGGCGGCCGTCGGCGATCCAGTCCGTCCGGGCCAGCGGCAGCCCGTTGTCGAAGACCGAGCCGCCGTCGCCGGAGGAGTGGGCGATGACGAAGGGGGCCGACTCCAGGCCCGGCGCGTGCGGATCGCTGCGCAGGGTCAGCGGCAGCGGGGACAGCGTCTCGCCGAGCCGGGTACCGCCGCCCGGCTTGGAGAACACCGTCCGGCCCTCCGCCGCGTCCCGCGCCGTGGAGGACCAGAGCTGGTAGATCAGCAGGTCGGCGACCGCGGTCGGCGGCAGCAGCGTCTCGTACCGCCCGGCGGGCAGCTCGATCCGGCGCTCCGCCCAGCCGAGCCGCCGCGCCAGCTCCGCGTCCAGCTCGGCCGGGTCGACGTCCTTGAAGTCCCGCGTGGAGCGGCCCGCCCAGGCGGAACGGGTGCGGTCGGGCGACTTGGCGTTCAGCTCCAGCGTGCCGTTCGGCTGGTCGTGGCGCAGCCGCAGCCCCGTGGAGGTGCCCAGGTAGGTGGAGGTCATCTGGTGGTGGGCGAAGCCGTACAGCTCGCGCCCCCCGGCCCGGGCCCGGGCGAAGGCGTCCCCGAGGGCCGGCGCGAACGCGGCGAACACCTCGGAGTCCGTCTCGGCGGGCGCGTCCGTGAAGTCGGGCGACGCGGGCACCCCGGTGACCAGCGGCTGGGCGTCCTCGGCCGGTCCCGCGGAGCGCGCGGCGGCCTCGGCGGCCCGGACCAGCGGCTCCAGGTCGTCGGCGGTGACGGCGGCCCGGGACACCACACCGGACGCGGTGCCCTCGGCGCCGTCGACCGTGGCGACGACGGTCAGGGTCCGGCCCCGGGTCACCCCGTTGGTGGTCAGCGCGTTGCCGGCCCAGCGGAGATTGGCCGACGACTCCTCGTCCGCGATGACCACGCAGCCGTCGGCGGTAGACAGTTCGAGCGCCCGCTCGACGATCTCGTACGGCTTGCTGACGCGGCTCATCGCCCGGCCTCCTGCGTCGTGTTAAGGATGTTCACGCCCCGGAACAGGGCCGAGGGGCAGCCGTGCGAGACCGCCGCGACCTGGCCTGGCTGGGCCTTGCCGCAGTTGAAGGCGCCGCCCAGCACATACGTCTGCGGTCCGCCGACCTTCTCCATCGAGCCCCAGAAGTCCGTGGTCGTCGCCTGGTACGCGACATCGCGCAGCTGCCCGGCCAGCCTGCCGTTCTCGATGCGGAAGAACCGCTGCCCGGTAAATTGAAAGTTGTACCTTTGCATATCAATGGACCACGACCGGTCCCCGACCACGTAGATCCCGCGCTCCACCCCGCCGATCAGGTCCTCCGTGGAGAGCCCGCCCGGATCCGGCCGCAACGACACATTCGCCATGCGCTGTACGGGGACATGGCCGGGGGAGTCCGCGTAGGCGCACCCGTTGGACCGGCCCAGGCCGGTGAGCTTCGCGATGCGGCGGTCCGTCTGGTAGCCCACCAGCGTCCCGTCCTTCACCAGGTCCCAGGACTGCGCCTCGACGCCCTCGTCGTCGTAGCCGATCGTCGCGAGCCCGTGCTCGGCGGTGCGGTCGCCCGTCACGTTCATCACGGGCGAGCCGTACGCCAGCTTGCCCAGCTGGTCGAACGTGGCGAACGACGTTCCCGCGTAGGCCGCCTCGTAACCCAGCGCCCGGTCCAGCTCCGTGGCGTGGCCGATCGACTCGTGGATCGTCAGCCACAGGTTGGACGGGTCGACGACCAGGTCGTACGTCCCCGCCTCCACGCTCGGCGCCCGCATCTTCTCGGCCAGCAGCCCGGGGATGCGCTCCAGCTCACCGGCCCAGTCCCAGCCGGTCCCGGTCAGGTACTCCCAGCCGCGCCCCACCGGCGGCGCGATGGTGCGCATCGAGTCGAACTCGCCGGTCGCGGAGTCCACCGCCACGGCCGTGAACTCCGGGTGCAGCCGGACCCGCTGCTGGGTGGTGACCGTGCCCGCCGTGTCCGCGTAGAACTTGTTCTCGTGCACGGCCATCAGCGAGGCGTCCACATGCGCCACGCCCTCGGCCGCCAGCAGCCGCGCGCTCCACTCGGCGAGCAGTCCGGCCTTCTCCCCGGCCGGTACGTCGAAGGGGTCGACCTCGTACGCCGAGACCCAGGTGCGCTCCCCGTGCGAGGGCTCGTCCGCCAGCTCCACCTTCTCGTCGGAACCCGCCGCCGCGATCACCTTCGCCGACAGCTTCGCCATCGCGACGGCCTGCGAGGCCACCCGCGCCGCCGCGTCCATCGTCAGATCGACGCCCGAGGCGAACCCCCAGGCCCCGCCGTGCACGACCCGGACCGCGTAACCGAGGTCGGTGGTGTCGGACCCCCCGGCGGGCCGGGCGTCCCGCAGCCGCCAGGTCGCACTGCGCACCCGCTCGAACCGGAAGTCGGCGTGCGCCGCCCCGAGCGCCCGCGCCCGGGCGAGCGCCGCGTCGGCGAGAGCCCGTAGCGGAAGCGCCAGGAACGACTGATCTACCTCATGGGGCACGGGCGGCCTCTCCTTCGCGGTCACATACCCAGGGATCGTTTACGAGGCAGTGAAGCACGGCCCACGTCCCGTAGCGGACGATTTCCCCGGGCCGGTCCGGACCTCGGACTGTAGGAACCCGACAGTGCCCGGCCAAAGGCGCTGTCAGGGGCCGATTCTCCGCCGCGCGGACGGTACCGATAGGTTTCCGAGGTACCAGACCGCTAACGAAAGGGTGATCCGTTGAGCCGCTCGGTTCTCGTCACCGGAGGAAACCGGGGCATCGGCCTCGCCATCGCCCGCGCTTTCGCCGACAACGGCGACAAGGTCGCGATCACCTATCGTTCCGGCGAGCCGCCTGCCGAGCTCATCGAAGCCGGTGTTCTCGCGGTCCGTTGCGACATCACGGACCCCGAGCAGGTGGAGCAGGGCTACAAGGAGATCGAGGAGAAGCACGGCAACGTGGAGGTGCTGGTCGCCAACGCCGGTATCACCAAGGACCAGTTGCTGATGCGCATGTCCGAGGAGGACTTCACGTCCGTCCTCGACACCAACCTCACCGGCACCTTCCGGGTCGTCAAGCGCGCCAACCGCGGCATGCTGCGCGCCAAGAAGGGCCGCGTCGTCCTGATCTCCTCGGTCGTCGGCCTCCTCGGCTCGGCCGGCCAGGCCAACTACGCGGCGTCCAAGGCCGGTCTGGTCGGATTCGCCCGGTCCCTGGCGCGCGAGCTCGGCTCGCGGAACATCACTTTCAACGTCGTCGCGCCCGGCTTCGTGGACACCGACATGACGCAGGTGCTCACCGAGGAGCAGCGCAAGGGCATCGTGGCCCAGGTGCCGCTCGCGCGCTACGCGCAGCCCGAGGAGATCGCCGCCGCGGTGCGCTTCCTCGCCTCCGACGACGCGTCGTACATCACTGGAGCCGTCATCCCCGTTGACGGCGGATTGGGCATGGGTCACTGATCACCATGAGCGGAATTCTCGACGGCAAGCGCATCCTCATCACGGGTGTGCTGATGGAGTCGTCCATCGCGTTCCACGCCGCCAAGGTGGCGCAGGAGCAGGGCGCGGAGGTCATCCTGACCGCGTTCCCGCGGCCCACGCTGACCGAGCGCATCGCCAAGAAGCTCCCCAAGCCCGCCAAGGTCATCGAGCTGGACGTGACCAACCAGGAGCACCTGGACCGCCTCGCCGGCCTGGTCCGCGACGAGCTGGGCTCGCTGGACGGCGTCGTGCACTCCATCGGCTTCGCGCCGCAGGACGCGCTCGGCGGCAACTTCCTCAACACCCCGTTCGAGTCGGTCTCCACGGCGATGCACGTCTCGGCGTTCTCGCTGAAGTCGCTCGCCATGGCCTGCAAGCCGCTGATGAGCGAGGGCGGCTCGATCGTCGGCCTCACCTTCGACGCGCAGTTCGCCTGGCCGCAGTACGACTGGATGGGCCCGGCCAAGGCCGCCCTGGAGGCCACCTCCCGCTACCTGGCCCGCTACCTGGGCCCGGACGGCATCCGCTGCAACCTGATCTCGGCCGGACCGATCGGCTCCATGGCCGCCAAGTCCATCCCGGGCTTCGGTGAGCTCGCCGACGTGTGGAACACCCGCGCGCCGCTCGCCTGGGACATGAAGGACCCGGAGCCGGCCGGCCGCGGCATCGTCGCGCTGCTCTCCGACTTCTTCCCGCGGACCACCGGCGAGATCATCCACGTCGACAGCGGCGTGCACATGATGGGCGCCTGACCTCCCGGTCCCGTACGAAACGACCGCGCACCGTCCCCGGAGTCCTTCGGAGGCGGTGCGCGGTCGTTTCTCCCCCAGGCGTACGCCTCGGCGGCGCTCAGGTCGAAAAGCCGGACGATCCACCGCAGAATGTGGAGGAACCGGACTTCCGGCCGCAGGGGAGGAGATCGCTGTGCGTCGCACACCTCGCCGAACCCGATCCCTGCTGGCCTCCGGCGCGGTCATCGCCGCGCTGCTCGTCCCGGCCGGTCTGTACGCCGCCGGGCACGTCGGAGCCGCCGGTGCGGCCGCCCCGCCCGCGCCCAGCCCCGAACCCGCCGGCTCCGAGTGCCGTACGTCGGTCGAGGGCTCCCGGGTCGTCGCCTTCTGCCACAACCCGTACCCCTCGGCCGACCGCGTCCAGCTGCACACCGAGTGCGCCCGCTGGTGGGACGTGGACGCGGACTCCAAGCCGGTCACCGTCGCACCGGGGAGCACGGTGCGCCTGGCCGACCGCTGCTGGAAGGAAGTCGCCTCCGCCTGGGTCACCCACAGCGCGGCGCCCAGGGCCTAACGGCCAGGCCTAGACCCGGTCCGCCAGGCAGTTGAAGGCGTGGCTCGCGGCCTCCGTCGCCGCCGTCTCCGCGTCGCCCGCCCGGATCGCCTCGACCAGGCGGCTGTGGTCCATGTGGTTCTCCGGCCGCAACTCCTGGCCGACGTCGCCGCGCAGGTAGTCCCGCAGCAGGTCGCCCAGGTCCGCGTAGAGCCCCGTCAGCACGTCGTTGTGGGAAGCGGCCACCACGGCCAGGTGCAGCGTCGCGTCGGCGGCCACGAACGCCTCCGCGTCACCGGCCGCCCAGGTCTCCTCGCGCCGCCGCATCAGCGCGTCCAGCTGCTTCAGGTCCCGCTCGGTGCGCCGGACCGCCGCGAGCCGCGCCGCCGAGGACTCCAGGGTCGACCGGAGCTCCGCGATGTGGCGCGGGTCCGCCGAGGCGAACCGCCGGTGCATCACCCCGGCCAGCTCACTGGTGGCGACCACATAGGTGCCCGAGCCCTGCCGGATGTCCAGCAGCCCGTTGTGCGCGAGCGCCCGGACCGCCTCACGGACGGTGTTACGGGCCACCCCCAGCTGCTCCACCAGCTCGGGTTCGGTCGGGATGCGGGAACCCACCGGCCACTCGCCCGTGGTGATCTGGTTCCTCAGCTGGGCAATCACCTGGTCGGCGAGTGCCGAACGCCTCGGGGACGTCAGCGCCATGGTGCTCCTCGGTCGCAACTGCTCATGGGCCCGGATCTTCTCAGGGTCCGGATCTTCTCGGGGTCCGGCGGGCGGACGGGAATGGACAACCAATCATCCCATGATTCTATGATGGCCTCATGCGTGACGAAGAGACGACACCCCAGACCGCGACCGGGACCCTGAGCCCCGGCGCCCCGGCGGCCACCCGCGCCGACGCCCCCGCACCGCGGACCGGCCCCGCGCCGTGGACGCTGCGCCTGGTCGCCATCGGGCTCGTCCTCACCGCGCTCAACCTCCGCCCCGCCATCACCAGCCTCGGCGCCCTCCTCGAAGAGGTCCGGGACGGGCTGCACATGAGCGGCAGCGTCGCCGGGGTGCTCGGCTCGGTGCCCCCGCTCTGCTTCGCGGTCTTCGGCGTCATGGCACCGCGCCTCGCCCGCCGCTTCGGCGCCGGTGCCGTGGTCTGCGCGGGCATGGTCGCCATCACGGCGGGCCTGGTGATCCGGCCCCTGATCGGCGGCACCGCCGGCTTCCTCGCCGCCAGCGCCCTGGCCCTCATGGGCATCGCCGTCAGCAACGTCCTGATGCCGGTGATCGTCAAGCGCTGGTTCCCCGACCGCGTCGGCTCCATGACCGGGCTCTATTCCATGGCCCTGGCCCTCGGCACCTCGCTCGCCGCCGCCGTGACCGTGCCCCTGACCGACGCGATGGGCGGCAGCTGGAAGGCCGGGCTCGGTGTCTGGGCAGTCCTCGCCGCCGTCGCTATCGCGCCCTGGCTCCTCGTACGGGACCGGGCCACGGCCCACGGGCCCGCCTCGGCCGCCGCCCAGCCGCAGGCCCCGGAACTCCGAATCACCCGCAGCAGGACTGCCTGGAGCCTCGCCTGCTTCTTCGGGCTCCAGGCCACCGCCGCGTACATCACCATGATGTGGATGCCCCAGATCTTCCGGGACGCCGGGGTCTCCGCCGGCACCGCGGGCGTCCTGCTCGCGCTCACCATGGCCATGGGCGTCCCGCTCGCCTTCGTGATCCCGCGCGTCGCCGCCCGGATGCGCACCCAGGGCCCGATCGTCGTCTTCCTCGGCGCCTGCGGCCTCACCGGCTACGCGGGCCTCTACCTGGCCCCCTCCGGCGGCGCCTGGGCCTGGGCGCTGCTGCTCGGCATCTCGAACTGCGCGTTCCCGCTCGCCCTCACGATGATCGGCATGCGGGCCCGCAGCGGCGCCGGAGTGGTCCGGCTCTCCGCCTTCGCCCAGTCCACCGGCTATCTGATCTCGATCCCCGGCCCGCTCCTGGTCGGTGTGCTCTACCAGCACAGCGGCGGCTGGGGCGTGCCGATCGCGCTGATGGCCGCCCTGATGGTGCCGCAGATGGTCATGGGCATCCTGGCCGGCCGGGACCGGACGATCGAGGACGAATCCTGAGATGCGAGACTGGGACCATGTCACCTGTGCTCGATCCGAATCCCCAGAACGGTCAGAAGAAGCTGCTCCTCGTCCTCGGGGCCATGCTGCTGATCACGGTCGTCGTCGGCGTCATCGCCTCCATCGCCTCCCCGTGACGCCCCGGCCGGGGTGGGGCTAGCACCACCTCCCCCTAGGGGGCCAGGGTCAGGGTGAAGTGGGTGGGTCACCGGATGGGATCGGCGCCCCCGGCTCCGTAGGTTCTGAGTACCAGAACCGACCACCCCACGGAGGCGGACATGCCGGCCCGTACGCACACCACCCGTCCGGAGCCGAGCGGCGTCGACGTACGGCTGCCGTGGTGGGCCGTCGCGCTGCCCGCCGTCGCCTTCGCCGCGCTCCTGCTGCTGATCGCCGGGCCGGGCCAGGCGCAGGCCGCCACCGGCGAATCGGCGACCGGGCAGCTGCTGCGGCACCTCGTGGAGCTGGTGACCCGCTGACCTCCGGCGCCCGGGGGTACGAAGCCTCCAACACCCTGCGCCAGCTGCCGCGTTTCATGCGAAGCTGAGGTGTATGAGCGCCGATACATCTCGCAGGATCGTCCTTCTCAGGCATGCCAAGGCGGAATGGTCGCAGGAGTCCGACCACGAGCGGCCGCTGGCCGAGCGCGGCCGCTTGGAGGCCCCCACGGTGGGCCGCAAGCTCGCCGATTCCGGGATCGTCTTCGACCTGGCCCTCTGCTCGACCGCCGTCAGAACGCGTGAAACGTGGAAACTGGCCGTGCACGAGATGCCCGAGCGCCCGAGGACCGTGTACGAGGAGCGGCTCTACGACGCCTCGCTCGGCGAGCTGATCGCCCTGGTGAACGAGACCCCGGACGATATCGCCGACCTGCTGGTCATCGGCCACAACCCCGGCATGCACGCGCTCGCCGACGCCCTCTCCGGCAGCGGCGAGGGCGACGCGCTCGCCCGGATGTCGCGCGGCGGCTTCCCGACCGCCGCCTTCGCCGTGGTCGAGTTCACCGGCCCCTGGAAGAGCGTCGAGCACGGCGTCGGCCGGCTCGCCGAGTACTGGACCCCCAACGACTGACCCGCCGCCCGTACGGGAAGGGCCCCGGCGCGCACCTCGCGGTGTGTGCCGGGGCCCTTCCCGTAGAGCCTGTGTGACCAGCTGCGGAACCTACTCCACGAGCCCGTCGGCCGCCTCGACCTCCTCGCGGGAGACGCCGAGCAGATAGAGCACGGTGTCCAGGAACGGCACGTTCACCGCCGTGTGCGCGGCCTCGCGGACCACCGGCTTCGCGTTGAACGCGACCCCGAGGCCCGCCGTGTTCAGCATGTCCAGGTCATTGGCCCCGTCACCGATCGCCACCGTCTGCGCCAGCGGCACCCCCGCCTCGGCGGCGAAGCTCCGCAGCAGCCGGGCCTTGCCCGCCCGGTCCACGATGTCCCCGGTCACCCGGCCCGTGAGCTTCCCGTCCACGACCTCCAGCGTGTTGGCGGAGGCGAAGTCGAGCCCCAGGCGCTCCTTCAGATCGTCGGTCACCTGGGTGAAACCGCCCGAGACCACGCCCACTTGGTAGCCGAGCCGCTTCAGCGTACGGATCAGCGTCCGGGCCCCCGGCGTCAGCCGGACCTCCGCGCGGACCTTCTCCACCACGGACACGTCGAGACCCGCCAGCAGCGCCACCCGGGCGTGCAGCGACTGCTCGAAGTCCAGCTCGCCCCGCATCGCCCGCTCGGTCACCTCGGCGACCTCGGCCTCGCAGCCCGCGTGCGCCGCGAACAGCTCGATGACCTCGTCCTGGATCAGCGTCGAGTCGACGTCCATCACGACGAGCCGCTGCGCCCGGCGGCTCAGCCCCGCCGAGACGACCGCCACGTCCACGCCGATGCCCGCGGCCTCCGGCGCCAGCGCGGTGCGCAGCTCCTCGGTCCCCGTACCGGACACCGCGAACTCCACCGCCGTGACGGGGTACTTCGCCAGCCGGAAGATGCGGTCGATGTTCCCGCCGGTCGAGGTGATCCGGGCCGCTATGGCCGCCGTGGACTCCGCCGTCAGCGGATGCCCCAGCACCGTGACATGGGAACGGCCGACGCCGCGCGGCCGGTTGTCGCCGGTGCCCGAGATGATCTCGGCCTGGAGCTTCAGCGACTCCGCCCAGCTGTGCACGGTGGCCCGCAGCTCGCCCTCGGTGGTCCCGCCCGCGGTGGGGGCGGTGACCAGCGCGCACAGGACGATACGGCCCCGGGTCACGACCTGCTCGATGTCGACCACGTCGACCGAGTAGGCGGCGAGGGTGTCGAAGAGGCCCGCGGTGATCCCGGGGCGGTCCTTCCCGAAGATCTTCACCAGAAGGGTCGGTACGTCCGGACCCTGCCGGGACGCGGCGGGCTCGGGAGACAGGGCGGGCTCAGGAGGCCGGGATACGCTCATGGTGCTCCCACCGTATCGGTCCCCGAGCCCGCGCAGGCAGCCCGTCCCGAGTGCCGGACATCCCGGTCGGCCCCACCCGGTCCGTCCCCTTTTCGCCTGGCTGCGCAGGTCTCGGTGAGGTCACCCTCGGCCGCCCGGCTTTCGTATCCGGGACTGGTCCTGGAATAGTTCCCCACGATGTTCAGCATCCCTAGACTCCCTGCGACGGGGGTAACACGGGGGACAACTAGTGGGGCGCGGAGTGCCGGAACTCGTACTGGAATTGAATGGCAGGACCTGGACGCTCGATCCGTCCAGGGCATACACCCTGGGGCGTGATCCGCAGGGGGACATGACGATCGACGACGCCAGAGTGTCGTGGCGGCACGCCACGATCGCCTGGAACGGGCGCAGTTGGTTCATCGAGGACCACGGCAGCACCAACGGCACGTACGTGCACGGCCAGCGCATCCACCAGTTGGAGATCGCGGCCGGCTCCACCGTGAACCTGGGCAACGCCACCGACGGGCCCCGGCTGAGCCTGAGCGCCGCGGACGTCTACAGCGGCCGGGCCGCCGGTCCGGCGCAGCCGCAGCAGACCCCGCCGCACCAGCCCCAGCAGGGCGGACCGGGCTGGCAGCAGCCCCAACAGCCCCAGCAGCCCGTGCCGCCGCAGCAGCAGGGCTGGCAGCAGCCCGCGCCGCAGCAGCCGCACGTGCCGCAGCAGGGCGGGGCCCCGGGCCCGCCCGGCCCCGGCACCGGCCCGGCGGGGGCGGCGCCGGTCTACGGGGACCGCAGCCCGACCACGTTCCACCAGCTGGCGCTCGGCCGGGTGATGCGGATCGGCCGTGCCCTGGAGAACGACCTGGTGGTCTCGGACCTCCAGGTCTCCCGCAACCACGCCGAGTTCCACGCGACGCCCGACGGCCGCTTCGAGATCCGCGACCTCGGCTCGCACAACGGCACGTACGTCAACGGCCAGCCGCTCTCCAAGTCCGGCTCGGCGCTCATCGGCCCGAACGACACCGTCGGCGTCGGCCACTCGACGTTCCGGCTCGTCGGCGACCGGCTGGAAGAGTTCGTCGACACCGGCGAGGTCTCCTTCGCGGCCCGCCACCTCACGGTCACCGTCGACGGTGGCAAGCAGATCCTCAAGGACGTGTCGTTCGGCGTCCCCGAGAAGTCGCTCATCGGCGTCATCGGCCCGTCCGGCTCCGGAAAGTCCACCCTGCTCAAGGCGCTCACCGGCTACCGGCCCGCCAACCAGGGCGATGTCCTCTACGACAACCGGAACCTCTACAAGCAGTTCGCCGAGCTCCGCCAGCGCATCGGTCTGGTCCCGCAGGACGACATCCTGCACAAGGAACTGACCGTCACCCGCGCCCTGAAGTACGCGGCCAAGCTCCGCTTCCCCGCGGACACCACCGAGGCCGAGCGCCAGGCGCGGATACACGAGGTCCTGGCCGAGCTGAAGCTCGACATCCACAAGGACAAGAAGGTCACCTCGCTCTCCGGCGGCCAGCGCAAGCGCGTCTCGGTGGCGCTGGAACTGCTCACCAAGCCGTCGCTGATCTTCCTGGACGAGCCGACCTCCGGCCTCGACCCGGGCATGGACCGCGACGTCATGCAGCTGCTGCGCGGTCTGGCCGACGACGGCCGTACCGTCCTGGTCGTCACGCACTCGGTGGCCGAGCTGGCCATCTGCGACAAGCTCCTGGTGATGGCGCCGGGCGGCGCCGTGGCCTACTTCGGCCCGCCGGACGAGGCGCTGAACTTCTTCGGCTACACGACCTGGGCCGACGTCTTCTCGGCGTTCGAGAACTACCGCGACTACGACTGGTCGGGCCGCTGGCGCGGTTCGCAGCACTACCAGATGTACGCCGCCGACATCGACGCCGCCGCCGTGCAGTCCGTACACATGCCCCCGCCGCAGCAGATGCGCCCGCCGAAGCCGCAGGGCTGGGGCACGCAGCTGTGGACGCTGATGCGCCGCTACCTCTCGGTGATCGGCTCCGACAAGGGCTTCATGGGCCTGATGGTGATCCTGCCCGCGGTGCTCGGCATCGTCAGCGTGGTCATCCCCGCGGACTTCGGTCTCGCTCCGCCGAAGCCGCCGTCCCGGTTCAACGGCGACGCCGGAACGATCATGCTGATCCTGGTGATCGGCATGACGTTCTCCGCGGCGGCCAACTCCGTACGAGAACTGATCAAGGAACGTGTCATCTACGAACGGGAACGGGCCACCGGCCTCTCCCGCTCGGCCTACCTGATGTCCAAGGTGATCGTGCTCGGCGTGATCACGGCCATCCAGGGCGTCATCATCTGCGGCATCGGCTTCGCCACCCGCGATCTGCCCGAAGAGGGCCTGATCATGCCGCCGGCCGTCGAGCTCTGCGTGACGATCATCGCGCTCGGCTTCACCTCGATGATGTTCGGCCTGGTGATCTCCTCGCTGGTGAAGACCTCCGAGAAGACCATGCCGCTGCTGGTCATGTTCGCGATCGTCCAGGTCGTCTTCACCGGCATCCTGTTCCAGGTGTACGGCTCGCCCGGCCTGGAGCAGTTCGCCTGGCTGATGCCGTCCCGCTGGGCCATCGCGGGCGCGGGCTCCACGCTCGACCTCGCCCATCTGATGCCGCCGTGGGACCAGAAGAACCCCACGGACCTCGACCCGCTCTGGGAGCACTCGGTCGGGCAGTGGGGGATCAACATCACCGTGCTGCTGGCGCTCGGCGTCGTCTGCGGCTTCGCGGTCGCGCGGCTGCTGCGCCGCCACGAGCCCGAGGTCATGCGCAAGTAACCGGCCCGGACACGCGCCGAAGGGCGGCACCCCGTGCGGGTGCCGCCCTTCGGCGTCTGTCGTCGGCGGTACGGATCGCGGTGGATCAGTACGCGCTGTTGACGTTGTCGATCGAGCCGTACTTGTCGGCGGCGTAGTTGGCCGACGCGGTGATGTTGGCGACCGGGTCGTACTGCGTGTGCGGGGTGCCGGACACGTGGTAGTAGTCGAAGGTCGGCTTGATGATCTGGAGCAGACCGATCGACGGCACGCCGTTCTGGGCGTTGATGTCCCAGTCGTTGATGGCGTTCGGGTTGCCGCTGGACTCGCGGATGATGTTGCGGTGCAGGCCCTCGTACGTGCCCGGGATGCCCTTCTTGTGCATGATGTCGAGGGACTCCCGGATCCAGCCGTCCAGGTTGTTGCCGTACAGGTGCGTACGGGCGGAGGAGCGGCTGGAGCGCGACTCGGACTTGTGCGCCTTGGCCTTGGCGTGCGCCTTGGCCTTCGCCTTCTTCTTCAGCTCGACCTTCTTCTCGGCCTTCTTGGCCTTGGCCTCGGCCTTCTCCTTCACCGCGGCGGCCTTCTTGGCCTTGGCGGCGTCGGCGGCCTTGACCAGCTTCTCGGCGGTCGAGTGCTGCTGGATGACGCTGTCCTGGATCGCCCGGGCCTGCTTGGAGCTCGCGGAGTCGAAGATGACCGGGGAGGCGGCGGACACGGCCTGCGGTTCGGTCTCGGCCTCGGCGTGACCGGGCACCAGGGACAAGGAGAGTGCAGCGGCGGCGACGGCGGAGACGCCGGCGGCGGAGAGCTTCTGGGTCTTGTTCAGGTTACGGAGACGGCCGGTGAAGCGGGACGCGGACATACAGGCTTACCTCTTCGAATTCGGGGGGGTCCTCACGGAGGACGAAGACGGGAGCGACTACGCATCTCCGTCGGGGACGAGCTCAATTCTTAGCGGCGGCAAAATGCCATGGCAAAGGTGTGACGTACGAAGCCGGGTAGTGGAATGGCGGGCGGTTTGCCCGGTTCGCCCCCAGGTCATCGCACCTCAAATCGCCCTTTTCGGTCCACTAGGCGGCTTCGTAAGTGACGTGGGCCCTATGCCTGGCCTCACATCGGGCGGGTAACAGCCTCACCATGTGTTGCTGAAGCAATGCGGAATGCGACGTTCCGGAGTGGTTTCGAGAAGCCGTTCCCGGCCTCGCCCGGGGGCACCGGCCGCAGGTCCTAGTCCCTCAGCCCCGGTCCCCGGCCGCCTCCGGCCCGATACGGGGCCCGGAACCCGCCGGTACGGTGAGGCGCATGAGCCACCGACCCCCCTCCGGCCTCGCCGCCGTCAGCGCCGCGCTGCTCGCCATGAGCCGCCACCTGGAGGTACGGGACGTCCTGAAGACGATCGTCGCCTCGGCCCGCGAGCTCCTGGACGCCGAGTACGCCGCCCTCGGGGTCCCCGACGACCACGGCGGCTTCGCCCAGTTCGTCGTGGACGGCGTCAGCGACGAACAGTGGAAGGCCATCGGCCCGCTGCCCCGCCAGCACGGCATCCTCGCCGCGATGCTCCACGGCGGGAAGACCGAGCGCCTCGCCGACGTCCGCAAGGACCCCCGCTTCGAGGGCTGGCCCAGCGCCCACCCCGACATGTCCGACTTCCTCGGCCTGCCCATCCGGGACGGCGACGAGACCATCGGCGCCCTGTTCCTCGCCAACAAGAGGTGCCCCAAACCCGAGGGCGTCTGCGGCTTCAACGCCGAGGACGAGGAACTGCTCTCGACGCTCGCCCAGCACGCGGCCATCGCCCTCACCAACGCCCGCCTCTACGAACGCAGCCGCGAGCTCACCATCGCCGAGGAGCGCTCCCGCCTCGCCCACGAGCTGCACGACGCGGTCAGCCAGAAGCTCTTCTCGCTCCGGCTCACCGCCCAGGCCGCCGCCACCCTGGTCGACCGCGACCCGGTCCGCGCCAAGGGCGAGCTCCAGCAGGTCGCCGCCCTCGCCGCCGAAGCCGTGGACGAACTGCGCGCCGCCGTCGTGGAGCTCCGCCCGGCCGCCCTGGACGAGGACGGCCTCGTCGCCACCCTCCGCACCCAGGTCCAGGTCCTCGACCGGGCCCACACCGCCCGGGTCACCTTCGCCGGCGCCGGCGTCCGGGCCCTGCCCGCCGCCCACGAGGAAGCGCTGCTCCGGGTCACCCAGGAAGCCCTGCACAACGCCCTGCGCCACGCCGACGCGGGCCACGTCGACGTCACCCTCGCCCGCCGCGACGGCGCCACCGTGCTGCGGATCACCGACGACGGCCGGGGCTTCGAACCCACCGCCACCCGCCGGGCCGGGCGCCACCTGGGCCTGGTCTCGATGCGGGACCGCGCGAGCGGCGTCGGCGGCCGCCTCACCGTTGAATCCGAGCCCGGCAAGGGCACCACGATCGAGATGGAGATCCCCGGTGGCTGACAGGATCATCAGGGTGCTGCTCGTCGACGACCACCAGGTCGTCCGCCGCGGCCTGCGCACGTTCCTGGAGATCCAGGACGACATCGAGGTCGTCGGCGAGGCCGCCGACGGCGCGGAGGGCGTGGCCAGGACGGAGGAGCTGCGGCCCGACGTCGTACTGATGGACATCAAGATGCCCGGCACCGACGGCATCGAGGCGCTGCGCCGCCTCCGCGAGCTGGAGAACCCGGCCAAGGTGCTGATCGTCACCAGCTTCACCGAGCAGCGCACGGTGGTCCCCGCCCTGCGTGCGGGCGCCTCCGGTTACGTATACAAGGACGTCGACCCGGACGCCCTGGCCGGCGCCATCCGCTCCGTGCACGCCGGGCACGTCCTGCTCCAGCCCGAGGTGGCCGGGGCGCTCCTCGCCCAGGACGAGCCGGGCACGGGCACCGGGCGGGGGAGCACCCTCACCGAACGCGAGCGGGAAGTGCTCGGCCTGATCGCCGACGGCCGGTCCAACCGCGAGATCGCGCGGGCCCTGGTCCTGTCCGAGAAGACGGTCAAGACCCACGTCTCGAACATCCTCATGAAGCTCGACCTGGCCGACCGCACCCAGGCAGCGCTCTGGGCGGTCCGCCACGGAGCGGCGGGCTGAGGGGGGAACCGGCCCGGCTCCCCCCCCCACGACGGACGCGAGCCGGTCGGCCCTGCCCGCACGGGCTTCCGCTGCGGCGGGCCCGGGCCCGCACGCGCTCCCGCTCCGGCCGCCCCGGGGCGCTCGCGCCCCTGCCGCGCTCGCGCCCCTACCGCGCGCGTTCCTCCACATACGCGTTGTACGCCGCCACCTGCGCCCGCCGGGCCACCCGCTCCACCGGGCGCAGCGCCTCGCCCCGTGCCGCCATCTCCGACGCGCTCACCGCGCCGCCGTGCCCGTTCTCGTACGCCACCGAGATCAGCAGCCCGATCCGCTGGGCCAGCTCCAGCACCCGCACCGCCCGCGGCGGATAGCCCGGGGCCAGCACCTCGCGCCCCCGCTCCGCCCGCGCCCGGTACGCGTCCACCGCCGCCTCGGCCACCGGCCCCGAACCGGCCACGTCGAGCCGGGACAGCACCGCCGTCGCGTCCCGCAGCGCCTCGGCCAGCTCCCGTTCCGCCTCGCCCAGCGAGGGCACGTCGGCAGGCGGAGCCTCCCGTACCGCCAGGCAGTGCCAGACCACGTCCACGTGCACATCGCCGGCCGGCCCCGCCTCGCGCACCTCGGGCACCAGCCCGTACGGGGCGCCGAACGTGACGACCGCCTCCTCCGCCTCCAGGGCCCGGGCGTTGAAATCGGCCGGACCGCTCAGCCCCAGCGGATGCCCCGGCACCGGCAGCGCGACCCGGAAGCCGCTCACCCCCAGCGCCCGCAGCCGCCCCAGGGCGAACGTCAGCCCGACCGGACCGGCCTCACCCGGCAGCCCCTCGACGCGGTGCACCGCGTCCTCCCCGACGATGGCGAGCGCCGCGTCGTCCGGGGACACCAGCCCCGCCAGCAACGCGTTCCCCCAGGCGGCCAGCAGCCCTGAACGTGGTTCCGAAAGCATGCGGACAGCCTAGGGGGTCCCCTGTGCGGCGGGGCCGGGCCCGCGACGGCGGGCCCAGCGCCGCCGGTACTCGCGCGGTGGCGTAGGTTTTCCCTGGGAGCTGTGCCCACAGGCACGCGACGATCTCGACACTGCATGGGGAGACAACGCGCTCATGAGCGATGTACTGGAGCTGGTGGACGTATCGGTGGTCCGCGACGGACGCGCTCTGGTGGACGACGTCTCCTGGTCGGTCAAGGAGGGTGAGCGCTGGGTCATCCTCGGCCCCAACGGCGCCGGCAAGACCACCCTGCTCAACATCGCGTCCAGCTACCTCTTCCCCACCAAGGGCACCGTCAGCGTCCTCGGTGAGAAGCTCGGCGGCGTCGGCACCGACGTCTTCGACCTCCGCCCCCGCATCGGCATCGCGGGCGTCGCCCTGGCCGAGAAGCTGCCCCGCCGCCAGACGGTCCTCCAGACGGTGCTCACCGCCGCCTACGGCATGACCGCCACCTGGAACGAGAACTACGACAAGGTGGACGAGGACCGCGCCCGCGCCTTCCTCGACCGCCTCGGCATGACCGAGTACCTCGACCGCAAGTTCGGCACCCTCTCCGAGGGCGAGCGCAAGCGCACCCTGATCGCCCGCGCCATGATGACCGACCCGGAGCTCCTCCTCCTGGACGAGCCCGCCGCCGGACTCGACCTCGGCGGCCGCGAGGACCTGGTCCGCCGCCTCGGCCGGCTGGCCCGCGACCCGTACGCCCCCTCCATGATCATGGTGACCCACCACGTCGAGGAGATCGCCCCCGGCTTCACCCACGTCCTGATGATCCGCCAGGGCAAGGTGCTCGCCGCCGGCCCCATGGAGACCGAGCTCACCTCCCGCAACCTCTCCCTCTGCTTCGGCCTGCCCCTCGTGGTCGAGCACCAGGGCGACCGCTACACCGCCCGCGGACTGCCGCTCGGCTAGAGCGGCACCGGGTACACCAGAGGGTGACGGCTCGTACGTCTGGGGTGGGGCGTGGAACAGCAGCAGTACGTGGCACGTTGCTCGGAGCTCTTCGCGGTGGGTGGCTACGCGGCCGTGAGGAAGTCCGCGGAGGCGGGGCTCGACGCGTGCGGACCGGATCCGGTCCTCTTTCGCTGGCTCGGACAGGCGCACGCCGCGGAAGACGACGACGACCACGACCGTGAGGCCGAGACGGCCTACCGCAAGGGCCTCGCCCTGGCGGAGGACGACCTCGGGCTCATGGTGTCGTATCTGGAGCTGTGCCTCCGCTCGGACACCTTCGCCTTCCCGGGGCGGGCGCACCGCGCGGCGGTTCTGCGGGAACGCATCGAGGAGTTGGCCCCGCCCGGGTCACCCGAGCGCGAGCGGGTCGACGACGCCACGGGCTGGGCCGGTCGCGGTTACTGGGACGACCTGTACGTGGCAGCCGCCCGCGGGCAGGCCGAACAGACGGCTGTGGCGGAGCAGAGCGTGCTGGTCACCGACGCGCTACGGCGGGCCGCCCGGGGCGAGTCCACCGAGGACACCGGTGAAGACCTGCGGGCCGCCGAAACCGCCGCGGCGGTCGAGCTGCTTCAGGGCGCCCGGAACGCACCGCTGCGCCTGCTTCTCGCGCACCGGGTCGCCGCATACGTGCTGACGTTCGCGGCGTCGTTCGGCCTGAACAAGGCACTGGTGCTGAGCGGGGTGCTGGACTTCAGCCTGTGGGGCTGGCTGCTCTGGGTACCCGTGCTCCTGGCCGAGGCCAAACTCCGCCGGGCCCGGGACCTGGGACGGGAGCGCGTGATCGCCCGCATCCAGGCGCGCCACGACGAGACACCCCTCAAGTCCGCCCGATAGCAGGCGTTCTGCCCGGTCGCGCCCTGTCCTTGGGGTGCGCGCGGTCCTACGATGACCACGTGGACATCGACGCGTGGGTGTGGTGGCTGATCGGCGCGGTGGGACTGGGCATTCCGCTCGTCCTGACCGCGATGCCCGAGTTCGGCATGTTCGCCGTGGGGGCCGTCGCCGCCGCGGTCGTGGCGGCCCTCGGCGGCGGAATCGTCGCCCAGGTCCTGGTCTTCGTCATCGTCTCGGTGGCGCTGACGGCCGTGGTGCGCGTGATCGCCGGGCGGCAGCGCGCGGACCGGGCACCCGTGCACGCCACCGGCATCGACGCCCTGAAGGGCCGTCAGGCCGTCGTCCTGGAACGGGTGGACGGCACCGGCGGCCGCATCAAGCTGGCAGGCGAGGTCTGGTCGGCGCGCGCATTCGACCCTGGATTCAGCTACGAGCCCGGCCAACAGGTCGACGTCGTGGAGATCGACGGGGCGACGGCCGTCGTCATGTGACCGAACTGCCCCCACACCCAGGCGCGTTCTGTCAGACTCGATGACGATCATCAACCGAAGGGCACGAGGAAACGATGCAACCGATCATCATCGTCCTGATCATTCTGGTGGTGCTCGTCTTCATCGCCCTGATCAAGACGATCCAGGTCATCCCGCAGGCCAGCGCCGCCATCGTCGAACGCTTCGGCCGCTACACCCGCACCCTCAACGCGGGCCTGAACATCGTCGTCCCGTTCATCGACTCGATCCGCAACCGGATCGACCTGCGCGAGCAGGTCGTGCCCTTCCCGCCGCAGCCCGTCATCACCCAGGACAACCTGGTCGTCAACATCGACACCGTCATCTACTACCAGGTGACCGACGCCCGGGCAGCGACGTACGAGGTCGCCAGCTATATCCAGGCCATCGAGCAGCTCACCGTCACCACCCTCCGCAACATCATCGGCGGCATGGACCTGGAGCGGACCCTCACCTCCCGCGAGGAGATCAACGCGGCCCTGCGCGGCGTCCTGGACGAGGCCACCGGCAAGTGGGGCATCCGCGTCAACCGCGTCGAACTCAAGGCGATCGAGCCGCCCACCTCCATCCAGGACTCGATGGAGAAGCAGATGCGCGCCGACCGCGACAAGCGCGCCGCCATCCTCCAGGCCGAGGGCACCCGGCAGTCCGCGATCCTCACCGCCGAGGGCGAGAAGCAGTCCGCGATCCTGCGCGCCGAGGGTGAGGCCAAGGCCGCCGCCCTGCGCGCGGAGGGCGAGGCCCAGGCCATCCGTACGGTCTTCGAGTCCATCCACGCGGGCGACCCGGACCAGAAGCTGCTGTCGTACCAGTACCTCCAGATGCTGCCGAAGATCGCCGAGGGCGACGCCAACAAGCTCTGGATCGTGCCCAGCGAGATCGGCGACGCCCTCAAGGGCCTCAGCGGCGCCTTCGGCAACCTCGGCGGCGGCGCGCCCGGTTTCAACACCGGCAAGGAACGACGCGAGGAACCCCCGGTCGACTGACGTGTACACCCCCCGTGCATGATGCGGTGCAGCAAGCACCGATCACGCACGGGGGATACGCCATGTCCATCTGGGAGATGCTCGCCGTCTTCGCCGCGGGGATCAGCGCCGGCACGATCAACACGATCGTCGGCTCCGGGACGCTCATCACCTTCCCCGTCCTGCTCGCCACCGGCCTGCCCCCGGTCACCGCCACCGTCTCCAACGTGCTCGGCCTGATCCCCGGCTCCATCAGCGGCGCGATCGGCTACCGCAAGGAACTCGAAGGCCAGCGCTCCCGCGTCCTCAAACTCAGCGTGGGCGCCCTCATCGGCGGCCTCACCGGCGCCACCCTGCTTCTGGCCCTGCCCTCCACGGCCTTCGAGACCATCGTCCCGGTCCTGGTCGCCCTGGCCCTCGTCCTGGTCATCCTGCAACCGCGCATCAGCAAGGCCGTCCAGGACCGGCGCGCCCGCACCGGAGCACCCGCCCACCCCGACGGCGGCCCGCTGCTCTCCATCGGCCTGACCCTGGCCAGCGTCTACGGCGGCTACTTCACGGCGGCCCAGGGGATCATCTACCTCTCCCTCATGGGCATGCTGGTGGACGACACCATGCAGCGCCTCAACGCCGTCAAGAACGTCCTCGCCGCCGTCGTCAACAGCATCGCCGCGCTGTTCTTCCTCTTCGTCGCCGACTTCGACTGGACCGCTGTCGTCCTGATCGCGGTCGGCTCCGCCATCGGCGGCCAGATCGGCGCCAAGGTCGGCCGCCGCCTCAGCCCCACCCTGCTGCGCGCCCTCATCGTCACGGTCGGCACGGCCGCCATCGTCCAGCTGCTGCTGCGCTGAACGACCGAGGCCCGCCTCCCCCGGGGAGACGGGCCTCGCTCACGTCGTCGGGCGTACGGCGGCTACGCCGCGCTCCGCGCCAGCCACTCCGGCAGCGCCGAGCGGTCACCCGCCCCCAGGGCCAGCAGCATCGCCTCCGCCGGGGACGGTACGAAGGGCTTCCGCAGCAGCGGCATCCCCGCCTGCTCCGGCGTGCGGTCCGCCTTGCGGTGGTTGTCCTCCGCGCAGGAGGCCACCGTGTTCAGCCAGGTGTCCTGCCCGCCCTGGGCCCTCGGCACCACGTGGTCGACGGTGCTCGCCCGCTTCCCGCAGTACGCGCACCGGTGCTGGTCCCGGACCAGGACGCCCCTCCTGGACCACGGGGCCTGTCTTCGGAACGGCACCCGTACGTACCGGCAGAGCCTGATCACCCGGGGCACCGGGATGTCCACATCGGCACCGCGCATCCGGAGGCCCGGGTGGGACTGCTCGACGACGGCCTTGTCCTGAAGGATCAGCACCACCGCCCGGTTCAGCGTCACCGTCGACAGCGGCTCGAAGCTCGCGTTCAGTACCAGCGTGTCCCGCATCCCGCCCACCTCCCGTGTGCCGGCCGCCCCCTGGCAGGCCCGGATCAACTCTGGCCCCGGCACGCCGTGATGGACAACGCATTAAAAAATGCCCTGCCCTGGTCTCTCCAAGACCAGGGCAGGGCAAACGGATGCGGACGTTTTGGTGTTCAGGCGTTGTCGGCGGGCTCCGCGTACTCGGCGACCAGCTGGGCCCGGCCCAGGGTGTGGAACCGCAGGTTGAACCCGACGAACGCGGGCGAGGCGTCGCTGTCGGGGCCCAGCTTCTCGGTGTCCACCGCGTACACGGTGAACACATAGCGGTGGTTCTCCCCGGCCGGCGGGGCGGCCCCGCCGAAGTCCTTGGTCCCGTAGTCGTTGCGCGCGTGCACGGCACCGGCGGGCAGCTCTTCGAACTTCCCGCCGCCCGCACCGGCCGGCAGCTCCGTGACGGACGCGGGGATGTCGAAGAGCACCCAGTGCCAGAACCCGCTGCCCGTGGGCGCGTCCGGGTCGAAGCACGTCACGGCGAAGCTCTTCGTCTCCGCCGGGAAGCCCTCCCACCGCAGCTGCGGCGACGCGTTCCCCGCCGCGTACACCTGGGCGTCCGAGAGCACGGCCCCCGGGGCGATGTCCTCGCTCACGACGGTGAACGAGGACACCTCCGGATGGAAGTCGTGCGGCAGCGGCGCCCTCTTCGGCTCGGTCACGTCAGCACCTCTCTGTCGGCTCTGTCGGATGACGCCTCCGACCCTAGAGCCAGTTGCGCTGCCCGCCGACCTGCGCCAGCCACTGGTTCAGATATGCCGCCCAGTCGGTCTCCCGGAAGTTGTGCAGACCGACCTTGAAGGCGCGGTACGAGTCGCTGCCCTCGCTGAACAGACCCGCCTTCTTGTCCATCTCCAGGATGACGTCCATCTCGCGGTCGTCCGCGACGAACGACAGCTCCACCTGGTTCAGCCCCCGGTACTGCTGCGGCGGGTGGAACTCGATCTCCTGGTAGAACGGCAGCCGCTGCCGCGTACCGCGGATGTGGCCGCGCTCCATGTCGGCGCTGCGGAAGCTGAAGCCCAGCTGGCCGAAGGCGTCGAGGATGGCCTCCTGGGCCGGCAGCGGGTGCACGTTGATCGGGTCCAGGTCGCCGGAGTCCAGCGCCCGCGCGATCTCCAGCTCGGTCGTCACCCCGATGTTCATGCCGTGCAGGTGCTGCCCGGCGAACATGGTGATCGGCGTCTCCCAGGGGATCTCCAGGCCGAACGGCACCACGTGCACCGCCCCCGCCTGCACCTGGAAGCCGCCGCCGACGCGCAGCTTGGTGAACTCGATGTCCTGCTTGTACTCCTGGTCGTCCTGGCCCTCGACCTCGACCCGGGCCTGGAGGCCCACGGAGAGCCCTTCGATCTGCTGGTCGACGGAACCGCCCTGGATCCGCACCTCGCCCTGGACGACCCCGCCCGGGACGACGTTGACCTCGCTGAGCTCGGTCTCCACCGAGGCGCCGCCGGCACCCATGCTCGCGAGCAGTCGCTTGAAGCCCATGTTTTCTCCTCCTAGGTCCTGACCCCTACATACGCGCGACGACCGTAGTCGGTTCCCAGTAACCTCGAACCTCATGATCGATGGCCCGGACCGTACGCCGCTGACGCGGGACTTCTTCGACCGCCCCGTACTGGACGTGGCGCCCGACCTCCTCGGCCGCACCCTGGTCCGCAGCACCCCGGAGGGCCCGATCGTCCTGCGCCTCACGGAGGTGGAGGCGTACGCCGGCGAGATCGACCCGGGTTCGCACGCCTTCCGGGGCCGGACGCGGCGGAACGACGCGATGTACGGCCCGCCGGGCCACGCGTACGTCTACTTCACGTACGGCATCTCAAGGCAGTCAGCATGAACGTTGATCTCCTTTTCCATCCCGCTGAAGAGGTCGCCCCCAAGCTGCTCGGATGCGTCCTCACCTGCAAGACCCCCGAGGGGACTGTGAGCATCGCCATTACGGAAACCGAGGCGTACTCCGGCACGGCTGACCCAGCTTCCCATGCTTACCGGGGCCGGACTCCCCGCAACGCCACCATGTTCGGGCCCGCAGGACACCTCTACGTCTACCGGTCCCACGGTCTCCACTGGTGCGCCAACGTCGTCACCGGTACGGACGGCATCGCCTCGGGTGTCCTCATCCGGGCAGGCAGGGTCATCGAGGGCGAAGACCTGGCGCGCAAGCGGCGAGGGGAGAGGGTCGAGAGCCCACGTCTTGCCCGAGGTCCGGGGAACGTCGGCCAGGCACTCGGCATCACGGCAGAGCACAACGGCGCAGACCTCCTGACAGGTACCTCGGTCATGCTCTCCGAGGGCGAGCCGGTACCTGCCGCGCTCATCCGGGTCGGTCCTCGGGTAGGCGTGAGCAAGGCCCACGACTGGCAACACCGGTTCTACCTCGCCGGTGATCCGACGGTCTCGGCGTACCGACTGAGCCCGCGAGCCAAACCGACCACCGGAGCCTGACCCGCTGTGCGCCTTGCTGACGGCCCGCCGGTTCTGATGTCGTACTCCGCTTCTATGCTCCTGCGATGACGTCTTACGAAGGAACGCATCCCACCGTTCTCGTCCGGGTCGGCAACCTCCAGGCCCAGATCGACGAGCAGCTCGCACCAGCTATCCAGGCGATCTGGGAGTGTGGCATCGACACGTTCACCTGCTGCCAGGACCTGGCCGAGAGCAACGCGGACTGGCCGGTGAAGTTGCCGCACATGGCGCAGTGGGTGGAGTCCAGCCGCGGTTGGATGCTTATCGACTTCCCGGTGGACAGCGGACTCGCCTTCCTATCGGCCGTCGCAAATGCCGGACCGCGAGACGCGTTCTACGTGCGAATGACCCACTGGGCCGCCCCCGACGCCTGGGACGTGAAGATCAAGCCGATGGACGCGGCGATGTTTCAGGGGGACCAGCCGTCGGACTTCGGGCTGCGCCTCCTGCAAGTCAGCTTCCCTGCCTACGATCTGCCGGAACTGACCCGGCGCCTCCGCGAACACGCCGCAGGCCGTACGGTGCCGCCTGCCCCCGCCGACTGGAGCACAGTGGGTCGCTAGCATAAGATCCCTGGCCAGGTCGCCGCCGTCGCTTCCGACCGCACGAGACCGAGTTCAGACCCGAAGGGCTTGAGCGTCCACCTGTGAAGAGATCGCGCCATCCGTGCACGGTCCACCCCCGCAACGAATGGGAGGTACATGTCCCGCCATCCGGCGGGGGTCACTGGCGCACTCGTGTGCGCCGCACAGGAAGGAGCCACCCCCAGTGGCTATCAGCTTCGGCCATGACCGCCCGTGGGGCGGAGTCTCCCAGCACAAGTACCGGCGCATGGCACAGCACCCGGGACACACCCACTCGCCTACCGCGTCCACTTCGCTGCCATCGGGTGGGCAGACCGGCAAGGGCACGCAGGCTTCCAGCCCGGCCGGCTGGCCGCCCTATTGGGCAAGGACGGCAAGTCGCTGTCCGACCAGAGCACCCGCAACGCGGTGGCCCGCGCCAAGGAACTCGAGCTTGTCTCGCCCCGTTCCGGGGCCGCCTGCCTAGTCCTGCCTTCACATCTGTTCCAGAAGGGCAAGGGTGCGCCAGTCCCCTGCCGCCTCCATCAGGACCGGTGACTACACCTCGGGCGTGTAGTCAGAGCACCCTGGCGTGTAACGGCACAGGCTCTGACCTGCGGAAACGTTCGAGTGCTCTCTTGTCTATTTGGCTCAGTGCCGGGAGCTTATCCTCATCGGCCCGCACCACCATGGCGAACGCCGTGCAGATCCGCCGGAATCCACGATGGTTGCTCCTGCCGGTGTGGCTCATGCACTCGACGTCGACCGCCGCACTGTCCGTCGACGGATATGCCTTCCACTTGCAGTGAAGGCACTCCGCCTCATAGGCCACGTCCGCATCCGGATGCTGCGTGATCCGGTGTGTCACGAACCGCAGAACCGTGCGCGCCATCAGCGTCCCCGGTATTCGTTGCGGAGATGAGCCCGTAGGCCCACGTTCACGCCCGACACCTGCGAGTGATCCCCGACCGACATGGCGTTCGCGCGAGCCACCGCGTACCGAAGGCACTCACGACAACCCGACACGGGGTCGGGCGGCGCGGACGGAAGGGTCACGTGTACCGGTCCGTCTATCGTCGTCTTGGGTGTGCTCATCCGTCCGACCTCCCGACTGTTCGCCTGCCGAAGGATGATCCCCCGGGGTGCGGACGGGATGGCGTTTCAGTCGCGTAGTCGACTGAAGTCATGCACGGCAACTGGAGGACCACTCGGCGAGCCGCGCCCGAAGGTTTTCGCCAAAGAGGGCGTGTTCCTGGTACCCGGCAAACTCCTTCAGATACGCCTGAACGTCTCGGCTGTCGCGGAGTATGAGAAAGAGGACGGCTTGCCGTCCCAGCTTCCCCGCCACTGCCTTGCTCGTGTCGGCTGTCGAGTGGGCCAGGCTCGCCCGTACGTATTCCGGGGTTGCGAGCAGTCCGGTGACCATCGAGAGCAGGAGGTACCGCATCTGCGTGGAGGACGCTTCGAGCGACTTCAGCTCGGCCTGTCTCGTACCGAGTCCCTTGCGCCGAAGCTCGCGGAGGTTCCGCCACTCGGTGTTCGCCATCCTGGCGAGGGCGGAGACCGCCGCGACCAGTGCCGGCGGAGCGTTCAGAGCTCGCAAGATCTGCTCGACGTCGACCAGGGACGGCCGTGTCCGGCCGTTCTCGATGCGAGACACCTTCGACTGGGACATGTTGCAGCGCGCTGCGAGCCGGTCCCCTGAGAGGCCAGCTCGCTTGCGCAAGTCCCGTAGCAGCGACGCGAGTTCGGTACCAGACTCGCCAAGCTGCTCAGCTTCGAACGTCACTCCGTCACGCGCTCCGCGTACTCCAGGAAAGGGACGGACTCGGCAACGGCGATGCGCTGCCACTCGACGAACGGCGCAGGGTCGCCCTCGTACAGCTTCCGGCTGATCTGCCTGCCGTCGCCCTCGTAGTGCATGAGGACGACCGTCGAGCGGTCGAACATCCAGAAGTCCTCGACATCCGGCAACGGGTTCTCTCGTTCGGTCACGTCCAGGATGCGGATGTCCTCCCCGGCGAGCACGTGTGGGGCGTAGTACCGAGAGAACTCGAAGCGCAGGTACTCGGAAAGCGGTCGAGTCAGGACGTGCACTCGCCCCTTGCTCCTACCCTCGCCGCGCAACCGCTTCAGGTCTTCCGTGTACGCCGACGAGTAGCGGTTCGGGTCGACGCGCTTACCTGCCCGGAATGCTTCGAGCTCGTTCGCCTCCTGCGGTACGAGGTACTGGGGCAGGGTCTCCAGCCGCCACGCCTCGGACTGGAAGCCTCGGAGCGTCGCCCGCCACTCCTCACCATCCGAGAGCACGAACGGCCTCCCGAAGAACGCTCTCGGGGATCTCCACGAGTCCTTCTCCTTGCGGGGGAGCGAAGGCGTCGGACACGTCGCCCTGGACCACGATGGAGCCGGACGCGGTGCGGTAGACGTTCGGGCAGTCGTCCTCTCCACACGTGCCGTTGCCGGTGAGCCGAGTCAGTTCTTCGCGTGCCATGCGGAACCCCCTTGACTTGGCGGCCCGGTCAGGCCGCCTGAGACGACCGTACGGGGGCCGCTTGCGGCCGTCCGTGCCCGAGCGTGCCTCATGCACGTTGTTGCATGAACTGGGGAGTGAGAGGGGCGCGCTTCCTCTACGGGCATGGCGAAGGGCCACGCCCGACGCTCGTCAGACAGGGCCCGTGCTCACGGAGCGCCGGCAGCCGACTTGGCGCTCCGCGGTCGGATCTCAAGGGTTCCGGAACATGATCCGGCAGTGCTCGCCCTTGAAGGACCGAACCCCTCGACCGCGCGGCATCAGCTCGACTCGCTCGCAGACCTGCATGACGACGGTCCGCACGTAGTCGATGCGGTCGGGGTCCTCATAGTCCAGTTCCTCCCACAGGTACTCGATGTCGCCGAGTTCGACGCGCACCCGCTGTGATGCCAGGTCTGCCAGCTCGGCCCGGATCTTGGTCAGGTCGGCGTCACACCTGCCGATACCCGTTCGCAGGGTCGACGCGTCGATGTCCCCTACGGCGAACATCTCCGCCAGGGCGGTCCGCCTCTCGGATGCGGCCGTCTCCTCGGCCAGCAGCTCGGCCTCCCGTTCCTCGTCTGCGGCATCTGTGGCCGGTGCCGCGTTCCATTCCTCGGCCCTGTCGATGACCTTCCTAACCACGAAGGAGTCGAGCGGGTCCGCGGGGCAGGTGATGCACCGGCCACCCGAGCAGGTGTAGATGCGGTACCGCTCTCCTGCCGCGTTCTTCTTGCTCCACCCCTGAGTGACGACGGCCCGACACTTCGAGCAGTGGACCACGCCGGACAACAGCGCCTTGCGCTTGCCGCCTCCGCCCGTGTTCCGCTCCGGGTCGCTCAGGTGGCGGACCAGGGCCCGGAATATGCCCTCGGAGACGATCGCCTCCCAGTTGCCCGCGCCGGTCTCCTCGGTCCGCCGCACGCGCGTCCCGTCCGGCTTCTCGACCCACTGCGAGTACGTCTGGATTCCCGCGTTCCTCGGCTTCAGGAGGACCATCCGAAGGTTCGAGCTGCGCCACTCCTTGCCGTGCGGCGAGAGCAGCCCGCGCGTGTTCCAGTCCTTCGCGATGGACCAGAGGGTCACGCCGGCCAGGACATCCCGGTACGCCTGCCGCAGGGCCTCCGCCTCTGCTTCCCGGTGCCTGCCGTCCCGCTCGAAGCCGAAGGGGCGAGTACTCCAGAAGGGCCTTCCCGACTCCCTGCGTCGCTGGTGTCCGAGCACCTGACGCTCGACTCGCATCTCGGTCTCGTTGCGAGCCACCACAGCGCCGATGCGAGCAGCGAGACGGCCGGACGGGGTGGACAGGTCGAGCACTCCCTGCGCCTGTGCGGCGGCCAGCGTGACGCCGGTCGCCTCGGCCAGGTCCACCAGATCCTCAAGGTCCCAGGGGGTGCGGTACATACGGTCGTAGTGGCGGGACACGATGGCGTCCGCCTTGCCCTGCTCCACCAGAGCCTTGACGCGCTCCCACTCGGCGCTCCGCTTGGTTCCCCGTTTTGTCGAAGCCGACGTGTCTTTCTCAACGATCGTGGCTACGACCGACCAGCCCTTCCGGTCGCACAGCGCCTGACTCAGCTCGACCTGTTGCGTCAGGTTCCCACCCTTGGACTCCTCGCCCCTCGGGGTGGGGCTGAGCCTGGCGTAGATGATCGCTCGCACTGCCTGTCTCCTGGTTGTCGTCGCTTGCCGATGCTGCCGAACCAACGACATACATGCCTAGTGAGTTACCTATGCATGTGGCACTGCATGAACCTGGTGTGCGGCCCCGAGGGCAGGGCGAGCGGGGTGCTGCTCCGGGCCGGCGAGATCCTGGAGGGCGCGGAGCTGACGCGTAAACGTCGAGTTTCGGCCCGCAATGACCGAGAACTGGCCAAAGGCCCGGCCCGCCTCGCGACCGCCCTGGACATCGGGCGCGCACTGGACGGCACGGACGCCATCGCCCACGAGGGCGCCGAGCTCTCCGTGTTCCACGGCACCCCGCCCCTTCGTGACCAGGTGCGGAACGGACCGCGGACCGGAGTGGGCGGAGACGGGGCGGTGCACCCCTGGCGGTTCTGGATCGACGGGGACCCCACGGTGAGCCCTTACCGGGCCCATGTGCCGCGCCGCAGGTCAACTTGACTCGCCCGGATGGGGCCCCTAGTGTTGTCCGAGTCGCTTGACACGGGTACAGCTGTTGGTTCGGTCCATCGGATCGTGAGCCGCGCAGACCCGAAGCGGCCAACCACTACCTACGACTCACCCCAGAGGGTGCGAGTTTCGGCATGCCGGAATTCGATCCCACTGACTCGATTATGAGTAAACGGGAGAATCCGCTAAAGTAGTGAACACGCCGAAAGGCAGCCGAAAGGCAAAAGAAAGACCCGCTTCGACCGGGAATTCGGACACGAAAGAGTCTGATAGAGTCGGAAACGCAAGAACGAAGGGAAGCGCCCGGAGGAAAGCCTGCAAGGGTGAGTACAAAGGAAGCGTCCGTTCCTTGAGAACTCAACAGCGTGCCAAAAGTCAACGCCAGATATGTTGATACCCCGGCCTGCTTCGGCAG
>NZ_JBIWCN010000008.1:277008-312077 GCF_044761525.1 Streptomyces sp. NPDC097595 | reverse complement strand
ACCCGGACCCTAGACAAGTCCTATCGTCCCAGGTCAGAGGCACTCCTCACCTTTTTGATCACGCTTCGGACAGGCTCGTTCGTGAAAGCGCGAGGTTAACTACAGCCTTCCAGAGAGGTACATACCAGGATGATTATGCGATTGGCGCAGATCAGCAAGGTGCGGGGGGCTGGAAAACGGCATTACACCCAGGGTGCGTTTCTAGAGCTGAGGCCGGGATCGCTGAGAGGCACCGGGCTGAACTTTGGTCGTGTCCTCCCTCCCTCGCCGGGAAAATTCCGCTGTTCGTTGGCTTGCGCGTTGGGCCGACAGTGCGGCCTTCTGCGTGCGGTGACGAGGCGGTGAGCCCACAAGCAGACGACAGCGGGCACGCCGGCCCGGGATTGCGATGGTGCGCGTGCGCGCGGGTCGGCTGCTGTTGTACGCGAGCGCCGACCAGGGGCTGATCGGCATAGCGCCAGTTACGCGTGCACCCCCAACCGGAAGTGGCTACAACGTAGTTGACTGGCCTGGCGTCGGCGGAGGAGCAAGCGGGCTGAGACACAGCAAAAGCGGGGACAGGTACCGGGCATCGTCGCCCAGTACCTGTCCCCGCTGCTGTCTTACCGCCTGCGCCGCGAACACCCCCTACCGGCTGGACCGCCCCCGCCTACTCAGCGCCACTCGATAGGCCCGCCACCCGCTCGCCTGCCCGCGCCCACGTTGGCTATGTGACTCGCCGTGAAGGTCCCGCCCCCGGCAAACAACATGGCCGTTCGGTCGGGGTCGCCGACATCGATCCATCCCCGCTGTCTCGGCGCCGGCTTGACCATCCCGTGCTCTGCGGCCAGGCGCTCGCACTCCACGAGGGATAGGGCGGACGAGACAGCATTGCGACGGACAGCGCACTGCCAGCACGCGGCCGAGGGTGCGCCATTGAGTCGAAGCACGCACGCCCCGGATGCGGCCGTAAAGGTCTCGCACTCTTCGCACCGCACCGGCTGGAACTGGTCGCGCCACTGGCGCTCGGCCCCCCAGCGAATGAGAGCGAGATCGCGTCGTGCGGCCCGTGCTGCCCAGCGGTTGCGCCACGCTGTCCGATCAATCATCGCCCACCAGTCCCCACGCTCGAAGGTTGAGCCACTGCTCGCACTCGGCGCACACCATGCCGTCTACAGTCAGCGGCGGATTGTTGAAACGCTCGCGCAAACGGGCGGCGAAGATCCGGGAGAGCGCGGCCGGCTCGAACTCCTTTGCTGAGCCGTGCACAGTCGCCACATCACACCTCAATGTCTCGCCACATTTCCCGCGCGTGCAGCCACTGAGTGCACGTCCGACATACCGTTACGTGCTTCGAACCCTTGGCCGCACCGATCACGACACCCGCACGTCGGGCAACCTCGGCGACCTCCACCACTTCCACCAACTCTGCTGCGTGGAAAGGCGTTTCGCCGCGTAGGGCTTCCGCCGTTTCTCGCCCCCGGCAGTCAGGGCCCAGCGCACACGGCAGCAGCCCGGGAAAACCTGCGTCAGCGGATCGCACCGCCGGACCCGCATCGACTCGGTGTAGCTCACGCGGCGCCTGCGGCCGTGACCACCTGGACGTGCGCCGGGTTCGCCAGAACCACACCACCGACGCGCGCACGGCCGGACAGAGCCACCTGATCCTTCGCGAACAACTCCGGGTGCTGCGTCGACGATCCGACGTCCAGGTTTTCCCGCATGGCAACGGCCACATTGGCGAGGCTGGCCGCCACGATGGTTCCCTCCGCGACAGCCGGCAGAGCGATGATCTCCGGCAGCTTGGCGGCCACCGCGTCGCTGATGGTGTCGATCAGTTCGGCCTCAGTCAGCGGATGCATGATCAGCGCATCCGGAACAGCCCCGGCCACCTTGCAGCGTGCCAGCGCCCCCAGCACGGACGGACCATCGACGGCCCCGCTGGTCGTCACGCCAGCTTCGAGCATCCCCGGCACCTGGACGTCGCCATCGTCCCCACCGTTGATCAGGACTGCGTCCACAGCGCGCCCCAGTGCGGAAAGCAGGGCGGCGTCCGTGGCCGCCTCGTACTGCGGGTAGTCCGTGATCTGGTCGAAGTCGGCTCGCACCATCGCGGCTACCTTCACGGTCTCGTACCACTCCACCGTGCCGTGTGTGAGCTCGTTGGGCATCAGTTCTTCGTTCCGCCCCAGCACGCGGCCTTCCAGCGCAGGCACCAGCGGGACGTATCCGCGCTGCGACCGGAACGTGAACTGCTGCACCTTGTCGAGAAGCTGTGAACCGGCAGGCACCTCGGCAAGCATCACGGGGGCCGCAACAAGGTTCCCGGTGTCCAGCGCATCCAGGGCGTCAGCCGAGCGTTCTGTATACGCCATCGTGTCGGCGCTGAGCCGGATCGGTACGCCCAGCACCCGGACCTGTTCGCGGGACCGACGCTCCCCGGCGTCAGCGAAGGACCGGGCACCGATCACGGCCAGTTCGGTACGGACGGCACGCTCATCGGCACGGGCAGCGCGCTCATCGGCGGCAGCGGCGCCCACGGCATCCGAGACAGCGCCATCCAGTCGGGCGATCTCGGCGAGCAGGCGGCGTTCGGTATCGCGGGCGCCGGCGGGCATGTTCGCGCCGTACCGGTCGCTCAGGGCGCGGAGCTTCGCCGTGGCGGCGTCGCGCTGAGCAAGGTGGGCGGCTGCGGCGTGGGCGTCAAGGGCCATGGGAGTACCTTTCGATTGGTGCGCTGGTCGGCGCGGTTGGTGCGCCGCTTGGCGCAGATTTGGTTCCGAAGCGTTTGGTGCCTGAAGGCGTGGGCGTTGCGGGCGCTCACGGCGCGGTCGCAGTCAGCTGATCCCGGGGAATCGTCCGGATGTGCAGGCCGGACGTCATCAGGTCGCCGGTGCGCGAGACCGTCAGCGGGTACCCGGCCCGATCCAGCGCGGCGGCCACCTCGGCAGCGTGCTGAACCGGTCGCCCCGTAGCCGCACACCACCCGCTGAACGCGCGCAGGAACGCTTTGTACCTCAGCGTCTCGCCCGCGCTGTCCGCCGTACGGGCCCGGAGAAACGTGCACAGCGAATCCCACGTCTGCGGTGCGCTCACCGGGCACCCCCGCGCGGCTTCATGCGGAGACCCGGCACCATGTCGTCGCCGTAACGGCCTTCGGTCAGGGTCAGCCCGGCATCGGCAAGCGACTCGGTGATAGCGCGACCAGTCGGAATCGGCAGACCGCAACGGCCGGACCAACCATGGAAACAGCGGACGAACACGGAGAACGGCATAGCGCCGCGCTGTCCGGTCTCGCACTGATCGCTGATGAAGTCGTTGAGCTGGTTGTAGAGCGCGGCGCGCTGTGTACTGGTCATGGTGTGTCCTTCGTTGGGTTGATGGCCATGCGGCGGATCAGGGCTGCTGTCTCCATCTGTTTGTGCGACGCACGCAACCCGACACCGACCGCGACAGGGGCGCCCTCACGCATGGCGATGCGAACTGCGTGGTCCGCCAACTCGTCCTCCATGGAACGCAGTTCGGGGAATGCCCCTCCGTGCACGGACAACCAGCCAGCGCATGCGGCCCGCAACTCGTACAGCGCGATAGTTCGCCGTGGGGCGAAGTCACAGCGCAGGGCCAGGAAGTCAGCGATACAGGGGCTCACGTCATAACCCTCGACACGGCAACATGCCCCAGCACCAGCGGTGCTTTACGGCGGGTGCCGACTATGTGGCGCTCAAGGCCGGCGATCCGCCGTTCCGCCATTCCGGCAAGCGCTTCATTGCCGTACCTGTACCGCGCCTTTCGCATCGCCCGCTCATACCCGGCAGGCTCCGCCCCACGGCGGAACAGGCGGTCGAAAGTGCGGTGATCGCGGGCACATAGCGGCTGGTAACGGGCGATGTCCAACGAGTAGCGACGGTTGCGATTGTCTCGCTGCTCGCCCGGGTCGGCGTTGTCGTAAGCCCACTGTGTCGCCTGACCCCAACACCAGCGGCACTGGTGCAGCCTGGCGGGTCCGTAGGCGCGCCTCACAGCATTATGGGCATTGATGTAAAAGTCTGACATGGGAAAGCCCTTGACTCGTGACGGCGGGAAACAAAAAAGCCCCAACCCTGGGGAGCTAGCTACCGGCCGTCACAGCGGTAGCTAGCTCAACCTAGGGTTGGGGCTTGATGCACGTAATTACGGCGGCGGGCCGCGTCCACGTGCGGGGACTTCTTGAGGGCGGGCGGTGTGACGGCACCCGCGTGAGGGGGAAGCGCATGATGCCTTCCCGTCCTAACTTTATTGAAGGGAGTGAGAGACCCGGCGGTGCCAGCGAAGGCGATACGACAGCGGGTGCGGGCGCTACGGACGGGGCGAGTGACGCTGTGACGGAAAGACGCGAACTCCGGTATGGGCCTATACGAGTATGTCTAGATACCAGATTTAGAGAGTTTCCGTCACAGCGTCACAAACCGCAGGTCAAAGGCTTGCCGCTCGGTGACGCGACCCGCTGAGGGTGACGCTACCTCTCGTTCCAGATTCGCCGATTAGGGCACCCTTATTCCGACATTCCAAACATGAAACACAAACCGCACATCGCAATAGGTGATGCCTGATGCACGGAAAGTGGCCGCGCTAGTTCACGCGAGCCTCCCGCGCAAGGCCCGCAAGGCCCGCCCCTTCCCGCTGTGACGCTGCTTGCCCATGCCGCCCCGAGGTCGCAGGTGTCCGTCTGAGCGCCTCTCGGGGGCTACCTGAGCAAAGGTGGACCCGGCTGCATTCCTAGGCGCCCAGGCGGACGCGCAGGGCTTTCGGTGACTCGACGCATGACAGAGCCCCTACCCATCTCGCTGATGGGCAGGGGCCTTTGTGGTGTTCTGCGGGCCCGGTGGCGCCGCTAGCCGGCCATGGCTTCGGCGGCGAGGAGGGCGCGGTCGTCGTTGGTCACAGCTCACTCGACAGGATGGCCGCAAGTTCCTGCGCGCCCGATTCGTAGAACTCGTTCGCCATGCGCCAGCTAACGCGGTCTTCGTTGAGCTTGAACGTCCGGCCCCGCTTGGCGCGCTTGATTCGGATCGTGACGCCCGCCTCGTGCAACATGTCTCGCCGACCCTTGTTGTCTGCGTCGCGCCATGCGTCCGCAATTGTTGTGTCCCGCTGGATGATTTCTACGGTCGCCGGGCGGGCTTCCCGCGTCTCCAGTTCAGCGAGGCGGGCGTCAAGGGCTGTGGCTTCCTGAAGGCAAAGCAAAGGGCCCCGCCCGGATCGCTCCGAACGGGGCCCCTGTTCTTGCTCAGGCGGCCGTGTCCCACGCGGGTTCGTCAAGCCAATTGATCTCCATACGGGAATGTCCGTCGAACTGAACTCCCCGCTTGGGTGCGCGCCGCACTCGGATTCGGCGGACTGCCAGCCTCAAGAGATCACGCCTAAGCGGAAGGTCTGCCGCTTCCCATGCTACCCGCTGTTGCTCTAGGTCCAGCAAGAACGAGATATCCACCGGGCCCGTGCCCCGTATGCCGTCGAGCGCCTTTTGCGCTGCCATGACGGCCGCATTTGCCTCGGATAGCTGGGGCGCGAAGAACCGTTCCGAGGGGCCGTCGAACAGTCCAGCGCGCCGGTCCTGCCACAGACGGGAGAGAACGCGCTCTGCGTCCGCCAGCGCGGCCCTAGCGGTCTGTTCCTCCTCGGATGCCTGCGGGTCCTTCCTGGCCGCCCAGCGCTCCGCCACGATGACCAACAGCGGGTCGTCTAGGTCGGCCGCGTAGAGCCGGGCAGACCAGCGCTGAAAGACGTATTCCTCGGCGCTGTGTGCGGCAGCATTCGCGGGGGCCGGGCACACTCCCCCAGCGCGGGAGCGCCAACACGCGTACGACGTTCCGGCGCTAGGCATGGACGAGAAACACCCGCAGCATTCGAGTAGGTCAGTCAGCAGATGCTTTGCCTTCCACGACTCGGCGTCTGCCGGTGGCCCATTTCCGCGCGATGCTGTCTGAGCCTCGTTGTACTCGTGTTCTTCGAGCAGTGGCGGCCCGACCATGACGCTGACCTTTTCGCCGTTCTCGTTAAGGTAGAGCATCCGGCGCGACCGATTGTCGGAGCGTCCCGTTATCTGCCATCCGGCATACGCGGGATTTCCGATCATGTTCGCAACGGTGCTGAATGCCCAGTCACCACCTGTGGGCGACGGTACTCCGCGCTCATTCAGTCGTCGTGCCGTTTCTCGCTTGGATACTCGCGCCACCGGCCATTCGTACGTAACAAATCGGGCAATCTCCATCTTGGTTACCTCGGGCTCACCCGGAATACCGGCAGATGTTTCCGGGTCTCGCTGTAGCTTCCGTTCCTCTATCTCCTCGCCGTCCTCATCGAACGCGGAGACAGTGACGACGCGCAGACCGTAAGGGGCGACCCCGTTAAGCCATTCCCCATTTTCGAGCTGGAAAGTCTTGGTGTTCCTGACTCGCTCGCTCAGTACCTCGGTTTCCTCACGGGCGTCCTCGGCGCGGCGGATGAGTTCCGAACGGTCCCTAGGATTAGCGCTGTCCAGTCCGATGCCGGGGTTATCGGCGTCGCCATTGTCGATCAGCAGGCGGCGGGGTCGTCCGTCTGCGGGCTCTACGATTGAGAGAATGGCACCGGCACCCCGGCGGGTCCATCGGTCCAAGCGGAACACCCACAGGGCCGCGATTTCGCCACGGTCCAAAGCTTGTAGGGCGAGATCCTGCTTAGCCACTTTCTTGGACCGGCGAAAGCGAGACGCCGACCCAACCTCACGCCATACATGACGAACAGTCAGGCCGAGCAGTTCGGCCGTCTTGCGACCTCGGGCTTCCTGCGCGCTGACCGAGATTTCCCGGCGGCCGGTCTTGCTCTTTACTGCCTGACTCTTCCGACATACCAAGTCGATGAGGTGGCTTGTGTCGTCCGCCTGTGTGTTCATGCCGGACATATTCGCAGGTCAAGGCTGCTTAGGGAAGTGTGCAACCAACCGAGGGCCGCTACCGGCTGATGCCCGGCATCCTGACCGCCCTGCGCGACCACGCGAACCCGTTCTCGATCCTGACGAAGGGCACGCTGATCCTGCGCGACCTGGAGCTGCTGCGGCAGGCCGCCGAGGTCACCGAGGTCGGCGTCTCGGTCTCGGTCGGCTTCACCGACCCGGAGCTGTGGCGGACCGTGGAGCCCGGCACGCCCTCGCCGGAGCGCCGGCTCGACGTCGTACGCAGGCTGAGCGAGGCGGGCATCGGCTGCGGGGTGCTGATGGCACCGGTCATCCCCCACCTCGGCGACAGCCCCGAGCAGCTGCGGGCCACCGTCCGCGCGATCGCCGCCGCCGGCGCGACGTCGGTGACCCCGCTCGTCCTGCACCTGCGCCCCGGCGCCCGCGAGTGGTTCATGGAGTGGCTCGGCCACCACCACCCGCATCTCGTACGGCGTTACGAGCGGCTGTACGCGGACGGCGCCTACGCACCGACCTGGTACCAGCGCCGTATCACCCGGTACGTGCACGAGCTGGCGGCCGAGTACGGCATCGGGCCCGCGCACCGGGGCACGGCCCGCAAGCTCCCCCGGCGCGAGCCGCGTCCGCCGCTCGACGGCTCGGAGCCCACCCAGCTCACCCTGCTCTGAGCGGGCAGGGTCCGCGCGGGGCACGCAAACGGGTCATCTCTCACCACAACGGGTCCTTCCGGCGCCGATTGCGGGGAACATGCGGCGGGGGCTGCGTACCGCGCAGCCGCGTTCCCCCATCCCGGGAGGCCATATGACGAACCGTTCAGTACTGCTGTGCGCCCTCGGGGCGACGGTCGCCGGTCTGGTGACCGCCGCCCCGGCCACGGCGGACACCGCGACACCGCGTGCCGCGCCGCTCGCCTGGAAGGACTGCGGCACGAAGTCCTCGCCGACGCTCCAGTGCGCGACGGTGCGCTCGCCGCTCGACCACGACGACCCGGCGGGCCGCCAGGTCACCCTGGCCCTGACGCGCGTGCCGCACACCTCGAAGACCTTCCAGGGGCCGCTGCTGGTGAACCCGGGCGGGCCCGGCGGCAGCGGCCTGTCCATGGCCCCGTTCGTCGCCGCCTCGCTGCCGAAGGCGGTCGCCTCGCAGTACGACGTGATCGGTTTTGACCCGCGCGGCGTCGGGAAGAGCCGCCCGGCCCTGGACTGCCTGCCCGGGTACTTCGACCCGGTCAGGCCCGACCCCGTACCGCAGTCCCTCGGCGGCGAGCGGGTCAACCGCAACCGGGCCCGCGACTTCGCGGCGGCCTGCGGCGAGAAGTACCCGGACCTGCTCCCGTACATGGACACGGTGAGCGCGGCCAAGGACCTGGACGTGATCCGGCGCGCGACCGGGGCGCGGCAGCTCAACTACTTCGGCTACTCCTACGGCACCTACCTCGGCGCGGTGTACGCGAAGCTCTTCCCGGACCGCGTCCGGCGCCTGGTCCTCGACTCGAACGTGGACCCCCAGGGCGTCTGGTACGAGGACAACCTCACCCAGGACTACGCGTTCGACGCCCGGCACAAGGCGTTCGCCGCCTGGGTCGCGAAGTACGACGCCACCTATCACCTGGGCGGCGACCCGGCGAAGGTCGAGACCGCCTGGTACCGGATGCGGGACGCGGTGAAGAAGCGCCCGGCCGGCAAGAAGGTCGGCGCGGGCGAGCTGGACGACACCTTCCTGCCCGGCGGCTACTACAACGGCTACTGGCCGGTGCTGGCCGAGGCGTTCGCCGCGTACGCCAACGACAAGGACGAGAAGCCGCTCGTCGCCGCGTTCGAACGGTTCGGCGCGGTGGACGCGGAGGGCGACAACGGGTACTCGGTCTACACGGCCGTCCAGTGCCGGGACGCCGACTGGCCGCGCGACTGGAACACCTGGCGCAACGACACCTGGCGGGTGCACGCGAAGGCGCCGTTCATGGCCTGGGGCAACACCTGGTACAACGCCCCGTGCGCCGACTGGCCGGTGAAGCCGCTGAACCCGGTGCGGGTCTCCAACCACGCCCTGCCCCCGGTGCTGCTGTTCCAGGCGACGGACGACGCGGCCACCCCGTACGAGGGCGGAGTCACCCTGCACCGCAAGCTGCGCGGCTCCCGCCTGGTGGTCGAGCAGGGCGGCGCCAACCACGGCATCACCCTGAGCGGCAACACCTGTCTGGACCGCTACCTGACGGACTACCTGGCCAAGGGCACGGTCCCCCGCGCCGGCCGGGGAGACGCGGACGCGGTCTGCGCGAAGACCCCCGACCCGAAGCCGGCGACCACCAAGTCGGCCCGCCCGGCAGTGCGCCCGGACCCGGGCAGCACACTGCACGGGCTGCTGGGGTTCCGGGGCTGAACCAGGGCTTCCGGGGCTGAACGAGAACGCCGAGGGGCGCGCGCGGAACGACCGCGCGCGCCCCTTCGCTCATCCGCTCCGCAGCCGCCTGAGCGCCTCCCGGGCCGCCCCCGCCAGGCGGGGCCGGGGCAGGGCCGCTTCCAGGACCGGGCGGGCGGCGGGGTCGCCCAGCGCGCCCAGGCCCTCTACGCAGGCCAGGGCGACGCGCCAGTGGGGTTCGTCCGGGGTCAGGAGGCCGGACAGGGTCTCGATCAGGGCCGGTACGGATTCCGGGGCGCGGAGGGCGGTGAGCAGGCGGACCGGGTGGAGGGCGTAGGCGGTGCGCAGGGGGTTGGTGGCGAGGGCGGCTGCGGCGCGCGGGGTGCGGGGGTCGGCGAGGCGGGTCAGGGCGTGGGCGGCGCTGACGCAGCGGTCGGGGTCGCGGTGGTTGAGGAGGAGCACCAGAGGTTCGAAGGCGCGGCGGTCCCCGGCGCAGCCGAGGCGGAACGCGGCGATCTCGCGCGCCCACAGCGGGCGTTCGTGCTCGACGAGGACGCGGGCCAGCTCCTCGTCGTCCGCGGTGGCGAGCAGGGCGCGGTAGGGCGTCGACTCCCCCGCCTCGTCGGCCAGCCGGTGCGCCAGGGAACGAAACTCCTCGTCATCCATGACCGTCAGCGTATCGGCGGACACGGTGCGTATCGGCGGGGTCCGGGAATGTGGTGCGGGCCACAACTGGCCAGGGCTGGCGCGCTCGTTACTCACTGGTTAAGCTCAGTTGAGCGGGATCTGATCCCGTCGCTCCGATGGCCTGGTGACGCAGCCCCGGAGTGTTGTCGGTTCGGCAGCTGTACGAGACGTGGCCCCGGGACAGGGTCCGTCGCTCCTTTCCGGTCCCGTGCGTGGATCACGCCCGGTGGTCGAACACCACGACAGGCACCTCCCGCACGCCGTGCGCCGCGCGCGCCCCGTGCGTCCCCTCAGTCGTCACTCATCCCTGGAGTCCCGTGATGGACACCCCTCTCTCCACCATTGCCGTCGTCGGCCTGGGCACGATGGGCACCGGAATCGCCGAGGTCCTCGCCCGCTCCGGCCGTGAGGTCATCGGCATCGACCCCGACGAGGCCGCCGCCCGCCGCGCCGTCGCCTCGCTGGAGGCGTCCACCGCACGCGCCGTGGAGCGCGGGCGGATCACCGAGGAGGAGCGGCGCGACGCGCTCGCCCGCTTCCGTACGTTCTCCGAGCTCCGGGCGGCCGCCGACGCGGAGCTGGTCATCGAGGTCGTGCCGGAGTCGTACGAGATCAAGCAGCAGGTCTTCCGGGAGCTCGACGCGGTCGTCTCCCCCGCCACGATCCTCGCGACCGGCACCAACGCCCTGTCGGTGACCCGTCTCGCGGCCGAGTCGCAGCACCCCGAGCGGGTGCTCGGCCTGCACTTCTTCAACCCGGCGCCGGCGATGAAGCTGGTCGAGGTGGTCTCCTCGGTGCTGACCGCCCCGCCCGCCGTCGAGGCGGTCACCGAGCTGGCCCGCCGGCTGGGCAAGGAGCCGGTGGCCATCGGCGACCGGCCGGGGTTCGTCGCGGACGGCCTGCTGTTCGGCTACCTCAACCAGGCCGCCGCGATGTACGAGGCGAACTACGCGACGCGCGAGGACATCGACGCCGCGATGAAGCTGGGCTGCGGCCTGCCGATGGGCCCGCTGGCCCTGCTGGACCTGATCGGCATCGACACGGCCCGCACGGTCCTGGAGGCGATGTACTCCTCCTCGCGCGACCGCCTGCACGCCCCCGCGCCCATCCTGGGCCAGCTCGCCTCCGCCGGTCTCACCGGCCGCAAGGCGGGCCGCGGCTTCTACACCTACGCCGAGCCGGGCAGCCAGACCGTGGTGCCGGACGCGCTGACGCCCGCGCCGCGCGGGGAAGAGGCGACCGGGCGGACCGTGCGGTCGGTGGGCGTCGCGGGCTCCGGGACGATGGCCTCGGGGATCGCGGAGGTCTTCGCCAAGGCCGGTTACGACGTGGTGCTCGCCGCGCGCGGCCAGGAGAAGGCGGACCTCGCCAAGGCCCGGATCGCCAAGTCGCTGGACCGGTCGGTCGCCAAGGGGCGGCTGAGCGAGCAGGCCCGGGACGAGGCGCTGGGCAGAGTCACCGCGGCGGCCTCGCTCGACGCGTTCGCCGAGGTGGACCTGGCCGTGGAGGCGGTCGCCGAGGACCTGCTGGTCAAGCAGGAGCTGTTCGCCACGCTGGACAAGGTGTGCCGGCCGGGCGCGGTGCTGGCCACGACGACCTCCTCGCTGCCGGTCGTCGCGATCGCCCGGGCCACCGCACGGCCCCAGGACGTCGTCGGGATGCACTTCTTCAACCCGGCGCCCGCGATGAAGCTGGTCGAGGTCGTGCGTACGGTGCTCACCGCCGACGAGGTGCACGCCACGGTCCACGAGGTGTGCCACGCGGTCCGCAAGCACCCGGTGGACTGCGGGGACCGGGCCGGATTCATCGTGAACGCGCTGCTGTTCCCGTACCTCAACAACGCGATCAAGATGGTCGAGGAGCACTACGCGTCCCTCGATGACATCGACGCCGCGATGAAGCTGGGCGGCGGCTACCCGATGGGCCCGTTCGAGCTGCTGGACGTGGTCGGGCTCGATGTCTCGCTGGCCATCGAGAAGGTGCTCCACAACGAGTTCCGCGACCCGGGCCTGGCGCCCGCCCCGCTCCTGGAGCACCTGGTGGCCGCGGGCTGCCTCGGCCGCAAGACGGGGCGCGGATTCCGCGAATATGCCCGGCGCTGACACGGGAGCCGGCTGGGGCGGGCTGCTCGGGCCTCCGGGCGGCCCGCCCCCGCAGGCGCGCTCTCCCGCCCCCATGCAGTACGTTCACACCATGTCCCAGCCCGCCAAGTCCTCCCGTGTGTCCGCCGCGCCCGACGTCCCGGAAAGTGCCGCGGGCACCCGAGCAGCCGCCCAGCGGCTCAAAATGCGCCGCGAGCTGGCCGCCGCGGCGATGGAACTCTTCGCGACGAAGGGGTACGAAGCGACAACGGTCGATGAGATCGCCGGGGCGGCGGGCGTGGCCCGGCGGACCTTCTTCCGCCACTTCCGGTCCAAGGAAGAGGCGATCTTCCCGGACCACGACGACACCCTCGTACGGGCCGAGGCGGTCCTCAACGCGGCCCCCGCGCACGAGCACCCGCTCGACACGGTGTGCCGGGGCATCAAGGAAGTCATGCGGATGTACGCGGCCAAGCCCGCGGTCTCCGTGGCCCGTTACAAGCTGACCCGCGAGGTGCCGACCCTGCGCCAGGCGGAGATCGCCTCGGTGGCCCGCTACGAGCGGCTGTTCACGCGGTATCTGCTGGGCCACTTCGACGAGCGCGACCACCAGCCCGGCAACGACGACCCGTTGCTGGCCGAGGTCGCCGCGTCCGCCGTCGTCACCGCGCACAACCATGTGCTGCGCCGCTGGCTGCGGGCGGACGGGCAGGGCGATGTGGAGGCGCAGCTCGACCAGGCGTTCGCCATCGTGCGGGACACCTTCGGCACGGGCATCGGCGCGGGCCGCACGGCGGGCGCCGAGCCCGCGAAGCCGCCGGCCGCCTCGGTGGAGACCCAGGGCGAGGTGCTGGTCGCGGTGGCGCGCACGGACGCGCCGTTGGACGAAGTGATGCGGACGATCCAGCAGGCCCTCAAGGAGCGCTGAGCCGCCCCGGAAACCCTGTTGCCGGGTCGGTCCCCCGGTGCTGGGGTGTGGCGCATGAACGATCATGTGACATCCGACCCGGCCCGCCTGCTCGCCCACTTCGACCGGGTGATGCGCGAGGAGGCCCGCCCCGAGGCCCCCGGCCTCCGCGTCGAACGCGCCGGTGACGTCGTACGGCAGGTGGGCGCCGCGCACGACTGGAACGGGGTGGTGTGGTCCGCGCCGGACCTGGACGCCGCCCGGGCGGACGCGGCGGTCGCGGAGCAGGTGGCGTACTGCGAGCGGGCGGGCTGCGAGGCGTTCGAGTGGAAGCTGTACGGGCACGACCGGCCCGCCGACCTGGGGGCGAGGCTGCTGGCGGCGGGCTTCGATGCGGAGGAGCCGGAGACGCTGCTCGTGGCGCGGGTGGCGGAGCTCGCGACGGCGGTGCGGCCGCCGGAGGGCGTCCGGCTGGAAGAGGTGCGGGACGAGGCGGGCGCGGAGCTGATGGCGCGCGCCAATGAGCGGGCCTTCGGCCGGGACGGGTCCTGGCTGCGCCGGCTGGTCCTGGACCGGCTGCGGGAGGACCCGGAGCATTTCGTGGCGCTCGTGGCCATGGCGGGCGACGAGCCGGTCAGCTCGGCCCGGATGGAGTTGTACCCGGGCACGGGGTTCGCGGGACTGTGGGGCGGCGGCACGGACCCCGCGTGGCGCGGGCGGGGCGTCTACCGGGCGCTGGTGGCCTTCCGGGCGGGCGTGGCGGCGGAGCGGGGCTACGACTACCTCCAGGTCGACGCCACCGAGGACAGCCGCCCGATCCTGGAGCGCCTCGGCTTCACGGCACTGACCACCACGACTCCGTACATCTACCGCCCCACGCGTCCCTGACCTGCCATACCGGGGCGACTCGCCCCATACCGCCGCCCGTGTTGCTCATGCGTGGCGACCGGCTGACAATTGAGGGAAATTACTGGCACCGAGTGCCTTGTCAGCTGTCACGCAGTGCCATACGTTGAAGGCATCCGGGCGGCCGGCGTGCTGGGATCTCACGTACGCCGGCTGTCCCCGCAAACCACCGCGTTTGCGCGCCCGGGCGCCTGCGTCACCAGGCAACCCTTCTGCTCCACCGAGCAAGCAGCCGAGCACCACCCCGCCGAACCGACGGCACACCTCCAGACCCGCATTCCCTGTTCTCAGGGCCCCTCAGCGTTCCCTCAAACGCCGCACCATCGGAGGCACCCGTGAAGGAAATCCTGGACGCGATCCAGTCGCAGACCGAGGCGCAGGGCGGCTCCGCCGCGCCCACCGCCGCCGACTTCGCGGCGCTGCCCGTGCCCGAGTCGTACCGCGCGGTCACCGTCCACAAGGACGAGGCCGAGATGTTCGCGGGCGTCGACAGCCGCGACAAGGACCCGCGCAAGTCCCTCCACGTGGAGGACGTGCCGGTGCCGGAGCTCGGTCCGGGCGAGGCCCTGGTCGCGGTCATGGCCAGCTCGGTGAACTACAACTCCGTCTGGACCTCGATCTTCGAGCCGGTCTCCACCTTCGGCTTCCTGGAGCGGTACGGCAGGGTCAGCGAGCTCACGAAGCGCCATGACCTGCCGTACCACATCATCGGCTCCGACCTGGCGGGCGTCGTCCTGCGCACCGGCCCGGGCGTCAACGCCTGGAAGCCCGGTGACGAGGTCGTCGCGCACTGCCTCTCGGTCGAACTGGAGTCCTCGGACGGCCACAACGACACGATGCTCGACCCGGAGCAGCGCATCTGGGGCTTCGAGACGAACTTCGGCGGGCTCGCCGAGATCGCGCTCGTCAAGTCCAACCAGCTGATGCCGAAGCCCGGTCACCTCAGCTGGGAGGAGGCCGCGGCTCCCGGGCTCGTCAACTCGACCGCGTACCGCCAGCTCGTCTCGCGCAACGGCGCCGGCATGAAGCAGGGCGACAACGTGCTGATCTGGGGCGCCAGCGGCGGCCTCGGCTCGTACGCCACGCAGTTCGCGCTGGCCGGCGGCGCCAACCCGATCTGTGTCGTCTCCAGCGACCAGAAGGCGGAGATCTGCCGGAAGATGGGCGCCGAGGCGATCATCGACCGCAACGCCGAGGGCTACAAGTTCTGGCAGGACGAGCAGAACCAGGACCCGCGCGAGTGGAAGCGGTTCGGCAAGCGCATCCGTGAACTGACCGGCGGCGAGGACGTGGACATCGTCTTCGAGCACCCCGGCCGCGAGACCTTCGGCGCGAGCGTCTACGTGACCCGCAAGGGCGGCACCATCGTCACCTGCGCCTCCACCTCGGGCTACAACCACGAGTACGACAACCGCTACCTGTGGATGTCGCTCAAGCGCATCATCGGCTCCCACTTCGCCAATTACCGCGAGGCGTGGGAGGCCAACCGCCTGATCGCCAAGGGCAAGATCCACCCGACGCTCTCCAAGGTCTACTCGCTGGAGGAGACCGGCCAGGCCGCCCACGACGTGCACCGCAACGCCCACCAGGGCAAGGTCGGCGTCCTGGCACTGGCCCCGCGCGAGGGCATGGGCGTGCGCGACCACGAGATGCGTGAGAAGCACCTGGACGCCATCAACCTGTTCCGCGACGCGCCAGCGGAGCGGACCATCCAGCCCAGCCGGAACGTCTGACATGAGCGGCCGTCAGAAGGACCGCCCCTGGCTCATGCGGACGTACGCGGGCCACTCCACGGCCGAGGCGTCCAACGAGCTCTACCGGCGCAACCTCGCCAAGGGCCAGACGGGTCTGTCGGTCGCCTTCGACCTGCCGACCCAGACGGGGTACGACCCCGATCACATCCTGGCCCGCGGCGAGGTCGGCCGGGTCGGTGTGCCCGTGTCGCACCTCGGTGACATGCGCCGGCTGTTCCAGGACATCCCCCTGGAGCAGATGAACACCTCGATGACGATCAACGCCACCGCCATGTGGCTGCTGGCGCTCTACCAGGTCGTCGCCGAGGAGCAGGGTGCCGACCCGGGCAAGCTCCAGGGCACCACGCAGAACGACATCGTGAAGGAGTACCTGTCGCGCGGGACGCACGTCTTCCCGCCCGGGCCCTCGCTGCGGCTGACCACCGACATGATCACGTACACGGTCAACCGCATCCCCAAGTGGAACCCGATCAACATCTGCAGCTACCACCTCCAGGAGGCGGGGGCGACCCCGGTCCAGGAGATCGCGTACGCGATGTCGACGGCCGTCGCCGTCCTCGACGCCGTACGCGACTCCGGGCAGGTGCCCGAGGAGAAGTTCGGGGCCGTCGTCGCGCGGATCTCGTTCTTCGTGAACGCGGGCGTCCGCTTCATCGAGGAGATGTGCAAGATGCGGGCGTTCGGCCGCATCTGGGACCGGGTCACCCGCGAGCGCTACGGCATCACCGACGCCAAGCAGCGCCGGTTCCGCTACGGCGTCCAGGTCAACTCGCTGGGCCTGACCGAGGCGCAGCCGGAGAACAACGTCCAGCGCATCGTGCTCGAAATGCTGGCCGTGACCCTCTCCAAGGACGCCCGGGCCCGCGCGGTCCAGCTGCCCGCCTGGAACGAGGCGCTGGGGCTCCCCCGGCCCTGGGACCAGCAGTGGTCGCTGCGCATCCAGCAGGTCCTGGCGCACGAGAGCGACCTGCTGGAGTACGAGGACATCTTCGCCGGTTCGCACGTCATCGAGGCCAAGGTGGACGAGCTGGTCACCGACTCGCTGGCCGAGATGGACCGGATCGCGCAGATGGGCGGCGCCATGGCGGCCGTCGAGTCCGGCTACCTCAAGTCGGAGCTGGTCTCCTCGCACGCGGAGCGGCGGGCCCGGATCGAGGCCGGTGACGAGAAGATCGTCGGCGTCAACGTCTACGAGACGACCGAGCCCAACCCGCTCACCGCCGACCTCGACGGGGCGATCATGACGGTCGACCCGGCCAATGAGGCGAGGGTCGTCGCCGCGCTCCACGAGTGGCGGGACAACCGCGACGAGCCCCGGGCCACCGAGGCGCTGGCCGCGCTGAAGAAGGCCGCCGCCGGCACGGAGAACCTGATGGAGGCGACCGTCGAGTGCGCCCGTGCCGGGGTGACCACCGGCGAGTGGTCCTGGGCGCTGCGCGATGTGTTCGGCGAGTTCCGGGCGCCGACCGGGGTGTCGTCGGCCCCGGTCGCGGTCACCGCCGAGGAGGGCTCGCCGCTCGCCCTCGTACGCGAGAAGACCGCGCGGACCGCCGAGGACCTGGGCGTCGGGCGGCTGCGGCTGCTGGTCGGCAAGCCGGGCCTGGACGGGCACTCCAACGGCGCCGAGCAGATCGCGGTACGGGCCAGGGACGCCGGCTTCGAGGTGGTCTACCAGGGCATCCGGCTGACGCCCGAACAGATCGTCTCGGCGGCCGTCGCCGAGGACGTGCACTGCGTCGGCCTGTCCATCCTGTCCGGCTCGCACGCCGAGCTGGTGCCGGACGTGCTGGTCCGGCTGCGCCGCACCGGGGCCGGCGACATCCCGGTCATCGCCGGCGGCATCATTCCCCCGGCCGACGCCGACGCCCTGATCAGGGCGGGTGTCGCCGCCGTGTTCACCCCGAAGGACTTCGGTATCACGGAGATCATCGGCCGTATCGTCGACGAGATCCGGAAAGCGAACAAGCTCGACCCTCTGGAGGTCCCCGCATGACCACCCCCGTCAACCGACTGCGCCCGCGCCGCTCGTGTCTGGCCGTGCCCGGCTCGAACCCCCGGTTCCTGGAGAAGGCCCAGAGCCTCCCGGCCGACCAGGTGTTCCTGGACCTGGAGGACGCCTGCGCGCCGCTCGCCAAGGAGGGCGCCCGCCACCACATCGTCGACGCGCTGAACAACGGTGACTGGACGGGCAAGACCCGGGTGGTCCGGGTCAACGACTGGACGACGCACTGGACGTACCGCGACGTCATCACGGTGGTCGAGGGCGCGGGGCCGAACCTCGACTGCATCATGCTGCCGAAGGTCCAGGACGCCCAGCAGGTCGTCGCGCTGGACCTGCTGCTGACGCAGATCGAGAAGACGATGGGCTTCGAGGTGGGCCGCATCGGCATCGAGGCGCAGATCGAGAACGCCAAGGGCCTCGTCAACATCGACGAGATCGGTGCCGCCTCGCCCCGCCTGGAGACGCTGATCTTCGGCCCGGCCGACTTCATGGCGTCGATCAACATGAAGACCCTGGTCGTCGGCCAGCAGCCGCCCGGCTACCCGGCGGACGCCTACCACTACATCCTGATGCGCATCCTGATGGCGGCCCGTACGCACGATCTCCAGGCGATCGACGGCCCGTTCCTCCAGATCCGCGACGTGGACGCCTACCGCGAGGTCGCGGGCCGCGCGGCGGCGCTCGGCTTCGACGGGAAGTGGGTGCTGCACCCCGGTCAGGTCGACGCGGCCAACGAGGTGTTCTCGCCCTCGCAGGAGGACTACGACCACGCCGAGCTGATCCTGGACGCCTACGACTGGTGCACCTCGGAGGAGGGCGGCAAGAAGGGCTCGGCGATGCTCGGCGACGAGATGATCGACGAGGCCAGCCGCAAGATGGCCCTGGTCATCGCGGGCAAGGGCCGCGCGGCCGGCATGCAGCGCACCTCCAAGTTCGAAGCCCCGGAGGCCTGATATGCAGTTCGGACGCACTTACGAGGAATTCGAGGTCGGTGCGGTCTACAAGCACTGGCCCGGAAAGACCGTCACCGAATACGACGACCACCTCTTCTGCCTGCTGACCATGAATCATCACCCGCTGCACATGGACAGCAACTATGCGGAGAGCACGACCGATTTCGGCAAGAACGTCGTCGTGGGCAACTACATCTACTCGCTGCTGCTCGGGATGTCGGTGCCGGATGTCTCCGGAAAAGCCATCGCCAACCTGGAGATCGAGTCGCTGAAGCATGTGGCGCCGACCTTCCACGGCGACACGATCTACGGCGAGACGACGGTCCTGGACAAGACGCCGTCGCGGTCGAAGAACGACCGGGGAATCGTCTACGTCGAGACCAAGGGCTACAAGCAGGACGGCACGCTCGTCTGCGTGTTCCGTCGCAAGGTCATGGTCCCCACGGAGACGTACATCAAGGAGCGGGGCGGGGAGCAGCCCGGCCGCCCGGAGCTCAGCCAGCCTTCGCAGAAGAACGTGGAGAAGCAGTCATGACGCGACTCGCCCAGACGGCCGGGCTCACCGAGGTCCAGCGGGAGATCCTTTCGACGGTCAGGGACTTTGTCGACAAGGAGATCATTCCGGTCGCGACCCAGCTGGAGCACCGCGACGAGTACCCCGCCGAGATCGTCGAGGGGCTGAAGGAACTCGGGCTGTTCGGCCTGATGATCCCCGAGGAGTACGGCGGTCTGGGCGAGTCACTGCTCACGTACGCGCTGTGCGTGGAGGAGATCGCCCGGGGCTGGATGAGCGTGTCGGGCATCATCAACACGCACTTCATCGTGGCGTACATGCTCAAGCAGCACGGTACGCAGGAGCAGAAGGACACCTTCCTGCCGCGCATGGCGCTGGGCGAGGTGCGGGGCGCGTTCTCGATGTCGGAGCCGGCGCTCGGCTCGGACGTCTCGGCGATCAGCTCCAAGGGCGTCAGGGACGGCGAGGAGTACGTCCTGAACGGCCAGAAGATGTGGCTGACGAACGGCGGCACGTCGTCACTCGTCGCCGTTCTGTGCCGGAGTGACGAAGGACACCCCGAGGGCACCGCGCCGCACAAGTCGATGACGACGTTCCTGGTCGAGAAGGAACCCGGCTTCGGCGAGGTCCGCCCGGGGCTCACGATTCCCGGCAAGATCGACAAGATGGGTTACAAGGGGGTCGATACCACCGAGCTCATCATGGACGGACTGCGAATTCCGGCCAATCGTGTGCTGGGGGGTGTCACCGGCCGAGGGTTTTACCAAATGATGGACGGAGTCGAGGTCGGCCGGGTCAATGTGGCGGCCCGTGGCTGCGGCGTCGCACAGCGTGCTTTCGAACTGGGCGTTTCCTACGCACAGCAGCGCCAGACCTTCGGAAAGCCCATCGCGCAGCACCAGGCGATCCAGTTCAAGCTGGCCGAAATGGCCACCAAGGTCGAGGCCGCCCATGCGATGATGGTAAACGCAGCACGCAAAAAGGACTCCGGGGAGCGAAACGACCTGGAGGCAGGGATGGCGAAGTACCTCGCCTCCGAGTACTGCAAGGAAGTCGTCGAGGACGCCTTCCGTATCCATGGCGGCTACGGCTTCTCCAAGGAGTACGAGATCGAGCGCCTCTACCGCGAGGCACCGATGCTGCTGATCGGTGAAGGTACCGCCGAGATCCAGAAAATGATCATCGGGCGCCGGCTCCTCGAGGAGTACCGTTTCCAGGGTTGATCGTCCCTTTCGTGGTGATTTAACCGCGAAGAAGATCACACCCTGTCATCCTCAACCGGTGCCTTCCAGACGTCCGACTCGGCTGCTGGCTTGCCCAGTTGCGGCCAGCAACCGATAACATCGCCGGAAAAGCCGCCGTCCCCCGTTGCCAGCGCGGCTCAATCCGCTACGAAGGTCATCCATGCCCGACAGCCATACCTCTGCCTCACGCGGCCGGGTCCGCATCGCACGCGGAGCTTCGCCGTGGCTCCTGCCGACCGTCGCCACCGCCGCCCTCAGCCTGACCCGCGCCCGCCGGTCCGGGCGCTGGGCGGCCGTGGCCGTGCCCACCACCGCGCTCGCGGCGGGCATGCTCTGGTTCTTCCGGGACCCGGAGCGCGAGATCACCCGGGGGCGCGTCATCTCACCGGCCGACGGCGTGGTGCAGAGCATCATGCCGTGGAAGGACGGGCGTACCCGCGTCGCGATCTTCATGAGCCCGCTGAACGTCCACGTGAACCGCGCCCCGCTGGCCGGCACGGTGACGTCGGTGGAGCACGTGCCCGGTGGCTTCGTCCCCGCGTTCAACAAGGAGAGCGAGAACAACGAGCGCGTTGTCTGGCACTTCGACACCGAACTGGGTGACATCGAGATGGTGCAGATCGCCGGAGCCGTGGCCCGGCGCATCGTGCCCTACATCCCGCAGGGCACGAAGGTGGAGCAGGGTGAGCGCATCGGGCTGATCCGCTTCGGCTCCCGCGTCGACATCTACCTCCCGGAAGGTGTGGACGTCGCGGTCGAGGTCGGCCAGGCCACCACCGCGGGGGTGACTCGCATTGACCGTGATTGATCCCGACACACAGGCCGGCTGGGTCCCGGAGGCCGAGGAGGACGACGCCGACGACATGCCGCTCTCGCTGCGGCTGTCGATAGCGGACACCCTCACCCTCGGTAACGCCACGTGCGGGTTCATGGCGGTGTACTTCACCACCACGGGCATCCTGATCCCGCACCTCACGGGCAGCGACGAGAGCGGCATGGCGCGGCACTCCGCCGCCACCGCCGTGATCCTCATGCTCATGGCGGCGATCTTCGACCTGTTCGACGGGCTCGTGGCCCGCAAGCTGCGTTCCTCGCCGATGGGCGCCGAGCTGGACAACCTCTCGGACCTCATCAGCTTCGGGCTCGCCCCGGCGTACTTCGTCCTCGTGTACGGCATGGTCGCGGACGACGCACACCAGCGGGTCTCGGCGCTCGCGGCGATCGTGGTGCTGCTGGCGGTGGTGCTCAGACTCGCGCGGTTCTCGTGCGTGACCTTGAAGGACGGCATGTTCCAGGGCATGCCGAGCCCCTTCGGAGCGCTCACGGTCATCTCGATCGTGCTGCTTGAGCTGCCCTTCGTCCCGACGCTGCTCGCGATCATCGGGGTGGCGTGGCTCATGGTCAGCCGGGTCGAGTACCCGAAGCCGCGGGGCGTCCTCGCGGTGGCGATGCTCGGCTGGATCGTGGCCGCGATGGGGCTCCTGGCGGCCTGGGCGCTGGACGCCCCCGGCGGTCAGCTGCTCCTCCAGACCGGCTGTGCGCTCCAGGTGGTCCTGGGTGCGGTCATCCCGCTCTTCGCGACCGCCCGCCGGGTGAACACCTTCCGCGACAACCGCCGCGAGGCACGCGCGGCGCAGCTGCCGTAGCGGACGGTACGAACGACGACGAGGGCCCGGATGCCGCAAGGCATCCGGGCCCTCGTGCGTGGTCCCTCAGGCGGTACGGGGCGCGGCGGTGGAGCCGCGTACCTCCAGGCGGGTGGAGAGTTCCAGGCGCAGGGTGTCGACCTGTTCGCCGTCGATGATCCGGAGCAGCGTGGTCGCCGCCATGGAGGCCATGTCCAGCAGGGGCTGGCGCACGGTCGTCAGGGCGGGGTGGGTCCAGCGGGCCACGGGCAGGTCGTCGAAGCCGACCACGCTCATGTCCGCCGGGATCTCCATGCCCCGGCCGCGCAGCACCTCGAAGGCACCGAGCGCCTGGAGGTCGCTGGCCGCGAAGACCGCGGTGGGCGGCTCCTCACCGCGCTCCGCGGCCCCGTCGAGCAGCCGGGCCATCTCCTGCCGGCCCGAGCGGTCGTTGAACTCGCCGTGCGAGACCCAGCCCTCCGGTACGGGCAGCTCGGCGCGTTCCATGGCCGCCCGGAAGCCGTCGGCGCGGGCCCGGCTGCACAGCAGCTGCCGGGGTCCGGCGAGGTGGGCGATCCGGGTGTGGCCGAGCTCGATCAGGTGCTCGGTGGCGCTGACGGCGCCGGCCCAGTTGGTGGCGCCGACGGTGGGGACCAGCGCGTCGACGTTGCCCACGGGGTCGACCAGGACGAAGGGGATGTCCATGGCGGTGAGCCGTCTGCGCTGCTGCGAGGTGAGGTCGGAGACGACGAGGATCGCCCCGCTGCTGCGGCGCGCGGCGAGCTGGTCCAACCATTCCCGGGTGTCGGCGCTGCGGCCGTGGACGGCGGAGAGCACCATGCTGGCGCCCGCCTCGGCCAGGACCTCGTCCACCCCCCGGATGATCTCGACGGACCAGAGGCTGTCGAGCTCGTTGAGGACCAGGTCGACCACGCTGCCCCGGCGGCGGGCGGGTCGCCTCTCGTAGCCGAGGTCGTCCATGACGGACTCGACGCGCTCCTTGGTCTCGGCGGAGACGTCGGAGCGGTCGTTGAGCACCTTGGAGACCGTGGAGACGGAGACACCGGCCACCGAGGCGATCGTGTTCAGGGTGACCTTGCCCGGGGTGCCGGTGGTCTCCGTCGTCATCCTTGCCATCCGTTTCTGCGTGTGGTCATCGTGCTGCCGCTCCGGGAAGGGTATCGGCCCGGTATTCGGTCCAGTCGAAGTCGGCGGGTGCCCCCGCGCCCGTGAGGTCCTGGGCGCACAGGCCGATGAACGCGCCGGTGAAACCCCAGGTGCGGAAGTGGCCGGTGTCCGGGTCGCCCTGGGTGGCGTTCTCGTCGGAGAGCGGGCTGGTGTCCAGCTCGGGCCCGACCGGCTGCCAGGCGTCCTGCCCTTCCTGCCGTCCGGAGAACTGGGCGCGCTCCCCCCGTACGGTCAGCCGCAGCTCCAGGGGCCCGTCGCCCACGGGCAGGGGCGCGCAGGGTTCGCGGTAGACCCCGTGGTCGCAGACGCCCAGGCGCAGGACGCGGCCCAGCTCCTCGTCCCAGGTGAGGTGGAGGTAGTGCCAGAGCGTCGAGTTGTAGTAGTGGACGAGCCCGGACATCTGGAGCGGTGAGCCCGGCTCGGCGCTCATCGCGGTGGTGAAGGTGAGCCCGGGTGACTGCTGGCGGCGGGCGACCAGGGACTGGTGGTGGGTGGAGCCGAGCGACTGGGCGCCGCGCAGCCGGAGGTGGCCTGGGCGCTCGGTGAGGCTCAGCCAGTCCGGGGCGGGGTGCCGGCGCAGGGTGGACCAGACGGGGGCGAGCACCGGTGCGTCGAAGTCGTCGCGGGCGGGCGTCGCGGGGACGGGGACCGGCGCGAGGGCGGGTCCGGGGACGGTCGTACGCGGGGTGGCCGGGCCCTCGTCCGGGGCGTCGGCCAGCCGGGGCCAGCCGTCGGGCGTCCATTCGATGCGCTGGATCGCGGTCTCCCGGCCCATGACGCAGGCGCCGCGCGGGGTGAGCGGGCGGGCGACGAGGTGGGCGAGGTACCACTCCCCGGCGGGCGTGGCGACGAGGCTGCCGTGGCCCGCCTTCTGGAGCGGGTGGTCCGCGTGTCCGGCGGAGGTGAGCAGGGGCCCGGCCGGGTCGGTCTCGTACGGCCCCTCGGGGCGGTGGGAGCGTGCGACGGTGACGGCGTGGTTCCAGCCGGTGCCGCCCTCGGCGGTGACCAGGTAGTACCGGCCGTCGCGGTGGTAGAGGTGGGGGCCCTCGGTGTGGGCGAGTCCGGTGCCGGTGAAGATGCGGTGGACCGGGCCGGTGACGCGGCGGGCGGCGCGGTCCCATTCCTGGAGCAGGATCCCGCCGAAGGGGTGGCGGCCCGGCCGGTGGTCCCACTCCATCCACAGGGCCCAGCTGCGTCCGTCGCCGCCGGGCCCGTCGTCGTGGAAGAGCGAGGGGTCGAAGCCGTGCGAGGGGAACGGCACCGGGTCGGACCAGGGCCCCTGCGGGGTGGGAGCGGTGATCACCTGGTTGCGTACGTCCTTGAAGGCGCCGGAGAGGTTGGTGACGTCGCTGTAGACGAGGTGGAACTCCCCGTCGGTGTACGAGAGGCAGGGCGCCCAGACACCGCCGGAGTCGGGTCTGCCGGTCAGTTCGACCAGCCGGTCCTGGTCCAGCACTCCGCCGAGGGACCGCCAGTGCACGAGGTCGCGGGAGTGGTGGAGGGTGACACCGGGGAGCCACTCGAAGGTGGAGGTGGCGAGGTAGTAGTCGGTGCCGACCCGCAGGATCGAGGGGTCGGGGTGGAATCCGGGCAGCACGGGGTTGTTGATGGCCCCGGCGCTGTCGCCGGTGGGGCCGGGTGCGCGGACGCTCGGCGCGGCGGTCATGTGTCTCCTGAGACGTGGGTGCGGAGGGGGGTGTGCCACGGGTCAGCCCTTGACGGCGCCGGCCATCACTCCCGAGACGATGCGGCGGGCCAGGACGGTGAAGACGACCAGCACCGGGAGGACGGACACCACGACGCCCGCGAGCATGAGCGTGTAGTCGGTGTAGTAGCCGGCCGCGAGCTGGTTGAGCGCGATCTGCACGGTGCCGTTCTCCGGCGGCAGGGCGATGAGCGGCCAGAAGTAGTCGTTCCAGGCGAACATGAAGGTGAACATCCCGAGCACGGTCGCGGTGGTGCGTACACCGGGCACCACCACGTGCCAGTACGTGCGCAGCAGGCCCGCGCCGTCCATCCGGGCGGCCTCGATCAGCTCGTCGGGGATGTTCTCCTCGACGGCCTGCCGCATCCAGAACACGCCGATCGCGGAGACCAGGGCGGGGACGATGAGCGCGGAGAGCTTCCCGTACAGGCCCATGTCGGTGACGAGCATGTAGAGCGGGATGATGCCGAGCTGGGTCGGGACCATGACGGTGACGACGACGCAGACCAGCAGGAAACCGCGGCCGGGGAAGCGCAGTTTGGCGAAGGCGAAGCCGGCCAGCGAGGACAGCAGCACATTGCTGACGGCCGTGGTCGAGGCGACGATCAGTGAGTTGCCGAGGGCCTGCCAGAAGGCGGAGAGCTCGAAGACGCGCTGGATGTTCTCGAAGAGGTGCCCGCCGGGGACCAGAGGCGGGGTGGAGCCCGCGAGGACCGAGTTGTCGTCGTGCGAGGCGACGACGAAGCTCCAGTACAGCGGGAAGACCGAGGCGGCGGTGATCGCGGCGAGCACGCCGTACGCGAGTGCGCCGGGGCGGTCAGGGCGGCGGGGGCCGGTGCGGGGCGGCCGGTGGCGGCGGCCGCGCCCTTCGGTGCTGCGGGGTGCGGGGACCCGGGTGGGTGTGGTGACGGCCATGGGTTTCTCCTGTTGCCGGGTCAGCCGCGGTCGGAACGGCGTACGAGCAGGAAGTTGATTGCGGCGACGACCGCGATGACGAGGAAGAGCACCCAGGAGATGGCGGAGGCGTATCCGGCGTCGTTGTTGATGAAGCCGTACTTGTAGAGCATCAGCGTCAGGGTCTGGAACTGGTGCTCGGCGCCGCCCTCGGCGTTGCCCTGCTGGTCGAAGAGGAAGGGTTCGGCGAAGAGCTGGAGCCCGCCGATGGTGGAGATGACCACGGTGAACACGACGGTCGGGCGGATGGCGGGGAGGGTCACCTTGAAGAAGGTGCGCAGCCGCCCCGCGCCGTCGATCTGCGCGGACTCGTACAGCTCGCGCGGCACGGCCTGCATCGCGGCCAGGTAGATCAGGGCGTTGTAGCCGGTCCAGCGCCACATGACCATGAAGCTGATCGCGAGGTGCGAACTCCAGGTGTCGGCGGTCCAGTCGACGGGCGCGCTGATGATGCCGAGCCCTTCGAGGGCCCAGTTGACGATGCCGAAGTCGCGGCCGAAGAGCTGCGAGAAGACGAGGGCGACGGCGACGACGGAGACGTACTGCGGTACGAGGACGAGGGCCCGCCACACGCTGCTCGCGCGGAGTTTGCGGTCCAGCAGCCAGGCCAGCGCGACGGCGGCGACCAGCTGCGGGGCGGTGGAGAGCACGAAGATGCTGAAGGTGTTGAAGGTGGCGGTGTAGAAGTCGGAGTCGCCGAGGAGGCGGGTGAAGTTGTCGAGTCCGGTCCACTGGCCGGGTCCGGCGAGGCGGTCCCAGTCGTGGAGCGAGACCCAGAAGGTCTGGAGGAGCGGGTAGAGCCCGAAGATGCCGAAGACGACGAAGAAGGGGGCGATGAAGAGGTAGGGCAGCAGATGCCGCTCCGGCCGCAGCCGGCCGGCTCGGCGTCCGCTCCTTCCGGTGCCCGGTCGGATGCGTGCCTGGAGCGCCATGCGCGTACTCCGTGTGGTGTGTCGGGGCTGGACGGGGTGGGGTGGGGCCGCGGCGGTGCCGGGTCGGCGCCGGCACCGCCGCTCGCGTCAGGTCAGCGGAGGTTCTTCTTCGCCTCTTCGAGCGCCTTGCTCCATGCCTTGTCCGGGTCGGCCTTGCCCTGCTCCACGAGCTGGAGGGCGTTGCCGAAGGGGATCCGGGCCTGCTGGTCCTTGGTGCCGCGGTAGTTCGGCTTGAGGCTCTTCGCGGAGGACACGAAGATCTCGCCGGTGGGCGCGTCGCTGAAGTAGGGCTGCTTGGTGCCCTTGATCTCCGGGTCGTCCAGGACGGTGACGAGCGAGGGCAGCGCGCCGACGGGGCCGGTGAAGATCTTCTTCTGGGACGCGGCCGAGGTCAGGAAGTCGGCCAGCGCTGCGGCCTCCTTCACGTGCTTGCTCTGCTTGGGGACGGTGAGGAAGGAGCCGCCCCAGTTGCCACCGCCGCCGGGCACGGCCGCGATGTCCCACTTGCCGGCGTTGGCGTCACCGGCGGCGGTCTTGATCTGGCCGGTCATCCAGGCGGGGCAGGTCATGGTCGCCATCCGGCCCTGCTTGATGCCGGCGTTCCACTGCTGGCTGAAGGGCTGGAGGTTGGCCGACTGGTGGTTGGCGGTCGCCTTCGCCGTGGCGTCGAAGAACTCGTGCACCTTGGGGTTGGTGTCACCGATGTACTTGTCCTCGGCGTCGAAGAACCCGTACTGGGTCTGGTTCATCATCGCCGTGAAGATGTTGCCCGAACTGTCGAACCACGCCTTGTCCTTGACCTTCTTGTGGAAGGTCTCGCCCGTGGCGAAGTACGCGTCCCAGGTGGGCCACAGCTTGGCCACCTCCGCGCGGTCCGTGGGCAGTCCGGCCTGGGCGAACAGGTCCTTGCGGTAGCAGATGGCGAGGGATCCGACGTCGGTGCCGTAGCCCATCACGAAGTCGGTGCCGCCGAGGGTGCCCTGGTCCCACTTCCAGTCCAGGTACTCGCTCTTGCGCTTGCCGGCGCCGTAGTCGGCGAGGTTGGTGAACTTGTCCTTCACCGCACGGAACTTGGGGAGGTAGCCCTCCTCGATGGCGACGACGTCGGCCGCGCCGCTGCCGGAGGCGATCTGGGTGGACAGCTGGTTGTGGTGCTGGTCGAACTGGGAGATGCGCTCCTTGATGACGACGTCGGGGTGCGCCTTCTCGTACTCCTTGATCAGCGGCTTGTAGCCGAAGTCGCTGAAGGTGGCGACGGTCAGGGTGATCTTTCCGTCGGCGTCCCCGCTGTCCGCGCCGCAGGCGGACAGGGCGACGAGGGAGACGGCGGCGGCGAGCGCGGCGGCGGTTCTGCGGGCACGCGTACGGCCCATGGTGGTCCTCCGGGACAGGTGCGGGATGAAGTCGCACCAAGGTCGCCGTGAAGCGAAACATCTGTCAAGAGTTTCGCGAAAATCTACGGGGATACCTTTTCGGTCAGGCGTGTTCGGGCCATCCAAGTCGGTGCAGAACGTGCACTAACCGGGCAGACCGCACGCGCCGGTCCCGGCCACTTGGCAAAGTTTCGTAGCGGGGTGGCGCTGACCTGCACCGGTCAACGAAAATTTCGTACGCCCTTGCTCCGCCCGCTCGGGGGCCCCATCATTCGAGCGCTCACCGCACACCCCACCCCCTTCTCTGGAGCCGCCATGAGACACCCGACGCACCGCCGACCACTGCTGCGGGCCGTGGGAACGGGGGCCGTGGCCCTCGCCGCCCTGCTCTCATTCGCCGGGCTCGGCGCCCCGACCCCCGCCTCGGCCGCCACCGCGGCCGCGCCGTCGGGACGCGGTGTGCCGGCCGACGGCAAGGTCATGATGGTGATGGGCCAGGACAGCGACACGCTGTCCGACTACCGCACCGACGTTCTGGGCCGCCAGGAGCTGGGCGCACCGGCCCCGGGCGGCGTCACCCTGTACACCAACCTGGTGCTCGGCGGCTCGCCCGCCCCACTGGCCGGCATGAACGGGCCGGTGAACTGGGGCGCGGGCACGGTCGACTTCGCCCGGACGATGAACGAGTACCCGGGTGCGGCCGTGGCCGTCGGGCTCTACCTCTCCGACGCCACCTCCGGCTGCAACAACCAGCCGCTGCGCGCCATCATCGGCCGCAACGACGACGACGTGACCGCGGGCAGCCCGAACCTGATCACCCAGTACCGGGCCAAGGTCGACGAGATGATCAACCGGTTCAAGAGCTACGACCGGGACATCCTGCTGCGCATCGGCTACGAGTTCGACGGGCCGTGGAACTGCTACAGCGCCGACTTCTACAAGGACGCCTTCCGGTACATCAAGGGCCGCATCGACGCGCTCGGCGCCTCGCGGGTCGCGACGGTCTGGCAGAGCGCCGCGTGGCCGGTGAACACCAGCACCGACCACCCGGAGTGGGGGTACGTCGTCACGGACCCGAAGCACTTCGACAGCTGGTACCCGGGTGACGCCTACGTGGACTGGGTGGGCCTCTCGGCCTTCTACAACTCCCGCTCCGTGCAGACCCAGTGGGGCTGCGGCTCGCACGACACCGATCCGGTGGGCCTGCAGAACCGGGTGCTGGACTTCGCCCGCTCGCACGGCAAGCCCGCGATGGTCGCCGAGGCCGCGCCGCAGGGTGCCAGGACCGGGGCGGGCAGCACGAGCTGCATCTTCACCAACAGCCCGGCCCCCGCGAGCGGCCAGGCCATCTGGGACGGCTGGCACGCCGGCTACTTCGACTGGGTGAACACCAACAAGGACGTCATCCGCGCGGCGGCGTACATCAACACGAACTGGGACTCCCAGACGCAGTGGCAGTGCTCCCCCGGCGCCCAGGCCGGCGGGCCCGGCTGCGCCAACGGCAACTGGGGCGACTCACGCGTCCAGGCCAACGCGACGGTGCTGAACAACTTCGTCGCCGAGATCAAGAAGCCCCTGTGGTCGACCGGCTCCTCCGGCTCCACGGGCCCGACGGACCCCACGGACCCGACGGACCCGACCGACCCCACGGACCCGACCGACCCCACCGACCCCGGTGACGGCGGGAGCGGTACGGAGCCCACGTACACGCAGTCCGTGGTGACCCGTCCCGCCACCGCCATCCGGTTCACCACGAAGAACTTCGAGGCCAGCTTCGTCACCGTGCAGTACCGCATCAACGGCGGCGCCCCGCAGAACTACTTCCTCACCTACGACCAGTCGTCCGGCCGCTGGGAGCTCCCCGTCACCGTCCCGCACGGCGCCACGCTCACATACTCCTTCAACTACCAGCCCACCACGCAGACCAGCCAGATCACGACCCCGGTCATGACCTGGACCGCTCCCTGACCCTCCTCCGGGGTGCCGTGCCGGTCCCGCCGCGCACGGCACCCCGACTCCCCCACCCCGCACCGAGGAGACCCATGCCGCACACCACCCCACGCCCGCACCGCATCCGGCGCGCCCTCGCCGCCGGGACGGCCGCCGTGCTGCTCCTGCTCACCGCCCAGACCGCCACCGCCACCGCCTCCACGACGGACCCGGCCGCACCCGAACTGCTGCTCGGCCAGTCCACCCGGGGCGCGCTCAACGACTTCAACTCCTTCGCCCAGGGCGCCGACGGCGGCTCGGTCTACTACGAGCTGCGCAGCGGCGACTGGGTCAACGCCGAACACCGGGCGTTCGCTGAGGAGTTGGCCTCTCAGGGCAAGACCGTGCAGATCGGGATCAGCTGGAAGGACAACCCGCCCGGCTTCGAGGGCGGCGACGAGAACGCCAAGGCCGCCAGGTCCCGCGCGGTCACCGCCGAGATCGCGGCCGGCGGGCACACCGCACAGCTGGACCGACTGCTCGCGTTCACCAACTCCCACCCCTCGGCGTCGTTCAAGCTGCGGCTCGACTACGAGGTGAGCAGCTTCTACCACTGCACCGACGCCAGTTGCTCCTCGTACAAGAACGCCTTCAACGCGCTGGCCGGATATCTGGACGGGCACTCCACCGCGCACAACCTGTCGTTCGTCTACCACCCGGTGCGCGGTGAGTTCGAGCAGCTGTACCCGGGGGACGCGGCGGTGGACTGGGTCGGGGTCTCCATCTTCGCGCACGAGCTGTGCCTGCCGATCTACGACCGGGGCTACCTGTACAACGGCACCCCGCCGCAGAACTACGACGTCGGCGCCAACCAGTGCCGCAACGCGTACATCGGTACCGACCAGAACGGCAACCCGGCGGCGGTCTGGCGGAACTTCGACCACGACGCCAACGTCCTGAAGCTGGTCAAGTTCGCCAAGGACCACGGCAAGCCGGTCGTGCTCTCCGAGGCGGGCATGATGAACTTCACCGCCGACAACGGCGCCACGGACGGCATGGAGCAAGCGCAGGGCGACCGCTGGGTGCAGCGGCTGTTCTCGCTGATGAACTACCGGGGGCCGATTCCCAACCTGCCGGGCGAGTACGACCTGCGCGGGGTGATCCGCTCGGTCGTCTACATCAACCTGGACTTCCGCTACGGCTGGGACGGCATCGACGACGGCAGCTTCGACTTCGCCCCCGACACCACCTGGTTCGTGGACGGCCGGCTGTCCCACTACGCGGCCGCCAAGGCGTCCTTCTGCCGCGGCCTCGCCGACAACGGGTTCACGGCACGGTGCCGCTGACGGCGGCGCCCCTTTGACCGCGCGGTCCGGTCCGCCGGACCGCGCCCAGGGATATGGGAGCGCTCCCATATCCCGTACGTCCCCACCCCCACACCCTCCCCACCGAGAGGAACACCCGTGTCCTGTCACGCACTTCACCGTCCGCGAGCGAGAGCCTTACGTCTGTGGGCAGCCGTCCTCGCCCTGCTGGTCTCGTCGCTCGGCGCCGCCCTGACCACCGCTCCGCAGGCCGCGGCGGCGACCACCCTGTGCGACGCGTACGCCTCGACGAGCATCCAGCAGGGCCGCTACATCGTGCAGAACAACCGCTGGGGCGCGAGCACGCGCCAGTGCATCGAGGCGCGCGACCGCGGATTCGCGATCACCGCGTCCGACCACAACAACCCGACCAACAGCGTCCCGGCCGGATACCCGTCCGTCTACGCGGGCTGCCACTACGCCAACTGCACCTCGGGCAGCGGTCTGCCGCTGCGGGTGTCCGACTTCGGGAACGTCCGCAGCAGTGTGGCCATGACCCGGCCCGCGTCGGGTGAGTGGAACGCCTCGTACGACCTGTGGTTCGACCCGACGCCCCGCAGCGACGGCCAGAACACCGGCGCGGAGCTGATGATCTGGCTGGACCACCGGGGCCGTCCGCAGCCCATCGGTTCCCGGGTCGCCACCACGACCATCGAAGGCGCGAGCTGGGACGTGTGGGTCGGGAACATCGGCTGGAACGTCATCTCCTACGTCCGCACCTCGGGCACCGGGTCCCTCGACTTCGCCGTACGGTCCTTCACCGACGACGCCGTCGCACGGGGCCAGATCCAGCGCTCCTGGTACATGACGAGCGTGCAGGCGGGATTCGAACCCTGGGTCGGCGGGGCCGGGCTCGCCGTGGACGACTTCTCCTTCACCACCAACGGCGGCACCGGCGGGGGCGGAGCGCGTGCGCTCGTCGGCCGGCAGAGCGGGCGCTGCCTCGACGTGTCCGGCGGCAACAGCGCCAATGGCACCCCGGTCATCCTCTGGGACTGCTGGGGCGGCGCCCCGCAGCAGTGGACCGTCGGCTCCGACGGGACCGTACGGGCCTTCGGCAAGTGCCTGGAGGTGACGGGCGGTGCGGCCGCCCGGGACAACGGCGCCGGGATCGGGCTGTGGGACTGCTGGGGCGGCGCCAACCAGCGGTGGACCCTGAACTCCGACGGCACCCTGCGCAACCCCAACTCGGGCCGCTGCCTGGAGGCGGCCGGCCAGGGCACCGCCAACGGCACCCGCATCCAGCTGTGGGACTGCTGGGGCGGCGAGAACATGAAGTGGGACCTCCGGTGACCCGCCCGGCACAGCTGCGGGGCATCCGCCCCGCCGCGTCCGCGCTCGTGGTCACGGCCGTCCTGGCCGGTTCGCTGATCTCGGCGGGCGGACAGGACAGCGCGGCGGCCGGGCAGGCCGCGGCGGCGGCGGCCCCCGAGGTGATCACCGTGGACACCGGGCGGCAGTCCGGGCCGCTCACCAAGGCCGGGCTCGGCACGCTGTTCGGGGTGACGACCACGCCGAACACCCCGGCCGCGCTCGCCGACGGTACGCAGGTGCTGCTCGCCCAGCACCAGAGCATGGACGGTGACACCTCCTACCCCAGCTCCACGGAGTCGGTGGCGGCGAAACTCCGGGGCACCGGGGTGAAGATGGTCGGCCGCTACAACGACCTGATGGGCGGCTGGCCCTACGTCTGGAAGGGGATCGACGACTGGAACGGCAAGGCGGACAGCGCCACCCGGTCGATCCAGAAGTACAAGGACGTGCTGAGCGCGGTGGCCCCGCTGAACGAGCCCGACAACAAGCTGGGCACCCAGCCGGACAGCCCCTTCATGACCGATCCGCGCGTCCCCGGCGCCACCTACGACGCCAAGGTCAACTGGCTCTGGACGCAGACCGTCCGGCGCATCCGGGCGATCGACGGCTCGGTGAAGATCATGGGGCCCAACTACGAGCACTACAACCCGTGGGAGTCGCCGGACCGGCAGCCGCGCATGCGGGACTTCCTGGTCAACGCGAAGAACACCGGCACCCTGCCGGACATCATCGGGTGGCACAGTCTGGGCCCCAGCCCGGGCGACGTGCCCGAGTCCCTGACCCGCTACTACCGCCCGCTGGAGCAGGAGTTGGGGATCTCCCCGCGCCCGGTGATGATCGAGGAGTACGGGCCGGGGAACGGCGAGTTCGAGGGCGTCCCCGGCACCATGGTCAAGCACTGGGCGGAGTTCGCCCGGTACGGCGTGGACTCGGCGGCCATGGGCATCTACACCAACCCCGGGCTGCTCGGGAACACCCTGCGCCGCACCACGGACGGCCTGAAGCCCAACGGGGGCTGGTACTTCATGAACTGGTTCCGCGAGCTGCGCGGCAACCAGCTCTTCGTCAGCCGCTGGGACACCCGGCACTACCAGGGCTCCGACGCGGTCGCGTCCTGGGACTCCGCGTCCCGGTCCGTCACGGTCCTCGCGGGCGGTGACGACGGCGACATCGACGTCCGGGTCCTGGGCCTCGCGGCGCGCGGCCTGGGCCCGCAGGTGAGGGTCCGGATCGACACGACGGACTGGACCACGGACCCGCTGGCCGCCGACCGCAGGGCCGAGCGCGCGGGCGACCCGCAGTCGGGCCCGTACAACGTGTACGACAAGGTGCTCGCGCTCGACTCCGGCGGGAACCTCACCGTGCCCATCCGGGGGATGGAGCACCTCGACGGCTACCGGATCGTCGTGGAGCCGGCGGGTCAGGCGGCCGCGTACCCGGGGAAGTACGAGGCGGAGGACGCGGTGCAGTCCGGGACCGTCGCGCACACCGGCAGCGACACAAGTCTGGCCTCGGGGCGGGGTTACATCGGCGGGATCGACGGCGCCAACAGCTCGGTCACTTTCACCGTCGACGCCGCGAAGGCCGGTGTCCACCTGCTGCGGGTGCGCTACGCGAACGGCACCGCCGCGACCTCCACCCACCAGGTGCGGGTCAACTCCGAGGCGCAGGGTGCGGTGAGCTACCCGGCCACCGGGGGCTGGGCCAACACCACGATGGGCACGGCGGTGAAACGGATCGCCCTCAAGGCGGGCCGGAACACGGTCACCCTGGCCAAGGGCACCGGCTACGCCGAGCTCGACTTCGTCGACGTACGCCCGGACACCCACCGCTACGAGGCGGAACTCGCCACCGTGAGCGGCGCGGGCATCCGGCACTTCCAGTGGAACGAGTTCCCGGACTACGTGGGCGGGATCGACGGCGCCACCAGCTCCGTCGACTTCGCGGTGGACGCGCCCCGGGCGGGGTCGTACCTGGTGGACGTCGGTTACGCGAACGGGACGGCCGGGACCGCCGGGCACACCGTGACCGTGGACGGGGCGGCCGCGGGGACCCTCACGTATCCCTCCACGGGCGGCTGGCTCAGCGGCCCCCGGCAGGACGCCGACGAGAAGATCGCCACTGTCCGGCTCACGCTGCGCGAGGGGGTGAACCACATCCGGCTGACCAAGGGCGAGGGGTATGCCGAGCTCGACTGGCTGGCGCTGCGCACCGAGTAGCCGTCCGCCGTGGTGGGGCCGGGGGGGGCCCCCGCCCCCCCCCCCCCCCCCCCCGGGGGCCCCCGCGGCCGCCCCGGGCCGCCCGCGGGTGCCCCGCGGGGGGGCCGCCCCCCCCCGCCGGGCCCCCGGGGCGAGGCGGACCCACAT
>NZ_JBIWCN010000008.1:0-276998 GCF_044761525.1 Streptomyces sp. NPDC097595 | reverse complement strand
GGCGCCCGCGGCGGGGGGGGGGGGGGGGTCGGGGCGGGGGGGGGGGGGGGGGCCCCCCCCCGGGGGCCCGGGGGGGGGGGGGGGGCGGGGGGCCCGCCGGGGCCCCCCGCCCCCCCGTCCGCGTGTCAGCCGGTGCCGTACAGGTCCGTCAGGCTGATGCCCGTCGTGGTGCCGGCGCCGCCGAGCGGGACCTCGTGGTCGAGGCTGACGAACTTGCCGTTCTCCTGCCAGAGCGCGGTCTTGAGCAGGGCGTACTTCGCCTCGTCCCAGGTGGCCCAGTCATAGCCGAGGAGCCCGCCGGTGTCGCCCGAGTTCGGGTTGAGGCACCAGAAGGTCTGGCTGATGCGGTGGTCCACGATGAGATCGCGCAGCGCCTTCAGCCACTTCTCGTTGGGGCCGTTGTCGAGGAAGCCGCCCCACTCCCCGATGAGCAGGGGCGCGGTGTTGTTCTGGTGCAGGTAGAGCCAGTTGGGGCCCCAGACGTCGCGTTCCAGCGTGCTGCGGTCCCAGTCGCCCTCGAACCAGGGCTGCTGGAAGACGAGCGGGCCGTAGTCGTGCGGGGAGTAGACGAGCTGGTCCTGCTGGGCGCCGAGGTCCACGGGGTGTTCGGCGGCGCCGCGCAGGTTCCCGCCCCACCAGTCGTAGTGGTAGTCCGCCTCGGCGGTGGAGCTCCAGTCGCTGCCGTCCTTGGGGTAGACCTCGATGCCCTCGCAGAGGATGAGGACCTTGGGGTTGATGGCGAGGATGCGTTTGCCGGCGGTCTCGCAGGCGTACTTGAAGTTGTCCTCGTCGGTGGAGTCGTCCCACTTGGCGCGCGGTGACTCGGACTGCTTGCCGTGCGGCTCGTTCTTGATGTCCATCGCCACGAGGGTGTCGTTGTCCTTGTAGCGGTCCGTCACCCATTCCCAGGCCGAGTAGAAGTCCTCGGTGGTGATCGAGCCCTTCCACCAGACGGGGTGGATGTGCCCGGAGTTGTCGGCCTCGGCGCTGTGCACATCGAGGAGGACCTTGATGCCGTACTTCTCCGCCGTGTCGAGGAAGGCGTCGAAGACCTGGAGGGTGGTCTTGTCCTTCAGCTCGGGGTTGGCGTACGTGTTGACCGCGCTGGGCACCGCGGCCTGGCCGTTCTTCCACTCCAGGAGGAGCTGGGTGGAGATCGGCACCCGGACGATGTTGATGCCGCGCTGCGCCATCTGCCCGGTGAGGGTGTCCAGGTTGGCGGACCAGAGCCCGTGGAAGACCCGTTCGGTGGCGTTGAAGCCGAACCAGTTGACGCCGGTGAGCCAGACCTCCTTGCCGTTCTCGTCGACGATCTTGTTCCCGTCGGTGTGCAGCCAGTCCGTCCCGGCGGTGCCCTGCGCGGCGGGGGTGGCGGCGGTGGGGGCCGCCTCGGCGGGGAGCGGTCCGCAGAGGGCCAGCAGCGCGGCGGTGGCCGCGGCGGCGGCGGCCAGTCCGGTGCGTTTCCTTCTGGAGGTCGTCATGGGTGACTTCGCCTTTCGGTGGGGGTCGAATGGTGCCGGTCAACGATGCGGGAGCGCTCCCATATGTGGGGGTGCCCGGCCTCCGCGCACGCCGGAGAGCGCGCGGAGGCCGGGGTGGGTCGAGAGCGTCGGGCGCTACCCGTGGAGGGGAATTCCGGCCGGGCCAGGGGGCGCGGCGAGTCGGCCGGAAAGGCGCCCGCGTCCTGAACCGTGGCATCGGGCCGCACGGCGTGTCAACGCTTTCGTAGTTGTTTCGTGACCCTCACGCGCGGGCGGCACGGCGCCTTGATCCAGCGGTGCCGACACCCTTGCTCTGCTCACGAGTTGAGCTATATAACGTTGTAAAGACGGCCTCGGGGCGCGCCGTCCGGACATCCGGACACCGCATTCCCATTCAGCCCAGGAGGCCCTGATGACCCCTCATGTCCCCGATCACACGCCCGACTCCACACGCTCTGAGCAGGACGGACCGACCGGTCCCGGACGGCGGCGGGTGTGCCGTGACGCCGCGCTGATCGGGCTCGCGGCCGGTGCGCTCGGGCTGCCGGCGGCCGGCACGGCACAGGCGGCGCCGGTTGCCTCGCCGGCCGGCGGGCGGCCGGTCCGGGTGCCGCTCGACGTGCGGGCGCTGGCCCGGCAGCGGTACGGCTCCGATGCCGACTGGTACGCGGCGAACATCCCGTTCGTGGACCTGCCGGACCGCACGATTCTGGACACGTACTACTACCGCTGGGAAGCCTTCAAGAAGCATCTGCGTTCCACCGCCGACGGAATGCTCGTCACCGAGTTCCTGCCCTCGGTCTCGTGGGAGGGCGCCAATTCGACCATCAACGCGGCGGTCGGGCACCACATCCACGAGGCGCGCTGGCTCCGCGACCGGACCGTCGTGAAGGACACCCTCGCCTGGTGGCTCGGCGGCGGGGGCAACCTGCGCCAGTACACGTCGTGGATCGGCCAGGCGGTGTGGGCGGATTACGAGGTCAGCGGCGACGGCCGGGTGCCGCTGGCGCACTCCGCCGCGCTGGAGGCGGATCTCGAAGCCTGGGAGTCCCATTACGACGCGGACATGGGGCTCTACTGGATCGCGCCGGTCAACGACGCCACCGAGTTCACCACGAGCGGGCTCGACGTCGGTGACGGCTGGGCGGGCGAGGCGTTCCGGCCGACGCTCAACAGCTACCTCTTCGCCGGGCACCAGGCCGTGGCGCGCATCGCGGCGCTGGCCGGGGACACCGCGAAGGCCGCCGCGCACACCGAGCGGGCGGAGCGGCTGCGGGCCCGGGTGCAGGAGAAGCTGTGGAGCCCGGAGTTCCGGCACTTCACCGACCGCTTCGGGCCCCAGTACCCGGACCGGCACGGGGCGTTCGTCAGCGGACCGGAGCTGGCCGGATTCGTGCCCTGGTACTTCGGCCTGCCCGACGCGCGGCACGACGGCGCGTGGCGCGGGCTCACCGATCCGGCCGCGTTCGCCGGGCGGCACGGGCTGCGGACGGTCCCGCCCTCCTCGCCGTACTACATGGTGCAGCACCGCACCCCGGGGGCCAGCCCAGGCGAGTGCGAGTGGAACGGGCCGTCCTGGCCGTTCCAGACGAGTCAGGTCCTCACCGCCCTGGCCCGCCTCCTCGACGAGCGCCCGCACGCCCCCGTCGGGCGCGACGACTACGTGGGGCTGCTGCGCCAGTACGCCGCCCAGCAGCGCAAGGACCGGCGGCCGTACATCGCGGAGAACCTGGACCCGGACACCGGCGAGTGGATCGCGGACTTCCCGGACCGCAGTGAGCACTACAACCACTCCACCTTCGCGGACCTGGTCCTCACGGGGCTGCTGGGGGTGCGCCCCTCGGCCGGTGACACGCTGCGGATACGCCCGCTCGTGCCGGCCGGGTGGGACCACTTCGCGCTCCAGAACGTCGCGTACCACGGCCACGAGCTGAGCGTGGTCTACGACCGGGACGGCAGCCACTACCGGCTGGGCGTCAAGGGGTTGTGCGTCTGGGTCGACGGACACCTCGTCGCCTCGGGGCGTCCGCTGTCGGGGGCGACGGTGGATCTGCGGCGGGCCCCGGTGCGCCGGCCGGAGGCGTTGGCGAACCGGGCGTTCAACCACAAGGGCGAGGGGTTCCCGCAGGCTTCGGCCTCGTCCAGTGGCGAGGGGACCGGTCCGGAGGCCGCCGTCGACGGGCGCGTCTGGTTCGACCGGGCGCCGGTCAACCGCTGGGTGTCGGCGCCGGACGGGGCCCGCACGGTGGAGTTCACGGTGACGGCGGCGGAGGCGGTCACGGTGGACCGGGCGCGGATCCACTACTACGACGAGGGGCCGGGGTCCGGGGTGCGCGTGCCCGTGGGGCAGCGGCTCCAGTACGCGGACGGGGACCGGTGGCGCGAGGTGCGGGTGCGGCCGGGGTCGGACCGCTCACCGGCCGCGAACACGGCGACGGAGCTGCGGTTCGCCCCGGTCACCGCGCAGCGCTTCCGGCTCGTGATGACGGCCGCGAAGGGGTGCCGGGTGGCCCTGAGCGACCTCGAACTGCTCGGTCCGCGCGGGAGCCAGGCCGACTGACGGGCGCTCACCGCCCTCGCAAGTGGCTTGCGTAGTACGAGCGTTGGGTGCGCCGAATCCCCGCCAACCGGCGCACTCAACGCATTCTTCTCAGGTTTGAGTCGTAAATTTTAGTTCTGGAAGCAGAATCTTGCGCACCATCGTGGACTTCCTTGCGGCGGTGCTCCTAGCCTGTGGGACGTCCGAAGAGCCCCCACGAGCCGCAAGGACGACTTCGACGTGACTTCCCCACCCCGACGACCGCTGTTCAAGCGGTCCATATCCGCCTCACTCTCGCTGGCCCTCGCCGCGGTCGGCACCGCCGCCGCCGTGGTGCTGACCGGCGCACCGGCCGCCCAGGCCGCCGGTGTCCCCGCCCCCTCACCGCTCTCCGTACCCGGCCGCGGCGCGACCGTCCCGTTCAAAGAACAGGAGGCCGAGTACGCGGCCACCAACGGCACCCTGATCGGCCCGAACCGCCTCTACGGCACGCTGCCGTCCGAGGCGTCGGGCCGGCAGGCGGTGACCCTGGACTCGGTCGGTGAGTACGTGGAGTTCACGCTCACCGCCCCCGCCAACGCGATGTCCTTCCGGTACTCGCTGCCGGACAACTCCGCCGGGACGGGCCGGGACGCCTCGATCGACGTACGCGTGAACGGCGCCTCGCCCAAGGCGGTGCCGGTCACCTCCAAGTACGGCTGGTACTACGGGGGTTACCCGTTCAACAACAACCCGGGCGACACCAACCCGCACCACTTCTATGACGAGGCCCGGACCATGTTCGGGTCCACCCTGCCCATCGGTACGAAGGTCCGGCTCCAGGTGTCCTCCACCGCCGCCTCACCGTCGTTCACCATCGACCTGGCGGACTTCGAGCAGGTGGGCGCGCCCATCGCCAAGCCGTCCGGTGCGCTGGACGTCGTCTCCGACTTCGGGGCCGACCCGACCGGGGCCGCCGACTCGACCGCCAAGATCCAGGCGGCCGTGGACGCGGGCAGGACGCAGGGCAAGGAGGTGTACATCCCGCAGGGCACGTTCCAGGTCCGCGACCACATCATCGTGGACAAGGTGACCCTGCGCGGCGCCGGGCCCTGGTACTCCGTGCTGACCGGGCGCGACCCCTCCAACCGGAGCAAGGCCGTCGGCGTCTACGGCAAGTACGCCGGGGACGGCGGCAGCAGCAACGTCACGCTCAGGGACTTCGCCATCATCGGTGACATCCGCGAGCGGGTCGACAACGACCAGGTGAACGCCATCGGCGGCGCCCTGTCCAACTCGACCGTCGACAACGTCTGGATGCAGCACACCAAGTGCGGCGCCTGGATGGACGGCCCGATGGACAACTTCACCATCAAGAACAGCCGCATCCTGGACCAGACCGCCGACGGGGTGAACTTCCACTACGGCGTCACCAACTCGACGGTCACCAACACCTTCGTCCGCAACACTGGGGACGACGGGCTCGCCATGTGGGCGGAGAACGTCCCGAACGTCAAGAACAAGTTCACGTTCAACACGGTGATCCTGCCGATCCTCGCCAACAACATCGTCACCTACGGCGGCAAGGACATCACCCTGTCCGACAACGTCATGGCGGACACCATCTCCAACGGCGGCGGCCTGCACATCGCCAACCGCTATCCGGGTGTCAACTCCGGCCAGGGGACGGCTGTTTCGGGCACCACCACGGCCGCCCGCAACACCCTGATCCGGACCGGGAACAGCGACTACAACTGGAACTTCGGGGTCGGCGCGATCTGGTTCAGCGGGCTCAACGAACCGATCAACGGCAACATCAACATCACCGACAGCGAGGTCCTGGACAGCTCCTACGCCGCGATCCACCTCATCGAGGGCGCGACCAACGGGCTGCACTTCAAGAACATCAAGATCGACGGCGCCGGCACCTACGCGCTCCAGATCCAGGCCCCCGGCACGGCCACCTTCGACAACGTCACGGCGACGCACATCGCCCAGTCGAACCCGATCCACAACTGCGTCGGCAGCGGCTTCCAGATCACCCGGGGCTCCGGGAACTCCGGCTGGTACGCCGATCCTCCGGCCTGCACCGGCGTCTGGCCGGACCCGGTGTGGACCAACGGCGGCGTCCCGGGCGGCGGCACCGGCCCGACCGACCCCACCGACCCGCCGACCGACCCCACGGACCCGCCGGTCGAGACGGGTAACCTCGCCAAGGGCCGCCCCGTCACCGAGTCCGGTCACGCCGATGTGTACGGCGCGTCCAACGCGGTCGACGGCAACGCGAACACGTACTGGGAGAGCCGCAACAACGCCTTCCCGCAGACGATCACCGTGGACCTCGGCGCCGCCAAGTCCGTCAAGCGGCTCGTCCTGAAGCTGCCCCCGGCGTCCGCCTGGGCGACCCGCACCCAGACCCTGAGCGTGTCGGGCAGCACCGACAACAACACGTACAACTCCCTGAAGGGCTCGGCGGGTTACACCTTCAACCCGTCGAGCGGCAACCAGGCGACGGTCACCCTGCCGGGCACGTCGGCCCGCTATGTGCGGCTGACGTTCACCGCCAACACCGGCTGGCCGGCCGCGCAGCTCTCGGAACTGGAGGCATACACCAGCTGATCCGGCGACGGACGGGACACCGGCGGGCGGCACGCGCGATGCGTGCCGCCCGCCGGGCATTTCCCTTGCGGGGAGCGTTACTTGAGGGGGTAGCTCTTGGCGGCCGCCGCGGCCTCGGCGGGCCTGACCACCTTCAGGCCGCCGGGGACCTTGTCGTCCGGCTTCATGATCACGCTCTCCCTGGTGGAGGGCGCGGCCGGGTCGGTGAAATCGTGCGAGACCCCGAAGTCGGTGCCGAAGCCGGAGATGGTCAGCAGCGCCTTGTCGACGCCCTCGCGGGTGAGGTCCTTGGCCGCGCACGCCTTCTTCAGGGCCTCGCCGTACAGGTCGGCGGCCGTGTAGCCGGCGATGACGCCGTTGTCGAGGCCGTCCTTCGGGTAGGCGGCGGCGTACTCCTTCGCAAGCTTCGCCGGGCCGGTGCCCGGGTCGCCGATGGGCAGGGTGGACGCGGCGACGTAGTAGTCCCGCATCAGGGCCGGGCCCGCCTGGGTCTTCAGCAGCTGCGGTGCGTACGCGGAGTTGTTGCCGATGACCGGGACCTTGAGGCCGGTGGCGGCGGCGACCCCGACGAACGAGGCGGCCTGGCGGGGGCCCGCGCTGATGACGACCGCCTTGACGCCCGCCTGCTTCAGGGCGGCGACCTGGGCGGTCATGTCGTCGTCGGAGGGCTTGATCATCTGCTCCACCACGGTGAGACCCGCCTGCTTCGCCGCGTACTGAGAACCGGCGAGGGCGTTCTCGCCGTAGTCGCCCTCGAAGTACACATGGCCGACCTTGTCGCCCTTGGCGATGCGTTTCTCCGCTAGCAGATAGTCGATGGCGTTGATCGTCTCGACGTCGTACGTGGCGCCGATGATGCGTACGTACTTGCTGCCGAGCAGGTTCGCGGACCATGCCTGCGGCAGGACGAGGCCCTTGTCCAGGCCGTCGATGCGCTGCTCCACCGCCCCGACGAACGGGGAGCCGATGAACTGGACGAAGCCCAGCACCTTCGGTTCCAGCTCGGTGTATCCGGCGACCGCCTTCTGCGGGTCGTAGCCGTGGTCGCGCACGGTCAGCTCGATCTTGCGGTCGCAAATGCCGCCCTCGGCGTTGGTCCGCTTCACCCAGAGCCGCTGGGCCTGGGTGACGCTCTTGCCGAGCGAGGCGTAGACGCCGGTCATGTCGGTGAGCGCGCCGAGTGCGATCACCGAATCGGTGACGCCCTTGCCGGTCTTCACCCCGCCCTTGGACCCCTCTCCCCCGTCGGAGGACCTGGCCTTCTCGCTGCATCCCGTGAGGGTGAGGGCGAGGGCCGCGCACACGGCCCCGAGCACACGCAGTTTCATTTCTTCTCCCCTGGGTTCTTCCTCGGGCGTGTCAGGCCGCCGGGCAGGAACAGGACCGCCGCGACGACCGCGGCGCCGTACAGGTAGCGCGATGCCTCGCCCGGTGCCAGGCCGCCGGTGCCGGGGGCCGCGACCAGCGGCAGGGCGTCGCTGTAGTGGGTGAGGAGCTGAGGCAGCAGCGAGACGAAGGCGGCGCCGACGACCGCCCCCGCCACGGTGCCGAGCCCGCCGATCACGATCATGGCGAGGTATTCGAGGGACAGGACCATGCCGAAGTACTCGGGCACCGTCCGCTGGAATACCAAGGCCAGGAGCACCCCGGCCAGTCCGGCGTACATGGAGGACAGGACGAAGACCCCGGCCCGGTAGCGGGCCACCGGGACGCCCATCACACCGGCCGCGATGCGGTGGTCGCGGATGGCGTTGAGCGCCCGGCCCGGCCGCCCGCGCAGCACCCCGCGCGCGAACAGGCCGCTGAGGAGCAGGGCGAGCAGCGCCGCGTACCAGAGTTTCTCGGAGGACTGGAACGGCACCGCGGCCACCACCGTCTCGGTGTCGTCGAAGGTGAGGCCGAAGAGCGACAGCGGCGGCACCGGGCGGCCGTTGTAACCGCCGGTGAGGGACGAGGCGTTGAACAGCACGTGCTGGCCGATGAAGATCAGCGCCAGGGTGGCGATGCCGAGATAGGCGCCGCGCAGCCGCCCCGCGATCGGGCTGAACAGCCCGCCCGCTACTCCGGCGAGGAGAACGGCGAGCACGGCGGCGAGCCAGCTGGGCAGGCCGAGCCCGGACAGGGTGTGCCCGTTCTCCGTACCGCCCTCTCCCGCCAGTACGCAGTAGCCGTACGCGCCCACGGCGAGGAAGAAGGCGTGGCCCATGGAGAGCTGCCCGGTCGCCCCGGTCAGCAGGTTGAGCCCGATCGCGCCGATCGCGGCGGCCATCGCGAAGAGACCGGCCTGGAGCCAGAAGCGGTCCAGATAGAAGGGGAGGGCGAGCAGCAGCACCGATCCCGCAGCCCAGGCCCAGGTACGGGGGCGGCGCAGCCGCGCGGTGACGGTGTACGCGAACGGGGTGGCGGTCTCAGACACGGGCCGGCTCCTTCGTGCCGAGGAGTCCGGCGGGGCGTACGAGCAGCACGATCACCATCACCAGGTAGGGGGCCAGGTCGCCGATGCCCCGGCCGAGGAACGACAGATCGCTCTGGTAGCCGGTGGCGAGCGATTCGGTGACGCCGACGATGAGACCGCCGGCGAGGGCCCCGGTCGTGGAGTCGAGGCCGCCGAGGATGGCGGCGGGGAACGCCTTGAGCGCGGCGAGCGAGGTCGCCCGTTCCAGGCCGGGCGTCGGGAAGACGGTGAGGAACAGCGCGGCGACGGCGGCGAGCGCCCCGGCGACCGCCCAGGCGGCGAGCGAGACCCGGCCGAGCCTGATCCCCATCAGCGCGGCCGTCCGGGGGTTCTCGGCGGCGGCGCGCATCGAGACGCCCCAGGAGGTGAAGCGGAAGGCGAGCAGGAAGACGGTGATGAGGAGGGCGGCGGCGACGAACGCGGCGACACGGGTCTGGGCGAGGGTGACCCCGCCGATGGTGAGGACCCGGTCGCCCCAGGGGTCGCCGAGCGCGAGCACCTCCGTGCCCATGCGCCGGGTGAGTTCGGTCGTCAGGAGGATGTCGACGCCGATGGTGACGATGGCGAGGACGCTGTGGTCGCTGCCCCGGTAACGGCGCATCACCAGGAAGTCGACGGCGGCGCCGACGACGGCCGCGCCCGCGATGCCGACCGCGAGGGCGGGCCAGAAGCCGATGTCGTCGTGGAGTACGGCGGTGACGTAACCGCCCGCCAACAGCAGGGACGCGTGGGCGAAGTTGACGACCTCGGTGGCCTTGAAAATGACGACGAAGCCGAGCGCGATCAGGGCGTAGACCGAGCCGATGGACAGGCCGCCGAGGAGGAATTCGATGAAGGTGGTCATTGCGGTGCTCCCAGATATGCCTGGACGACGGCGGGATCGTTCTGGACCTCTGCGGGGGTGCCGTCGGCGATCCGGCGCCCGAAGTCGAGGACGGTCACGGCGTCCGCGAGCCGCATCACCACGCCCATGTCGTGCTCGACCAGCACGATCGAGATGCCGAGGCCGTCGCGGACCCCGGCGACGACCGCGGCCGTGCGCCGGCGCTCGTCGGCGGTCATGCCGGCGACGGGTTCGTCCAGGAGGAGCACCTGCGGCTCCATGCACAGCGCCCGGCCCAGCTCGACCAGCTTCTGCTGCCCGTACGGCAGTGCGCCGGCCGGCCGGCTCAACTCCGCTTCCAGGCCTATGAATTCGGCGATCTCGCGGACCCGTTCGCGGTGCGCGCGGGCTTCCCGGGCGGCGGACGGCAGCCGCAGTCCGGCGGCCAGGAATCCCGCCCGGGTGAGCCGGTGCCGGCCGAGCATGAGGGTGTCGGCGACGGTGGCGTACGGGGGCAGCGCGAGGTTCTGGAAGGTTCGGGCCACCCCGAGCGCGGCGATCCGGTGCGGGGCCAGCCCGGTCAGCTCGGTCCCGCCGAGCCGGACGCTGCCGGAGGCCGCCCGGCAGACCCCGGACAGCACGTTGAACGTGGTCGACTTCCCGGCGCCGTTGGGGCCGATGACGGCGTGCACGCTGCCCGGCTCGACGGTGAACGAGACGCCGTCGAGGGCGGTGAGCCCGGCGAAGCGGACGGTGACGTCGCTGACGGTGAGCTGCGCGGGGGCGGTCACGCGGACCACCTGCCCAGGGTGCGTACGGTGGTGCCCGCCGCCCGGTCCGCGTCGGCGGCGGCCGCCTCGTCCACGACGCCCAGATAGCGGCGGCGCACCTCGTCGGAGGCGGCCAGTTCCTCGGCGGGCCCGTGCAGGGCGACCTCGCCGACCTCCAGGACGTACGCCGTGGTGGCGAGGCGCAGGGCGATCGACGCGTTCTGCTCCACGAGCAGGACGGAGGTGCCGGAGGCGTTGATCTCGCGGATGGTGTCGGCGATGCGTTGCGCCATCAACGGCGCGAGGCCGAGCGAGGGTTCGTCGAGGAGGAGCAGCCGGGGGCGGGCCATCAGGGCGCGGCCCATGGCGAGCATCTGCTGCTCGCCGCCGGACAGCAGCCCGGCGCTCTGGTGGGCGCGGCGGGCGAGTACGGGGAACAACTCGTGCACGCGGCCCAGCGCTTCGGCCGCCGCCTTGCGGCCGCCGGGCGCGCCGAGGGCCCCGGCGCGCAGGTTGTCCGCCACGGTCATACGGGCGAACACCTGGCGGCCCTCGGGCACTTGGACGATCCCGGCGGCGACGACCCGGTCGGGCCGCAGCCGCTCCAGCGGGCGCCCGTCGAACCGGACGGTGCCGGTGGCGGTGCCGCCGTGGAAGCCAAGGGTCCGTGAGACGGCCCGCAGCAGGGTGGTCTTGCCGGCGCCGTTGCCGCCGAGTACGGCGGTGATCGTGCCGGGCGGGACGTCGAGGTCGATGCCGCGCAGTGGGCGTACGGGGCCGTAGGTGGGCGGAGAGTGCGCGGATCTCCAGGGTGGGCATGGGGGTGTCCTCCTCCTTCCGCGGTTCCTGTGTTGCCACAGGTCAGCAGGGGGAGGAGGGGGGCGTCCATGGGGGTGGGGGGATGTGGTGCGGGTGCCCCGGGTGGGCGGGGGCGGGGTTGTGCGGGCGCACAGGGCGGGGGGCGCCTGCGGCGGGCCTTGTCCCCTACCCGCCCCTTCCCGAAACCGGGGCTCCGCCCCGGACCCCGCGCCTCAAACGCCGGCGAGGCTACCTATAAGCCCCTCCGGCGATTGAGGAGCGGGGGTCCGGGGGCAGCGCCCCCGGTTCAGACCAGAAAGTCGCGCGCGATCGACTCCGCGACCCGCTCCAGCAACGGCCCCGCCTCCGCCATGCACACCGCGGGATCCGGCTCCAGGTCCATCAGCGCGTACGCCCGCCGGATCCCCGCCCCCGCCAGCGCCTCCGGCGACAGCGCGAGGCGCCCGCAGACCGCCACGACCGGGAGGCCCGCCGCCCGCGCCGCCGCCGCGACGCCCGCCGGGGCCTTGCCGTGGAGGGTCTGGGTGTCGAGGGAGCCCTCGCCGGTGATGACGAAGGTCGCCCGGTCGAGCGCGGGCGCGAAGCCCAGGACGTCGAGCATGACCTCGATCCCGGGGCGGAAGCGCGCGCCGAGGGCGACGAGCGCGCCGTAGCCGATGCCGCCGGCCGCCCCGGCGCCGGGGAGGTCCGCCTGCTCGGGGCCGAGGAGGGACGCATAGTGCGCGAGGGCCGCGTCAAGCGTCGCGATGTCCGCCTCGGTCGCGCCCTTCTGGCGGCCGTAGACCTCCGGCGCGCCCTTGGAGCCGGTCAGCGGGTTGTCGACGTCGCTGGCGAGGACCAGGTCGATGCCGGCGAACCGGGGGTCGAGCCCGGACAGATCCGCCTCGGCGAGGTCCGCGAGGCCGCCGCCACCCGGCCCGACCGGCTTGCCGTCCGCGTCGAGGAAGCGCGCCCCGAGCGCGGCGAGCATGCCCGCCCCGCCGTCCGTGGTGGCGCTGCCGCCGACGCCGAACACGATGGTCCGGGCCCCCGCCTCGACCGCGGCGAGCAGCAGCTCCCCGGAGCCGTACGTGGTGGCCGTGAGGGGCGCGAAGACTCCTTCGGGCAGGTGCTGGAGGCCGGACGCCTCGGCCATCTCGACCACCGCGGTGGTCCCCCGCACCGCGTACGCGGCGGTGACGGGGTCGCCCAGGGGCCCGGTCACCCGTGCCTCGCGGCGCTCGAAGCCGGCGGCCACCGCCGCCGCCACCGTGCCGTCGCCGCCGTCGGCGACCGGCAGGGTCTCCACCCGTATGTCCGGGACGACGCGCCGCAGCCCGGCCGTCACCCGCTCCGCGACCTGCACGGCCGTGAGCGAGCCCTTGAACTTGTCCGCCGCGACGAGCACGCGTGCGGTTTCCATCACTGCTCCGTCCGTCACCATGATTCCCTTTGCATTCGAACAGGCAGTCGCGCCGCCCCGACCCTATCCGCCGGACCCCCTCCCTGCCCATGGTCTGATCGATCAAAATGGCTCTACGCTGACCGTGTGACCACTACTGACTACGCCACGTATATCGCCGGTCTTCCCAAGGTCCTCGTCGGTGCCGCCTGTGTCTTCCGGGACGCGCGCGGCCGGGTGCTGCTGGTCGAGCCGAACTACCGGGAGGGGTGGACGCTGCCCGGCGGGACGGTCGAGTCGGCGGACGGGGAGAGCCCCCGGCAGGGCGCGCGGCGCGAGTCGCTGGAGGAGATCGGGCTCGACATCGAGCCGGGCCGGCTCCTCGCCGTCGACTGGGCGCGCGGCAGCGACCGGCCGCCGATCGTGGCGTACGTGTACGACGGCGGGGTCCTGGACGAGGAGCAGCTGAAGGCGATCCGGCTCCAGGAGTCGGAGCTCCTGTCCTGGAAGCTGGTCGAGCCAGCGGAGATCGACCAGTACCTGAAGGGGGCGCGCGCCTGGCGGATGCACGCGGCGCTGAAGGCGCTGGAGTCCGGCACGGGCGCCGTGGAGCTGGAGGACGGCCGCCCCGTCTGCTGAGACGAGGGCGGTCAGCCCTGGGTCTCCGGCGGCCTGGACTCGTCGTCGCGCGCGGTCTCCTCGCGGACGAGCTGGCCGCGAAACATCTGGACCGGGCGATGCTCGGCGCCTTCGCCGCGTATGTGGAGGCGGGCGGCGGCGGGCCGGTCGCCGATCTCGGCTGCGGGCCCGGGCGGGTCACCGCGTACCTGCGGGACCTCGGCCTCGACGCCTCCGGCACGGACCTCTCCCCCGGCATGGTCGCCGAGGCCCGGCGGCGCTATCCGGACCTGCGGTTCGAGGTGGGGACGATGAGCGCGCTGGACCTGCCCGACGGCTCGCTGGGCGGGGCCGTCGCCTGGTACTCGCTCGTCCATACGCCGCCGCGGGAGCTGGGGCCGTACGTGGCCGAGTTCCACCGGGTCCTGGCCCCCGGAGGCCATCTGCTCCTCGCGTTCAAGGCGGGCGACGACGAAGGCGTGCGACTTGAGCACGCGTACGGGCACGCCGTGGATCTCGACGTCTACCGCTTCGACCCGGACCGGGTGGCCGGGCTGCTGGAGCAGGCCGGGTTCGAGGTGCGGGCACGCCTCGTGCGGGCGGCGGATCCGGAAGAGCGCACTCCGCAGGCGTTCCTGCTCGCCCGGCGGCCGGCCGGGTGAGGTAGTGTGGACGGCTGCGAAGGGGAGTAGCCCCGCAAACCGGTCGTCGACACACTGGAACCTCGCGGTTCCCGGTGGCCGGGCTCGTGGATCATCACGGGTGGGCGAGACCTTCGGTCAGGTGTGACACGCCCACGCCCTGTGGGCGGTGCCGTCATGCCGGGCCGAGTGGTCCTCCGAAACGCCGACCGGCACTTCGCGGAGATCCGGGGCCCGGCTCGTACAGAAAGCCACCCGGAATGCATCTCGACCCCCTGGCGATCATCACCGCTTTCGGGCTGATCTTCCTCGCCGAACTCCCGGACAAGACGATGTTCGCGTCGCTCGCCATGGGCACGCGCATGCGCCCGCTCTATGTCTGGTTCGGCACCTCGTCCGCGTTCATCGTGCATGTCGCCATCGCGGTGGGGGCGGGCGGGCTGCTCGGCCTGCTGCCCGACTGGATCGTCAAGCTGGTGTCGGCCTCGCTCTTCGCGTTCGGCGCGTTCATGCTGCTGCGCGGCGGCGGGGACGACGAGGACGACGAGGCGGGCCCGAAGACGGTGACCGGGTTCTGGCCCGTGTACTCGACGGCCTTCATGGCGGTGTTCATCAGTGAGTGGGGCGACCTCACGCAGATCACGACCGCCAACCTGGCGGCGAGCAACGGCACCTGGTCGACCGCGATCGGTTCCGCCGCCGCCCTGATGTCGGTGTCGGCGCTGGCGCTGCTCGCGGGCCGGTTCATCGCGAAGCGCGTACCGCTGAAGACCGTGCAGCGGATCGGCGGGCTGTGCATGCTGGGCCTGGCGATCTGGACGGTGACGGAGATCTTCACCGGCTGAGCCACGGAGATGCTGTACGGCGAAGGGCCCCGCACGCGCGTGTGCGGGGCCCTTCGCCGTACGCGCCTCAGAACAGCGCCGGGGTGCTCGCCTCCGTACCGTTCTCGAACGCCAGCAGCCGCTGTTTGCGGTCCAGCCCGCCCCCGTAGCCCGTGAGGCCGCCCGAGGCCCCGATCACCCGGTGGCAGGGGACGATGATGCCGACCGGGTTCTTGCCGTTGGCCAGGCCCACCGCCCGGGAGGCCCCGGGCTTGCCCAGGTTCTCGGCGAGTTCGCCGTACGAGCGGGTCTCGCCGTACGGGATGAGGCGCAGCTGCTCCCAGACGCTGCGCTGGAACGGGGTGCCGTCCAGGTGCAACGGCAGGTCGAAGGCGCGCAGTTCGCCGGCGAAGTAGGCGTCGAGCTGGCGGATCGCCTCGGTGAAGGGGCGCGGATCGGGTGCGCCGAAGGTCTCCTCCGGGGGCCGGTGGCGCTGGCCGGTCATGTAGAGGCCGGCGAGGACGCCGTCGGTGGCGACGAGGGTCAGCGGGCCGTAGGGGCTGTCGGTGACGGTGTGCTGCCGGGTCACGGGGCACTTCCTTCCGCGTCCGGGAGGTGGTTGATCGGGTGGTCGTCGACGGTCCAGAGGTACTGGACGGCGTACGCCCGCCAGGGGCGCCAACCGGCCGCGCGGGCGGTGAGCGCGGCCGGGGTGGAGGGCAGGCCCAGCTGCTGGGCGGACCTGCGGATGCCGAGGTCGGTGGGGAGGAAGGCGTCCGGGTCGCCGAGGGCGCGCATCGCGATGACCTCGACGGTCCAGGGGCCGAAGCCGGGCAGCGCGGCCAGTTCGGCGCGGGCCCGGTCCCAGTCGGAGTCGGGGCCGAGGCGCAGCGAGCCGTCCGCCAGGGCCTGGACGAGGGTGGTGAGCGTGCGGCGACGGCTGTGCGGGAGGGCCAGCTGCTCGGGGTCGAGTCCGGCCAGCGCCTCCGGGTCCGGGAAGAGGTGGGTGAGTCCGCCCTCCGGGTCGTCCACCGGGGTGCCGTGGGCGGTGACCAGGCGGGCGGCGTGGGTGCGGGCGGCGGCGGTGGACACCTGCTGGCCCAGCACGGCGCGGACGGCGAACTCGGCGCCGTCGACGGTCCTCGGCACCCGGCGGCCCGGTGCCGCGTCGACCAGCGGGGCGAGCAGCGGGTCGGTGCGCAGCTGCTCGTCCACGGCGACCGGGTCGGCGTCCAGGTCGAGGAGCCAGCGGCAGCGGCTGATGGCGAGGGTCAGGTCGCGCGGGTCGGTGAGGGAGAGCCGGCAGGCGATGTGGTCGGGGCGCGGGGTGAGCGCCACGATGCCGTGGCCGTGCGGCAGGGCGAGGGTGCGGCGGTACGCACCGTCGCGCCACTCCTCCACGCTGGGGACGGCGGTCGCGGCGAGGTGGCCGAAGAGGTTGCTGGGGTTGAGCGGGGCGCGGTACGGGAGGCGCAGCGTGATGACGCCGGGGGTGGCGGGGCCGGGTGCGGTGCGGGCGGCCCGGGTGCGCAGTTCGCCGGGGGCGAGGGCGAAGACCTCGCGGACGGTGTCGTTGAAGGTGCGCACCGAGGAGAACCCGGCGGCGAAGGCGATGTCGGCCATGGGGAGCGCGGTGGTCTCGATGAGCACCCGGGCGGTCTGGGCGCGCTGGGCGCGGGCCAGGGCGAGCGGTCCGGCGCCCAGCTCGGCGAGGAGCTGGCGTTCGATCTGGCGGGGCGAGTAGCCGAGGCGGGCGGCGAGGCCGGGGACGCCTTCGCGGTCGACCACGCCGTCGCGGATGAGCCGTATCGCGCGGGCCACCGAGTCGGCGCGGGCGTTCCACTCCGGGGATCCGGGGCTGGTGTCGGGGCGGCACCGCTTGCAGGCCCGGAATCCGGCCTGCTGGCAGGCGGCCGCGCTGGGGTAGAACGTCATGTTCTCGGCCTTGGGCGGCACGACGGGGCAGCTCGGGCGGCAGTAGATCCGGGTGGTCAGGACGGCGGTGAAGAACCAGCCGTCGAAGCGGGCGTCCTTGGACCGGACCGCCCGGACGCAGCGCTCGGTGTCGGTGTGCATGGTTCAAGGATGGGCCACCGGTGGGGGCGGAGGCTGGCGGAAATCCGACATGGGCGTCGGGCTGCCTGGGGCTGCCCGACGCCCATGTCTCTCTTGGATCAGCCGAGGAGCGCGGAGGCGAAGATGCCCGGCAGCCGAGTCGCCTTCGGGTCCGTGGTGTAGGCGGTGAGGCGTTCCATGGTCGTGCGGCCGGTGCGGTTGGTGACGTAGTACGGCGGGCGCGGGGACAGGGACGGGGAGCCGGTGAACAGGCCGCGCGGGGCGGGTGCGAAGGGGGCGCGTACGACGGTCTTCTCGACGTGCTCCAGCATGAACGCGTTGTGCACGAAGCCGACGCCGCTGCCGATGTCCTGGCGGCTGTGCCCGGGGAACGCGCCCCAGGGGGTGTAGCCGAGCAGGAAGCCGAACGCCGACCAGCAGTTGACGCCGAGGGTGCCGTAGCGGAGCCCGGCGACCGCCTCGTCGACCGCGTGGCGGTGGGCGCGCTCGGTGCGGGGGTGGACGATCAGGGTCGCGCCGAGGGTGCCGGGGAGCCGGTCGTTGGCGAACTCCGTCGCGGCGCGCAGGAAGGCCGGGGCGTCGGCGCCGGGCAGGCGTACGACTCCGAGGGCGCTGGCGAACACCTCGATGTCGAGCATCGGGTCGCCCTCGTCGGTGATGTCCGGGACGAGGAGGCGGCAGGCGCCCTCGCCGTGGGTCTCGGCGTCCGGGTGGGCGCGGACCACCGCGTCGAGGCGGTCGTCCGCGCCGGGGTAGTAGTCGGCGCGGGGCGGGAGTTCGCGCAGCACCCGGCGGATCTCGGCGAGCAGCCGCTCGGTGCCGTCCCACTCGCGGGGGACGACGAGGATCTGGCTGGCGACGCAGTTGTGGCCGGAGTTGTTCATCTTGCTGGTGACGATGTGCTCGGCCTGGAAGCGGAAGTCCGCCGCGCTCCACGGGCCGGGGGTGACGATGCAGGGGCTGACGCCGCCGAGCTCGCTGGTGAACGGCTTGTCATTGAGCGGGGTGTCCTCGCTCCTGCGCCGCTCGGCCTGCTCGTCGGTGCCCCAGACGATCGCGTCGTGGGTGCGTTCGCTGCCGGTGACGTGGATGGTGTCGACGCCGCCGTGGGTGGTGAGGTAGGCGCCGGTGTCGGCGCCGCCGTCCACGAAGCGCACCCAGCCCTTCTCGATGAACTCGGCGAACACCTTCTCGAAGTGCGGGCGCAGATAGGCGTTGACGGGGTTCATCTTGGCGAGGACGACCTCGCCCTCCGCGTACAGCTTGTGCACGATGTCGAGCGGGGTGATGGCGGGGACGTTGCCCGCGCCCAGGACCAGGGCGACGGCCGGGCTCCCCTGACGGCCCCGGTACTCCCCCGCCGCGTCGGCCAGCGCCTGCGCCCGGGTGGTCCCGGGGAGGGTCCACACCTCGGCGGTGAACCCGTTGAGCAGAAGGCGGTCCGATCCGGTGGCGGGGAAGACGTCGACCAGGACGCGGCCCCCTCGTTCGCGGACGGCCGTGCGGTCGACCGGGTCCTGTCCGGCGGCGAGCCTGCGCAGCACGTGGAGGTGGGCGCTCACCGTCTGGGCCAGGGCCCAGGGCGCGGTGACCCAGTCCTCGGCGGCCCAGGCCGAGTCGGCGGCGTACCCCTTCGCGGCGGCGGCGTCGGCGACCATGGCGGGCGCGGCCTCGGCGATACGCGGGAGCATGCGCTCCAGGAGGGCGACGCGTTCCGTGAGCGGGGTGGCGGTCCAGGCGCCGGCCCGGTCGCGGAGGCCGGCGACGGCGAGGTCGAGCGGGCTGGTGTCGAGTGCGGGGACTGCGCTCACGGGCGGGCTCCTTGGGTGGGTCCGGTGGGGGGAGGGATCAGGGGGTCGGGCGGGTCGCGTCGCGGGCCGGGTCGATGAGCCAGAAGGATGCCGCAGCCCCCAGGACGAGGAGAAGACCGGAGAGCACGACGGCGTTCTGGTAGCCGCCGGTCCCTTGGGCGTCGACGAGGGCGCCCACGACGGCCGGGGCGGCCAGGCCGGCCATGGTGACCAGGGCGTTCATGACGCCCAGCGCGCCGCCGGCCCTGTTCGGCGGGGCCAGTTCGCTGACGGTGGTCGCCGCGACGGCCGCGTACGACCCGCCGAGCCCGAAACCGAGGGCGATCAGCACCGTCTTGGCCGTGGCGCCGTCCGCGAGGGGGACGGCCAGGCAGCACAGGGCGCCGAGCGCGAGCAGCGTGCCGCCGACCCAGCCCCGGGCGCGGCGGCTGCCCACGCCGCGCCGCATCAGCCGTCCGGTGACACCGGCCTGGGCGAGCAGCACGACGGCGCCGATGGTCCAGGGGGCGACGACGACGGTGCCCGCCTCACCGGCCGTGTAGCCGAGGGCGTTGCGCAGGTAGGACGGCAGCCAGACCAGCATCAGGGCGACGGTCCAGTAGCTGGTGAAGTAGGCGAAGGTGGCACCGATCCAGGTACGGCTGGTGAGGATCGCCCGGTACGGGACCGGGGTGGCGTGCGCCTCCTCGCGTACGGGCGTGGCGGCGGTCTCCACGCGGTGTCCGCCGTCGGCGCCGAGCACCTTCCAGACGGCGGCCCAGACCAGGCCCACGCCCGCCAGCACCCACAGGGCCGTGCGCCAGCCGTGGTGCTGGATGACCCAGGACAGGCCGGGCGCGGAGGTGATCACGCCGAGTGTGACGCCGAGGGTGATCAGGGCGCCCGGCAGGTTGCGCCGGTCGTTCGGGAACCAGGCGAGGGTGGCCTGCTGGGCCACGGGGAAGGCCGGGCCCTCCGCCGCGCCGAGGAAGACCCGGGAGGCGACGAGGACGGCGAGGCCGCCGCCGATCGCCGCGGGCACCTGGGCCACGGACCAGAGCAGCGCCATGAGGAGCAGCAGGATCTTCGGCGAGACCCGGTCCGCGGCGAGGCCGACCAGGACGGCGGCGACGGAGAAGAGCAGGAAGAATGCGCCGTTGACGAGGCCGAACTGAGTGGCACTCAGATGCAGGTCCGCGCGGATCTCGTCGGCGGCGAGGCCGAGGACGGACTTGTCGGCGAAGTTGACCATCATGAAGACCACGAGCAGCACGGTCACCGTCCAGGCCCGGGTGCGGGTGCCGGCGGGTGCCACCGTTTCGGTGGGGTGCTGGGGCCGTTCGATCGGTGCCGCGGTCATGGGATCTCCTGGGAAGGGGGTGCGGAGGGGGTCAGGAGAGCGGCACGCCGGCGATGGCGATGCGCTCCATGATCCGGCGCTGCGGGAAGTAGTCGTTGATCGCGTAGTGCTGGGTGGCGATGTTGTCCCAGATGGCGATCGAGTCGGCCTCCCAGTGGAAGCGGACCTGGTATTCGGGGATGCGGGCCTGGAGGACCAGGATGTCGAGGAGTTCGCGGCTCTCGGCGTCGGACAGGCCGTTGATGCGGGTGGTGAAGGGCTCGTTGACGTACAGGGTCTTGCGGCCGCTGCGCGGGTGGCGGACGACGACGGGGTGCTCGACCTGCGGCCAGGACTTGCGGAACTCGGCCTTCTGCTCGTCGTTCATGAGGGCGCCCCAGCTCGGTGCCCAGTCGTGCACGGCGGTGAGCTCGGCGATGCGGGCCTTCAGGTCGTCGGGCAGGTTGTCGTAGGCGGCGGCCATGTCCGCCCACATCGTGTCGCCGCCCGCCCCGGGCACCTCCACGGCGCGCAGCACGGAGCCGAGCGCCGGGTTGACCATGAAGGAGTGGTCGCTGTGCCAGATGTTCTTGTTGCCGGCGGCCTTGGCGTCCTTGGCGAGGCGCGAGACGCCGGCCGTGCCGGTCTTCGGGAAGAACGGGTTGGGCTCCGGCGGGCCCCAGACGCCGGACAGGGCGAGCTGGTGTTCGGCGGTGAAGCCGGTCTGCTTGCGGAAGAAGATCACCTTCCACTCCAGCAGCGCCTGGCGCAGCTCCTCGGCGAGCTCCTCGGTGATCGGGCGGGTCAGGTCGACTCCGTCGAGCACGGCGCCGAAGTGCGGGGTGAGCGGGCTGATCCCGACCTGCCGGTACGTGGTCGGCTCGGCGCCGGGCGCGAGCCGTTCCAGGGTCCGGCTCCCGTAGTGCATGAGCGGCTTGTCCAGGACCGGCTTGGGGTTCGTGACAGCGGTCTGCATGGGTGTTCCTCCCGGCGGTGCGCTAATTACGTAACGAGCAGTATCGATATAGCGGGGCGGCGGGGCAAGGGGTGGGACGGGTTGATTTACCGGCGGGTTCGGTGACCGTCCGGGGGTGGGTTCTGTGACGGTCCGACCCGGTTTTGGGCATGCGGAAGCGCCCGGCGGCGGGCCGGGTCACGGGCGCAGGGCGTTACGCGGGAGCGGCGACCGCGCGGCTGATCAGGTCCACCACGGAATCCACCAACCGCTGGTCCGGCAGGCGCTGTTCGCCGACCATGCGGAAGACCAGCGAGGCGGCGACGAGCGTCGCGGCGGCGGCGATGTCGACGTCGGCCCGGACGTCGCCGCGTGCCACTCCGCGCTCCAGGAGGTGGCGGGTCTCGCTCATCACGCGGGCCGTGTAGTCGCGGTACGCGCCCGGCTCGGCGCCCGCCTCCGAGGCGGAGCCGATCACCCCGGCGAGCAGCCGCGAGACGCCCGGCTGCCGGTACGCCTCCATGCGCGCCGTCAGCACGGCGCGCAGCTCGGCCCGGAAGTCGCCCATGTCGGGGACGGCGAGCGGCCCGATCCGGGTCTCGGCGGCGGCCAGGACCAGATCCTGCTTGGTGGCCCAACGCCGGTACATGGCCGGTTTGCTGACGCCGGCCCGGGCCGCCACGGCGTCCATGGTCAGCGCGCCCATGCCGTGCTCCGTCACCAGGTCCACGACGGCGTCGAGCACGGCCCGGGTGACGCGCTCCTCGCGGGGTCTGCCGGGGCCCCGCCGGGTCCTGGGCGCCTGTTCGTCGGCCATGTACCGACCCTACGCGGGCCGGGCCCGCCCCCTCCCGCAGGGGTGAGGCCCCCGGCTCACCGCGTCAGCTCGTCCCGCAGGACGTGTTTGGTGATCTTCCCGGACGGCGTGCGGGGCAGCGCGGGGCGCAGGACGAGCTCGCGGGGCACCTTGTAGCGGGCGATCCGGGTCTCCAGCCAGGCGCGAACGCCCTCCAGGTCGAGCGCGGCGCCCTCGCGCGGGACGACGACGGCGACCACGGTCTCGCCCCACTGGGGGTGGGGCCGGCCGATCACGGCGACGTCCAGGATGTCGGGGTGACCGCGAAGGGCGCCCTCCACCTCCTGCGAGGCGACGTTCTCACCGCCGGTGATGATCACGTCCTTCATCCGGTCCACGACCGTGACGAACCCGTCCTCGTCGACCCGGCCCAGGTCACCGCTGCGGTACCAGTCGCCCGCGAACACCTCGGCGGTGGCCTCCTCGTCGTCCAGGTAGCCGACCATGCGGGTGTCGGAGCGCAGCCAGATCTCGCCGGTCTCCCCCGCCCCCGCGTCCGCGCCGTCCTGGCGCACGACCCGCAGCTCGACGCCGGGCATGCCGCCCCGGCCGATCGCACCGGCCTTGGCGACCTGCTCGGCGGGCGGGAGCGAGGCGCCCACGGGGCCCGTCTCGCTCATCCCGTACACCTGGTGGAAGTCCTCGGAGCCGTACGCCTTCATCAGGCGGCGCGCGGTGTCCGCGTCGAGCGGTCCCGCGCCGTAGATCCAGGCCCGCACGGACGAGAGGTCGTACGAGGCGAAGTCGGGGACCGCCTGCGTCGGCGCGATGAGGGCGATCGGGGCGCCGAACATGGCGGTGATCCGTTCGTGCTGGATGGTCTCCAGCATGCCCCGGGGTTCGTACTCGCGCTGGAGCACCAAAGTGCCGCGGGTCAGCAGCGTGCCCATCACCCAGTTGTTGAGCGGCGATGCGTGCCAGACGGGCATGCAGATCAGGAACCGTTCGTCGCGGCGCAGCGGGATCGCGGCGGCGGTGTAGGCGGCCGTCAGGGTGATGGTCCGGTGGGTGTGGACGCAGCCCTTGGGGGTGCCGGAGGTGCCCGAGGTGTACAGGATCTGCGCGATGTCCCCGTCCGCGCCCGACTCCCCGGAGAACGGCTCGGCGGCCGCGATCCGGGCCTCGAACGCGTCGGCGGACAGGGCGTCCGGCTCGGCGTCGGGGTGGCTGACCAGCCAGGTCACCCCGGCATCGGCGGCGGTGGCGCGCTCGCCGATCTCCGCGTCGACCAGGGCGATCCCGGCCCCGCAGTGGGTCAGCTGGCGCGCCACCTCGGCGGTCTGGAGCTTGTGGTTGACCGGGACCAGGGTGGCGCCCGCGTACCAGGCGCCGAAGGCGGCGAACAGGAAGGCCGGGGTGTTGTACGTCATCACGGCCAGCCGGTCGCCGGGCCGCAGGCCGGCCTGCCGCAGCACGGTCGCGGCACGGCGGGCCGCGTCGGCGAATTCCCGGTAGGACCACCGCTGCTCACGGTAGACGACCGCTTCGTGGTCGCCGGCCGAGCGGACGGCGCTGTCCAGCAGGGTACTGAGGTGCATCACGTTCTCCTGACGGGCCGGACCGTGCGAACGGGCCATGGCGGGAAACTCTGAATGATGGTTCACTTCTTTCATGGCCTACCGCAAGACCCCAGCCGAAATCAGTCGGCTCGAAGCAGCCAGGGAGCACCTGATCGCCGCGGCCACCTCGGTGGTCACGGAGGTCGGCTGGTCGCAGGCGTCGGTCACCGCCGTCGCCGACTCGGCCGGTATCGCGGCCGGCTCCGTCTACCAGCACTTCTCGTCCAAGGCGGCGCTGGCCGTCGAGGTGTTCCGGCGCGCCGCCGGCCGTGAGGTCGAGGTGCTGGGCACGGTGCTGCGCGAGCCCGGGACCCCGGTCGAGCGGCTGGCCCGGGGCGTCGAGGTCTTCGCCCGCCGCGCCCTGGAGAACCGGGGTCTGGCCTACGCACTGCTCGCCGCCCCGGCCGATCCCGCGGTCGGCGCCGAACGCCTCGACTACCGCCGCCGCTACCGCGCCCTGTTCGCCGAGGTCGTCCACGCGGGCATCGAGGAGGGCCTGCTGCCCGCGCAGAACGGCGAGATCACCGCCGCCGCGCTCACCGGCGCGGTCGGTGAGGTCCTGGTCGATCCGCTCGGCGCCGGCGACGGGGAGACCACCGAGGCGCTGCTCACCGAACTCGTCGCCATGGCCCTGCGCTGCGCGGGCGCGCCGCGCCCTTGACCACTCCGCGTATCACTTCTCCTGGAGGCCCCCGTGTCCACGACCGTCCCGCCCCGTAGCAACCCCACCGCCGCGACCCATGAAGTGACCAACCAGGCACCGCCGTTGACCGGGCACGACGTGGCCGACGACGCGGTGCTCCTGGAGGGCCTGCGCCGCGAGGGCGCCGAGTGGCACACCGAGGAGCTGCACCGGCTCGGCCGCTACGTCGGCAGCGCGCAGGCCCAGGAATGGGCCGAGCAGGCCAACGTCAACGAGCCCGAGCTGCGCACCCACGACCGCTACGGCCACCGCGTGGACGAGGTCGACTTCCACCCGGCCTACCACCACCTGATGAACGCCTCGGTGGGCGCGGGCCTGGCCGGCGCCGCTTGGGCGGACGAGCGCCCCGGCGCCCATGTGGCGCGCGCGGCCGGCTTCATGGTGATGTCGACACTGGAGGCGGGCCACCTGTGCCCGGTCTCCATGACGTACGCCGTCGTCCCGGCGCTGCGGCACGCCCCCGACCTGGCGAAGACGTACGAACCGCTGCTGACCAGCCGGGTGTACGAGGCCGGGCTGCGCACCCCCGCCGAGAAGCCGGGACTGCTCGCCGGGATGGGCATGACGGAGAAGCAGGGCGGCACCGATGTGCGCGCCAACACCACCACGGCCACCGAGGCGGGTGACGGGACCTGGCGGCTGCGCGGGCACAAGTGGTTCACCAGCGCCCCGATGAACGACCTCTTCCTGGTCCTCGCCCAGACGCCGGGCGGCCTCTCCTGCTTCCTGGTGCCGCGCGTCCTGCCGGACGGCAGCCGCAACACCTTCCGCATCCAGCGGCTCAAGGACAAGCTCGGCAACCGGTCCAACGCCAGCAGCGAGCCCGAGTTCGACGACACGGTCGCCTGGCTCGTCGGCCCGGAGGGCAAGGGCGTGCGCACCATCATCGACATGGTGACGATGACCCGCCTGGACTGCGTCATCGGCTCGGCGGCCGGTATCCGCGCCGCGCTCGCCCAGGCCGCGCACCATGTGCGCCACCGCTCGGTCTTCGGCGCCAAGCTGATCGACCAGCCGCTGATGCGCAATGTGATCGGCGACCTCGCGGTCGAGTCCGAGGCGGCGACCACGCTCGGGCTGCGGCTCGCCGGGGCGGCCGACCGGGCCCAGCGCGGCGACGCACAGGAGCGGGCGTTCCTGCGGCTGGCCACGGCGGTGTCCAAGTACTGGGTGTGCAAGCGCCAGCCGGTCGCGGTCGCGGAGGCGCTGGAATGCCTCGGCGGCAACGGCTACGTCGAGGACTCGGGCATGCCGCGCATGTACCGGGAGGCGCCGCTCAACGGCATCTGGGAGGGATCGGGCAATGTGAACGCGCTGGACCTGCTGCGCGCCCTGGCCCGGGAGCCGGAGTCGCTGGACGCCTTCCGCGCCGAGGTCGAGGCCGCCTCGGGGGCCGACCGCCGGCTGGACGCGGCCTGGCAGGAGCTGCGCGGCGAGCTGGTCCTCACCGAGGACGCCCCGCTGCGGGCCCGGCGCCTCATCGAGCGCGCGGCGCTGGTCCTCCAGGGCTCGCTGCTCGTCCGGCACGCGCCGACGGCGGTCGCCGACGCGTTCTGCGCCTCGCGGCTGGCCGGGGACCGAGGCCTCGCCTTCGGCACCCTGGCCCCGGACACCGACTTCGCGGGGCTGCTGGAGCGGCTGCCCGCGTAACACGTCGCCGGGACGCGGTGAGCACGGATCACGGCGTCCCGGCCGACCGGTCACCACCTGCCGGGCCCGTGCCCCTTCGGTGGCGCGAGGCGATCTCAGCGGCCGGACGCGGCATTGAACGTCCGGCCGCTCCGTGGTGTCATCTTCCCTATGAGGAGTGCCCGTTCAGCCCGCACGGTACTGCTGGACGCGTTCTGGCCCAGCCGTCGCGTCGACCACTTCGACCAGTTCTGTCGCTGAGCACTCCCCCCTTCGCAGCTGCCGCCCCGATCCGATGACGGGGCCGTTCTTGAGCTGCCTCCACTGAGTACGCGCGTTCCGAGGGATGCGTGACGTCCCCCTCGTACGCTCTTCCGCCGCGCCCGCACTGACGTTCATCGGTGGTCCGCGGCCGTGCCGTGCTGCTCCCAGCCCTGACAGGAGCCCAGCGATGTCCTGCTGCACCCCCGCCTCCGGGGGCCATGACCTGTGCCATCCGTCCGGTGCCCCCGGCACCCTCACCATCGGACCGCCCGGCCCGCATCGCCCCGCCCCGGAGCGGCGCGAGATCCGGGGCCAAGTCCCGCTGCACGGCGGTACGTTCGCCATGGGCGACGGCTTCGGAGAGGGATACGCGGCCGACGGCGAGGGCCCGGTGCACCCCGTCTCACTCGGGCCGTACCTGATCGACCCCACCACCGTGACCAACGCCGCCTTCGCCAGGTTCGTCAAGGACACCGGCTACGAGACGGACGCCGAACGGCTCGGCGTGTCCGCCGTGTTCCACCTGTCCGTACGGGCGGACCGCTCCGACATCCTCGGGGAGGCGGCCGGGACACCCTGGTGGCTCGTGGTGCGAGGAGCCTCGTGGCGCCACCCGGCCGGCCCGCTCTCGTCGACCGGTTCACTGCGCAACCACCCCGTGGTCCAGGTGAGTTGGAACGACGCACAGGCGTACTGCGCCTGGGCGGGCAAACGCCTGCCCACCGAGGCGGAGTGGGAGTTCGCGGCGCGTGGCGGCCTGACGGGCCGCCGGTTTCCCTGGGGCGACGATCTGAGACCGCGCGGACGGTGGAACTGCAACATCTGGCAGGGCACCTTCCCCACCCACAACACCGCCGAGGACGGGCATGAGACCACCGCCCCCGCGAAGTCCTACCGGCCCAATGGCTACGGCCTGTGGAACATGGTCGGCAACGTGTGGGAGTGGTGTGCGGACACCTTCGCCGCCGACACGTACGCCGCACGCGCCGGCGATCTGCCCGTGCACGACCCCCGCGGCCCCTCGCACGACCCGGACCCCGACGCCCGCCGCGTGATGCGGGGCGGTTCGTTCCTCTGTCATGACTCGTACTGCTACCGCTACCGGGTCGCCGCCCGCTCCGGCAACACCGCCCGGTCCGCGGCGGCGAATGTCGGCTTCCGCTGCGCCAACGACGCCGCGTGACGCCACCTCCGCCCCAGCCCTCCGCCCCGCACCAGCTCATTGAGGAGAGACCCCATGCCCAGCAGACACGCACGGCTGATCGGCCTGCTCAGCCTTCCGGTGATACTCACCCTGCCCACCCTCGTCGCCCCCGCGTCCGCCACACCGGCCCCGCACCTGCCCACGGCCGGTCAACAGGCCGCCCCCGCGCCGAACATCGTGTACGTCCTCGCCGACGACTTCGGCTGGACGGACGTCAGCACGGGGCGGACCAACGCCGGCCACCCCAGTGACTTCTACGAGACGCCGGCCCTGGACCGGATCGCGCGCGAGGGCGTCGCCTTCGACAACGGCTACACCTCGGTGAACTGCACACCGACCCGGGCCGCGCTGCTCACCGGGCTGTACGCCCCGAGGCCCCAGAACAACATCTATCTGGTCGGCGATCTCAACCGGGGCGGCGACAACACCTTGCTGAAGGGACCCGCCCAGGGCCGCGCGGACGGAGCCACCGCCCTGCCGAACGACGCGAAGACCATCGGTGAACGCCTGCAGGACGTCGGCTACACCACCGGGTACTTCGGCAAGTTCCACGTGACCCGGACGGGCGCGGACATCGTGACGCGGCACGGCTTCGACGAGAACTTCGGCGGGACCAACGCGGGTGACCCCGGCGCCTACCACGCCACGGACGGGCACTTCCACACCAAGATCGGCCCCGCGCTGGACGCCTATGCCGCCGACTACACACAGGACTACGTCGACCGGAACATCAAGCCGTACAGCCAGGGCGAGAGCTCCGCCGCCCTGGACGCCCTCGTCGGCACGGACAAGCACGTCACCGACGCACTGGCCGACGCCGAGCTGGACTTCATCGACCGCAACAAGAAGGACCCGTTCTTCGCGTTCGTCGGTTCCTACGCCGTCCACACCCCGGTCGGCGAGAAGCAGGCCCGTGCCGACCTGTTGGCCAAGTACCGTGCGAAGACTCCGGGCAGCACCACCTCGAACCCGTCGTACGGCGCGCTGATCGAGGGCCTCGACCAGAACGTCGCCCGTCTGGTCGACCGGCTGCGGACCACCGCCGACCCGCGCAATCCCGGACACGTCCTCGCCGACAACACCGTCCTGCTCTTCAGCGGGGACAACGGTGGTGTGGAGCAGTTCACCGACAACGGGCCGCTGCGCGGCCAGAAGGGTGAGCTGCGGGAGGGCGGCATCCGGGTCCCGCAGATCGCCTGGAGCGCCAACCCCCGGCTGGTGAGCGGCGACCGGGTCGACCACACCCCCGTGTACGTCACCGACCACACGGCGACGATCGCCGCGCTCGCGGGAGTGCCGGCGGCCGACCGCCAACAGCTCGACGGTGCCGACCTGCGCGGACGGCTCAACGGCTCCGCCCCGCTGGAGCGCGACGCCCTCTACTGGCATCTGCCCGGCTACCTGATCGAGGGCGGCCGCGACCAGCGCCCGCAGTCGGTGATCCGTTCCGGCAAGTGGAAGCTCGTCTACTCCTACGAGGACCGTTCCTGGAAGCTGTACGACCTGGCGAGCGACATCGGTGAGGCACACGACCTGGCCGCCGCGCAGCCTGCGGTCGTCACGGACCTGGGCACCAAGCTGATCCACTGGCTGGACGAGGTCGACGCCCCGCTGGCGACCCTGCGCGAGGGCAAGGCCCCCCTGACGTTCACCGTCACCGGCAGCACGTACGCCGATGACCAGGTCGTACAGCGCCGCAACGAGACGGTGGTGGTCCAGCCGGGCGAGGAGGTACCTGTGGTCCTGCAGGCCCCTCCGGCGGCCCGCTGACCAACCACTCGCCCCCGGACGGAGCCGGACCGCCCCTACCGGGCGTCCGGCTCCGTCTCCATGAGCCGCCGCACCTCGGCCGTATGGGTCGCGCCCGCCGGGTAGGGCAGGGCGCGCACCAGCTCGTCGGCACGTGTCAACGCCTCCCGCGCCGCCTCGCCGTCGCCGAGCCGGTGCAGGGCCAGGGCGAGGACCGTCCGCGCGTCCGCCTCGGCCAGCCGTTCTCCGGTGCGTCCGGCCCGGGCCACCTCGTCGCCCGCGATCCGCCGCGCCGCCTCCGGCCGGCCGCAGTGCAGCTCGGCCCACGCGGCGAACACCGGCACGTCCCGCTCATGGCCCTCCACGGCACGGCGCGCCTGGCCCGGGAGCCCGTCGCGCAGGGCGAGTTCGGCACGGGCCGCCCGCACCTCGTGGCCCGCCTGCCGGTCCACGAGGCCCGGTGAGGACTGCGCCCTGCCGAGCAGGACGGCGGCGTCCCGGGCGTCCCCGGTGCGCATCCGGACCAGGGCGAGGGCCGTCAAGGCGTACGGAAGGCACCAGGCGTCGTTCTGTTCGGCACCCGCGACCGCCGCCTCGGCGAGGGTGCGCGCGGTGTCGAACTCCTGGAGCAGCAGCCACAGTTCGGCGAGATTGGCCCGTTCGAAGGCGGCGCCGGCCAGGTCCCCCGACTGCTCTACGAGGTCGAGGGCCCGCTGCCCGGTGGCCACCGCCTCACGCAGCCGCCCGCTGCGCCGCTCGTTCTCCCGCAGGATCGAGAGGACCTGGCCGAGCAGGGTCGGGTCGCCGTACGCCTCGGCCGGGGCCAGCGCGAGGTCGGCCGCCTCATGGGACTTGTCCAGCCGCCCGGTCAGGCCGAGAACGCTGGCCCGGAGCGAGTGGACCCGGGCCAGCAGCCCGTTCCCCGGCATGCCCGGCACCCGCAGCGCGCGGGCCAGGGCCGGTTCCGCGGCCGACAGGGCGTCCTCGTAACGCCCCTGGATGCGGCACAGTACCGCCTCCGCCAGGTAGTGGCCCGCGGCCGGCTCCGGCGGGCTGTCCGCCGTCACCGGGTGCGCGGCCAGCACCTGCCGGCCGGCGTCGGGCAGGCCGGTGCGCCCGAGGGTGTCGGCGAGCCAGGCCGCCGCGAGCACGATGTCCTCGTGGTCGCCGCGCCGGACGAACTCGTCCAGGGCCAGGCGCAGCACTTCAGCGGCCTGAGCGAAGTTCCCCATGCGGCGCAGCACCTGGCTGTGGGCGAGGCGGGCGCGGGCGGCGTCGACATCGAGCCGGGCGACCAGGTCGCGGTAGTAGCGGTCGGCGGTGTCGTTGGCGAAGAGGGCGGCGGCGCGGGCGGCGGCGCGGCGCAGGTACTCGGCGGCGCGCGGGTCGTCGGCGCGGGTGAAGTGCGAGGCCAGGGTGTCCACGGCGTCGGGGCGGCGGCGGAGCACCGCCTGCGCGAAGGCGCCGTGCAACTGCCTGCGGCGGATGGCGGACAGTTTCTCGTAGCAGGTGATGCGGACCAGCGGGTGGCGGAAGGTCAGCCCCGCCTCGTGCCGGCCGCCGACCAGGATGTCCCGCTCCTCGATCAGCGAGGCGTCCATGGCCCGCTCCAGCGCGTCGGTGGCGGCGCCCCCGGTGACGACGGGGTGGAGTCCGTGCGCGGCGACGTCGAGCAGCTCCGACAACGATGTCTCCGGTCCGGCCACGGAGAGCGCCTCGACGATTCTCCGGGCGTCGTGGTCGAGCCGCGCCAGCCGGTCCGCGACGAGCTGCCGGACGCCGTCCGGGGCGACGGTCCCGGCGCCGTCGGCCATGCCGTGGGCCAGCTCGACGGCGAAGAGCGGGTTGCCGAGGGAGAGTTCCCAGATCCGGTCCGGCGTGCCGGTGGCGGGGGCGGCGGTCAGCTCGACCGTGTCGCGTACGACGGCGAGGCACGCCTCCTGGTCGAGGCGCGGCACGTCCTCGCGGACAGCGAGGCCCTGGCGGGCGAGGGAGGACAGGCCTGCGGAACGCGGGTCGCCGTCGGGTATCTCCTCCTCCCGGTACGTCACGAGGAACCGCCAGCCGTCCGTCTGCGCCGCCCGCCGGGCCAGGTGGCTCAGCAGCTGGAAGGAGCCCAGGTCCGCGGCGTGCAGGTCGTCGAGCACGATGAGCACCGGCTGTACGGTGGCCAGCTCGCCGAGCAGGCCGGCCGCGGCGCGGAAGAGGCGGTCGCGCTCCTCCTCGGGGCTGCGTTCGGAGTCGGCGCGGACCCGGCCGAGCGCCGGCAGGAAGGCGGCCAGTTCGGGGTACTCGCCGCCGACGCGGGCGCGTTCCGCCTCGTCGCGTTCGGCCAGCCAGCCGTCCAGGGCTTCGGCGAAGGCGCCGTACGGGGTGTGCCCCTCCGCGTCGTGTCCGCCGCCCCAGAGGACGGCGGTGCCGGAGGCGGCGGCCTGCCGGGCCACCTCGCCGACCAGCCGGGTCTTGCCGACGCCCGCCTCGCCGGTGAGCACGGTGACGACGGCGGGCCCGTCCTCCGCGAGCAGCCGCCGGAGCACGGCCTCGCGCCCGCGCAGCGGCGTGGCGGCGGCGACGCGGAGCGAGGCGGGCAGGGAGGGCGCGGACGGCGGTCCGGCGGGCTCCGCCGCGAGTGCGGCGCGGTGCAGGCGCTCGGTTTCGGGGCCCGGCCGTACGCCCAGTTCGGCATCGAGGGCCGCTCGGCAGACGTGGTACTGGCGCACCGCGCGGCGGCGCAGCCCGAGCCGGGTGTAGGCGTCGATGAGGAGGCGGTGGGCCAGCTCCTCGGCGGGGTTGTCGTCCAGGAGGCGTTCCGCGAGGGTGACCGCTTCCTGGGGCTCGCCGGCCCGGAGGTGGGCGTCGCCGAGGGCGAGGAGCAGCCGTTCCTTGAGATCGGCGAGCTGGGAGCGGCGGCCCTCGGCCCAGTCGGCGTAGCGGTCCTCGGGGAGGAGTTCGCCGGAGAAGCGCTCCAGGGCCGCGCGGAGGACGTCCACGCCACCGGCGGCGAGCGCGGCCCGGGCCTGCTCCTCCGCGCGGTCGGCGTCGATCCGGACGCGGGCGGGGTCGAGGTAGAGCAGTCCGCCTTCCGAGGCGAGGTACGAGGAGGTGGCGCGGGAGGCCAGCTCGGGTTCCAGGGCCCGGCGGGCGGCGTGCAGGGCGACACGCAGACTGCCCTGGGCAGCCTGGGGGTCCGCGTCGGGCCAGCAGATGTCGATGACCTGTTCGCGGTGGAGCCGGTGTCCGGGTACGACGGCGAGCAGCTTCACCAGGGCCTGGGCGGTCTGTCTCGGCCAGCGGTCGGCCAGGGCCGGTCCGCCGTCGCGGGTCACCCGGAAGCCACCGAAGAGATGTATGTGCACCAGGGGCGGGGTTTGGTCCGTGCTGTGTGCCGTGTGCCGCTCATTCATGAGGGCGCCCACTCTAACCGGGCCCGCTGTGGCCCCCGGCCGGCCACCCCGGTTGTCCGTTCGGCTCAACCCCGCTCGCGCGCGTCCGCCGGTCGCCGTTGCCTGGACAGTCAGGGATCCGGACCCGGCGGGAGGCGCGGTGGACGACGGCGGCGCGGCAGCGAGTGACGGCTCCTCACCCTCGGAGGTCCAGGCCCTGCGAGACCGGGTGACCGCTCTCGAACGGACGCGCGCCCGGCCGCCCCGGCATCGCGGCCGGTCCTTCCTCGCCGCTGTCCTCATCGTCCTCGGCTGTCTGCTGGCCCCGCTGTCCGTCGTCGCCGCGTGGGCGTCGGACCAGGTCGGGGACACCGATCGTTACGTGGACACGGTCGCCCCGCTCGCCTCGGAGCCGGCCGTCCAGGAGGCCGTGGCCGACCGGGTGACCGACGCGCTGATGACCAGGATCGACCTGTCGGCGCTGCTGTCCGGGGTTTCACCGGACGACCGGCCCCGCCTGGAGAAGGCGCTCGGGCGGCTCGGCGGCTCGCTGGAGGACGCGGTCCGCAGCCTGGTCCACGACCGGGCGCGCGCGGTCGCCGCGTCGGACGCCTTCGAGAAGGTGTGGACCGAGGGCAACCGGCGGGCGCACCGGGCCGTCGACAAGGCGCTGACCGGGAAGGGCGGCGGCGCGGTGGAGCTGACCGACGACGCCGTCACGCTGGACCTGGCCCCCGTGATCGACCGGGTGAAGCAGCAGCTGGTGGACCGGGGCATGGCGGTCGCCGGGCACATCCCGGAGATCCACACCGACATCACGCTCATCAGGTCGGAGGACGTCGGCAAGGTCAGGACGTACGTACGGGTCCTGCAATTCCTGGGCGACTGGCTCGCCGTGATCGCCGTCCTGCTGATCGCCGGGGGCGTGCTGCTCTCGATGCGGCGGCGCCGGTCGCTGGTGGCGGGGGCCCTGGGCGCCGCCGTCGCCGTGGGGCTGCTCGGCATCGGGCTGCGGATCTTCCGGGCGGTCTATCTGGACGCGCTGCCGACCGGGGTGTCGCCGGGGGCGGCGGGCGCGGTCTACGACGCGATGACCCGGTTCCTGGGGACGACGGTACGGATGGTGGTGGCCCTGGGGGTCGTGGTCGCGCTGGCGGCCTGGCTCACCGGTCCCGGGCGCCGTGCCACGACCGTCCGGGGGCTGTGGACGTCCGGGATCGGCGCGGTGCGGGCCACGGCCGACGGGGCGGGGCTGCGGACCGGTCCGGTCGGCCCGTTCGTACGCCGGTTCCGCACCTGGGTCACCTGGCTGCTGGTGGCCGGCGCCCTGGTGGTCTACCTGTTCTGGGCGCACCCGACCGGATGGGTCGTCGTCGGGATCGCGCTCTGCCTGCTGTTCCTGCTGGCGGTGGTGGAGTTCCTGGCGGCCGGGGACCGGGAGCCGGCCGCCGGGCCCGCCTGAGAGAGGAGCGAGGAAATGGCGGGAGTCGACGCCGACGCCGTCCGGAGGATGACCGGCGCGCTGTTCATCGAGCGCGGGCTGCGCAGTCCGGGCTCGACCCGGTTCTGGGGGCTGCTCGTGCTGGCCGCCGTCATCGCGAGCGCGGGGGTCGTCGGGGACTCCACGGCCACGGTGATCGGCGCGATGATCGTCGCGCCGCTGATGACGCCGATCCTGGGCTGCGCGCTGGCGCTGGTGCTGGCCCGCCGGCGTCAGGTGGTGCGGTGTCTGCTGCTGGTGACCGGAGGCGCGCTGGCGGTGGTGGCGATCGGCATGCTGCTGGGCTGGATCGCCGCTCCGCCGGACGCCTTCGCCTCCAACAGTCAGGTCTCCTCGCGGATCAGCCCGCGCCTGATCGATCTGCTCGCCGCGCTGGCCACCGGCACGGTCGGCGCGTTCGCCCTGGTGCGCGCCGATATCTCGGACACGCTGCCGGGCGTGGCCATCGCCATCTCCCTGGTGCCGCCGCTGGCCGTGACGGGGCTGCTCCTGACGGTGCACCGCTACCACGACGCCGGGGAGTCGGCGCTCCTGTTCGCGACCAACGTGGCCGCGATCGTGGCCACCGGGACCGTGGTCTTCCTCCTTTACGGAGTCCGGGCGGGCGCCGAACGGGCGGACATGCGGGTCGGGCAGTTCCGGGGCTGGACGCTCGTGGCGGTGGCCTGTGTCGTCGTGCTCGTCGCCGTCCCGCTCACCATCGGGACGGTCAGCGTCGCCCGGGACCGTTCGCTGGCCGCCGACGCCCGGCCGGTCGCGGAGCGGTGGGCGGCGACCGGGAAGTGGCAGATCGCGTCCGTGGAGGCGCGCAACGGGATCGTCGTCATCGGCGTGCTCGGCCTGCCGCCGCAGCCGGCGCCGACCGCGCTGCGCGAGGCGCTGGACGACCACGGCATGCGCGACGCCGACCTCGAACTCCACCTGGTCGGGGGGCGTACGCACTGGTGCCCGGCGGACACGGACACCTGCACGGTACGGGAGGGCGGGCGCAGCTGATCCGGGTCAGCTGCGGCGGCCCGGCTCCCCCGACTCGCGCAGCCGCCGCCAGACCGCCTTCGCCGCGTGGTGGCCGGACATGCCGTGCACCCCGGGTCCGGGCGGGGTCGCCGAGGAGCAGAGGAAGACCGCCGGGTGCGCGGTGGCGTACGGGACGCGGGCCAGCTTGGGGCGGATGACGGTCTGGAGGCCGGCGAAGGCGCCGCAGGCGATGTCCCCGTCCACGTAGTTCGCGTTGCGCTTCGCGATGCCGGGCGGGCCGGCGACCGCGCGGGCGAGGACCAGATCGCGGAAGCCGGGGGCGAACCGCTCCAGCCGGCGTTCGATGACCTCGGTCGCGTCGCCCTGCCAGCCCGCCGGGACATGTCCGTACACCCAGAAGACGTGCTTGCCCTCCGGGGCGCGGGACGGGTCGACCAGGCTGGACTGCGCGGTGATCAGGAAGGGGGCGCGGGGGTCCCGGCCGTCGACCGCCCGGCGCAGGGCGTCGTCGATCTCGCCGGCGGTGGGGCCGATGTGCACGGTGCCGGCCCGGCGGGGCTCCTCGGCGGTCCAGGGCACCGGGCCCGACAGGGCGTAGTCGATCTTGAAGCAGGAGGCGCCGTAGCGGTACCCCTGGTAGGCGCGGCCGAGTCCGGCGATCCGGGCGAGGGCGGCCGGCGAGGTGTCGAAGACGTAGGCGCGGGCGGGCGGCAGTTCGTCCAGGCGCTTGACCTCCGTACCGGTGGTGATCGTGCCGCCGAGCTCCCGGAGGTACGAGGCGAGGGCGTCGGAGATGGCCTGGGAGCCGCCGCGCGGAATGGGCCAGCCCCGCTCGTGGGCGGCGAGCGCGAAGAGCAGGGCGATGCCGCCGGTGGCGAGGCCGTTCGTGGGCGCGATGGCGTGCGCGGCGAGGCCGGCGATCAGGCCGCGCGCCTTCTCGCCCCGGAAGCGGCGGGAGAGCAGCGTCGCGGGCTGGATCGCGTCGAGCCCGAAGCGCGCCCAGCGGTACGGGTCGCCGGGCAGACCGTCCCACGGGGTGCGCAGGAAGTCCCGGGCGAGGGTGTCCCAGTGGCCGAGGTAGGGGGCGAGGAGGCGGCGGTAGGCGCCCGCGTCCTCGGGGCCGAGCGACATCGCGGTCTCCCCCACCGAGGCGGCGAGCACGGCGGCGGTGCCGTCCGGGAAGGGGTGGGCGAGGGCCAGGTCGGGCTGGATCCATTCCAGGCCGTGCCGGTCCAGGGGCATCGCGTCGAAGGCCGGGGAGCCTATGGCCAGGGGGTGCACCGCCGAGCAGGGGTCGTGCCGGAAGCCGGGGAGCGTCAACTCCTCCGTGCGCGCCCCGCCGCCGACCGCGGGTGCGGCCTCGAAGACCTGGACGGCGAAGCCCCGGCGGGCCAGTTCGACTGCGGCGGTCAGTCCGTTGGGGCCCGCGCCCACCACGACCGCATCGAGCATCGACGGCACCTTCGGACTCCTTTGTCAGCCGACGGTCGGAGCACCCAGGATATTCGCAGGCGCCGACGGTCGGGGGGCGGGTAGTGTCCTCGCCCGATGACCTCAGAGAACTTCGCCGGATCCGCCGATTCCGGAATGACCGCCCGGGTCGCCGAGATGGCCGCCCGGCTCACCCAAGTGCCCGGCATCCGGGCCGTCCTGCTCGGCGGCAGCCGCGCCCGGGGCGCCCACCGCCCGGACTCCGACTGGGACCTGGGCGTGTACTACCGCGGTACGCCGGACACCGCCGCCCTGTCCGCACTGGCCGCCGCCTTCCAGGGCTCCCCGGTCGAGGTGACCGGCCCCGGCGGCTGGGGGCCCTGGGTGAACGCGGGCGGCTGGCTGCGGGTGGACGGCGTCCAGGTCGACTGGATCCTGCGCGACCTGGACCGGGTCGAGGCGGTCTGGGCCGACTGCCGGGAGGGCCGCTACGAGGTGGGGATCCAGCCGGGCCATCCGCTGGGCTTCTGGTCGCCCACGTATGCGGGCGAGGTCACCCTCGGGCGCGTACTGGCCGATCCCGGCGGGGAGTTGACTGCGCTGAAGCGGGAGACCTCGGTCTATCCGGAGCCGCTGCGCACGGCGCTGACCGATGCGGCCTGGGAGGCGGAGTTCTCCGTCGTGGGGGCCCGCAAGTCCGCCCCGGCGGGCGACCGGCTGCACGTCTCGCTCTGCCTGTCCCGCGCCTTCGGCATCCTCGCCCAGTCGCTCCACGCCCACCACCGCACCTGGTGCCTCAACGAAAAGGGCGCCCTCGCCGCGACCGCCGCCCTGCCCGCGACCCCGGCGGGCTTCGCGGACCGGGCGGACGCGGCGCTGCGGGGCCTGGACGCGGCGGCGGTGGAGAGGGCGGCGGAGCTGGTGCGCGAGGTGCGCGAGGTGCTGGGGACGGCGTCGGGCTGAGCGGCGGCGTCCGCCGGGGCGGGGCTCAGTCCGCGCGGATCGCGGTGACGCAGCGGGCCAGCAGGTCGCGCAGTGTGTCGCGTTCCCCGGGGGTGAGCGCGTCCGCGATGCGGCGTTCGATGCGGACCGCTCGTTCGTCGGCGCGGTGCAGGGTCTCCGTGCCGGTCTCGGTCAGGCGGGTCTCCAGCATCTTCTGGTGGTAGGGGTGCGCCGACCTGGCGATCAGGCCGCGCTCCTCCAGGTGCTTGAGCACCCCCGCCATCGCCTGGGGGGTCACCAGGCACTCCCGCGCGAGGGCCGCGCCGGAGATCCCGGGGTTGGCGGAGAGCGCGAGCAGCGCCGCGTACTGCGCGACCGTGAGGTCGGCGTCCTTGAGCGCGGCGCTCTTGGCTGCCATGAGGGCCTGCTCGGCGCGCTTGATGTCCAGGCCGAGGCGTTCACCGGCGGTCATTCCCATGGTCGCGAGCGTACAGCGCCGGACATACAGCAAGGGCCGAACGTGAGGCAAGCATGGAATATAAATCAAGACCTTGATATAACTCAGGCCATGGATATCTACACGGCACCCGACACCTTCGACCGCACCGTCCTCATCACCGGCGCCACCCAGGGCCTCGGCCTCCACCTCGCCCGCGACCTGGCCGGGCGCGGCGCGACACTGCTCCTGCACGGCCGCGACCGCGCCCGGCTCGACCGGGCGGCCGCCGAGGCGCGGGAACTCTCGGCCGGCCGGGCCGAGGTCCGTACGTATCTCGCGGACCTCTCCGACCTGGACCAGGTCCGGGCCATGGCGGCCGGCATCCGTGCGGCCGAACCCCGGCTCGACGTACTCGTCAACAACGCGGTGGCGGGCGGCGGAAGCGAACCGCTGCGCCGCGAGTTCGGTGCGCAGGGCCACGAACTGCGGTTCACCGTCAACTACCTGACGCCGTATCTGCTCATCAAGGAGCTGCTGCCACTGCTGTCGGCATCAGCGCCCGCGCGCGTTGTCCAGGTGGCCTCGATGGGCCAGGCCCCCGTCGATCTGGACGACGTCATGATGGAGCGCGGCTACGAGGGGCTGGAGGCGTACTGCCGGAGCAAGCTCGCGATGATCATGTCGACGTTCGACCTGGCCGAGGAGGAGACGGCCCGCACCGGCGTCACCGTCAACGCGCTGCACCCGGCCCACCTGATGGACACCGAGGGCGTGCGCGCGTACGGGCTGACGCCGGCCGTCTCCATCGAGGAGGGGGTGCGCCCGACGGTGCGGCTGATCACCGACCCGGCGCTCGCCGACGTCACCGGCCGCTACTTCGACCGGTTCACGGACAGCCGGGCGCACGAGCAGGCGTACGACACCGAGGCCCGCAAGCGGCTCACCGCGCTGACCCGGGAGCTACTGGGTCTCTGAACGGCCTTCCCGCAGCGCCGCCAGGACGCGGTCGGCGGTCGCGCGGTCGCGGGCGGCGGTGAAGGGCAGGGCGTTGCCGCCCGCGATACGGAACGGCTCACCGGACAGCGTGGACTGCGTGCCGCCCGCCTCGGCGACCAGGAGGAGCCCCGCCGCGTGGTCCCACGCGTACTCCCAGTTGAAAGCCACGGCGTCGCTCTCGCCCCGGGCCACGGCGAGGTATTCCAGACCCGCCGAACCGCAGGGGCGGGCGGCGAAGCCCTCGGCGCGCAGGCCGAGCAGGGCCGCCTTCTGCTCGTCGGTGGTGTAGTCGGGGTGGGACATCGCCACCCGCAGCACGGCGTCGGGCGCGGGCGACCCGGCGTGGATCGGGGTGCCGTCGACCCGGGCACCCCGGCCGCGTACGGCGACGGCCATCTCGTCCCGTGCGGGGGCGTAGGTCCACGAGGCCAGCAGCTCGCCCCGGTGGGCGAGGGCGACCAGGGTGCAGAAACCGGGCTCGCCGCGGACGAACTGGCGGGTGCCGTCGACCGGGTCCACGATCCAGACGGGTGCGTCGCCGCCCAGCGCCTCGTACACCCTCGGGTCGGCGTGGACGGCCTCCTCGCCGACGACGACCGAGCCGGGCAGGAGCCGGGCGAGGGAGGCGGTGAGGTGTTCCTCGGCGCGCCGGTCCGCGACGGTGACGAGGTCGTGCGGGCCGTTCTTCTCGACCACCTCGTGGGCGGCGAGCTGCCGGTAGCGGGGCATGATCTCGGCGGCGGCCGCTGCGCGGACCGCCGCCTCGATGTCGGTCAGGTCACCGGCGAGGAAGGCATCGATCATGCCCCCAGCCAATCATGGGCCTCCGGGGCGCCGGAGGGCCGGGCCGGTCAGCCGTTGACCGTCCATTTCTGGTTGGCCGTTCCCGCGCAGGTCCAGATCTGCAGCCGGGTGCCGTTGGCCGAGCTGTTGCCCGTGACGTCCAGGCACTTGTTCGCCTGGGGGTTCACGATGTCGCGGGCCCCGCTGACCGCCCACTTCTGCGCGGCCGATCCGTTGCAGTCCCAGAGCTGGACCTTGGTGCCGTCCGCCGTGCCGCCGGAGGCCACGTCGAGGCACTTGCCGAGCGCCCGGATCGTGCCGTCGGAGCCCACGGTCCACTTCTGCGCCTCGGTGCCGTTGCAGTCGTAGAGCTGGACCGGGGTGCCGTTCGCGGTTGCGGCGGCGGCGACGTCCACGCACTTGCCGGCGAGCCCGGTGATCCGGCCGCCCGCGGCGGGGGGCTGGCTGTCGTTGGTGGTGACGCGGACGTGGTCGACCACGAGCTGGTTGGGGAAGGCGGTGCTGCCGTCGGGGTCGCCGGGCCAGTAGCCGCCGACCGCCAGGTTCAGGATGAGGAAGAACGGCTTGTTGAACGCCCAGGCGTTGCCGTTGGTGTCGGCGGGGGTGCGGCGCTGGTAGACGTTTCCGTCCACCGACCAGGTGATGGAGTCGGGCGCCCAGTCCACCGCGAAGGTGTGGAACGCGTCCGCGAACGCCTGGCCGTTCGGCAGGGTGTAGCCGGCGCCGATGCCGCCGGAGCCGGAGTAGCCCGGGCCGTGCAGGGTGCCGTGCACGGTGTTGGGCTCGAAGCCGACGTTCTCCATGATGTCGATCTCACCCGAGTTGGGCCAGCCGACCTGCCCGATGTCGCTGCCGAGCATCCAGAACGCGGGCCACATGCCCTGTCCGCGCGGGATCTTCATGCGCGCCTCGACATGCCCGTACGCCTGCGTGAACTTGCCGGAGGTGTTCAGGCGCGCGGAGGTGTACTGACAGGTGCCGTACCAGCACTGGTAGTTGGAGGGGTTCTCCTTGCGGGCCGTGATGACCAGGTGGCCCTGGCCGTCCAGCGCCGCGTTCTTGTTGCCGGAGGTGTAGTACTGCCGCTCGTGGTTGTTGACGTTGTCGCCGGTCTCGATCTGCCACTTGCCGCCGTCCACGGCCGAACCGGCCGCACCGTCGAACTCGTCGGAGAACGTCGTGGTGGCGGTCGCCGCGGCCTGCGACATGGGCGCGGCACCCGCCGAGGAGGGCGCGCCGGTGCCGGCCAGGCCCGCGGTGGCCAGGGCGAGAGCGAGTGCCGGGAGTACGGAGCGCAGCAGGCGCCGCGAAAGGCGTGGGGAGTCCATGACTCTCCCTTCCGGTGTGTATGGGGAGGGAAGGGGAACCCCGCCGTGCGCATAGGGCATGCGCATGACAGGTCGAGCACACACGGTGGAGCGGACACGGTGGAGCGAGCATGGGGAACTTGGTTCGCTACGTGATTTAAGAAGTGAAGAAAGGGGGTGTCAAGAGTTTGGTACGGACCACAGGAGTCGAAGTCAGGAACGGCCCCGGACACACCAACGGCCCCCGGACATGGGGAACATGTCCGGGGGCCGCTGGTTCAGCGCACCCAGGGGCCCGACGTCACTTCTGCCAGCCGACCGTCTCCGGCAGCGGGGTGTAGAAGATGGTCGCGCCGACGTTGGCGAGGCCCTTCTTCACGCCGTACGTGGAGGGCCCGCTGAACAGGGGCAGGAAGGCGTACTCCTGGAGCGCCTTCTTCTCCACCTTGTTCACCGCCGCTGTCTGCTCGTCCAGGTCGGCGATCTCCGTGGTGTCGCGGATCTCCTGGTCGAGGGCCGGGTTGCCGGAGCCGGTGATGTTGGAGTCGCGGTCCGAGCAGTAGAAGTCGCAGAGGTAGCGGGCACCGAAGGGGTCCATGGAGCGGTTGCCCGACAGGAACAGGTCGAACCTGCGCTCGCTGATGGTCTTGGCGAAGTCCGCGTCGTCGCCCTTCCGGATGTCGAGGTGGATACCGGCCGGCTTCAGCATCGCGGCGAGGGCCCCGGCGGTGGCCTTGCCCAGCGGGTCATCGCCCAGGAGGGTGTAGCCCACGTCCAGCTTCTTGCCGTTCTTGACGCGGACGCCGTCGGAACCGGGCTTCCAGCCCGCCGCGTCGAGCGTCTTCTTCGCCTCGGCGGGGTCGTACTTCAGGACCGCCGACAGGTTGTCCTCGTACCCCTTCTGGAAGCTGTAGAGCACCGCCGAACCGGGCAGCGGCTCCTTGTAGTCGAGGCCCTGGAACTGGATCTTCGCGATCTGGGCGCGGTCGACGCTCTGCTGGATCGCCTTGCGGACGGCCTTCTCGGAGAGGACCGCCGACTTGGTGTTGAAGTACAGGGAGTATTCGAAGGGGCTGCCGCCGCTGCGGATCTCGGTGCCCTTGAGGCCCTTGACCTGCTTCAGGCTCTCCGCGTCGACGGCGGAGGTGTAGTCCAGCTGCCCGTTCTTGAAGGCGTTGACGCCCGCCGTCGTCTCCAGGTTGACGTACACCCGCTTGTCCAGCTTGCCCTTCCTCCCCCACCACTTGGGGTTGCGGACGAAGGTGATGTTGCCCGAGTGGGTGTCCCACTTCCCGACCGTGTACGGGCCCGCGCCCCACTCGGGGTGGGCCTTCTTCACGTACGCCTTGTTGAAGTTCCCGACCGTCGCCGCCTTGGGGTGCAGGAACGTCGTGAAGAGGGTAGACCAGGAGGCGTTGACGCCCTTGAAGGTGACGACGGCCTCCTTGGCGTCCTTCCCCTTCGCGACGGAGGTGATCTGGTCGTAGCCGTCCGTGGAAGAGGCCGCGAACTCCTTGTCCGACCCGTTGTTGGCCTTCCAGGTGGCCTCGATGGCCCGCCAGTCGATGGGCGTGCCGTCGTTGAAGGCCGCCTTCGGGTTGATCGTCAGGACCACCTTCTGGTTCCCGCCCTCGACGGTCACCTTCACATCGCTGTAGTAGTCCTTGTTGTACTGCACCTCACCGGTCGGCGAGTACGTGATCGCGTCGGCGTTGTACCAGCCCCAGACCCGGGACGCGGTCAGTGTGGCATTGACGTTGAAGGGATTGCCCTGGTCGTCGAAGGTGCCGGCGGTGGTGTACGTGCCGCCGTCCTTGATGTTCTCGTACGGCTGCGGGTTGTAGTCGACGGCGGCCGACGCGGCCTTGGGCGCGTTCTTGGCGCCCCGGTCGGAGTCGTCGCTCCCGCCGGACGACTGGCACGCGGTGGCGGCGACGGAGACGGCGGCGATCAGAGCGACGGGCATGGCCAGTCTTGCGCGCATGGCGGAGTGTTCCTTCTGGTTCGAGGGATGGGGAGGGGCGGAGAGCGGAGGTGCCTCAGACGGCGTGACAGGCGTACGCGTGGCCGGGCTGCCCTGCCACGGGCGAGGCCACGGGCCGTTCCGTACGACAGCGCTCGCGCACCTCCTCGCCGGCCAGCCGGTACAGCGGGCAGCGGTCCACGAAGACGCAGCCGGAGGGCAGCCGGGCGGCGCTCGGCTGTTCGCCCTCAAGCACCACGCGTTCGCGGGTGCGTTCGCGCTTCGGGTCCGGGACCGGGATCGCGGACAACAGGGCCTTGGTGTACGGGTGTTTGGGGTCGGCGAACAGCGACTCGGTGTCCCCGGTCTCCACGATGTGGCCCAGATACATCACGGCGATCCGGTCGGAGACGTACCGGACGACGGCCAGGTCGTGGGCCACCACCAGGTAGGCCAGGCCGAGTTCGCGCTTGAGCCGGGCCAGCAGGTTGATCACGCCCGCCTGCACGGAGACGTCCAGGGCGGAGAGCGGTTCGTCCAGCACGAGGAGCCTGGGCTCGGTCGCGAGGGCCCGGGCGATCCCGATGCGCTGGCGCTGCCCGCCGGAGAGCGCGGCCGGGAAGCGGTCGCTCACCGCCTCGTCCAGGCCGACCAGGGCGAGGAGTTCGCGGACCCGGGCCCGGGTGGAAGCGCGGTCCCGGCCGATCGCGCGCAGGGGTTCGGCGAGCAGTTCGGAGACGGGCAGCCTCGGGTCGAGGGCGCCCATCGGGTCCTGCATCACGATCTGGACGTCGCGGCGCAACTCCCTCCGCCGGGAGGCGGATTCGGCGGAGCCGACCTCGGTGCCGGCGATCTCGATCCGGCCGCCCTCGGGCCGCCTCAGCCGCAGGATCTCCAGCAGGGTGGTGGTCTTGCCGCTGCCGGACTCCCCCACCAGGCCCAGGGTCTCCCCGGACCGCAGCTCGAAGCCGACCCCGTTGACCGCGCGCAGCGTGCCGACGCGCCGTTTGAGGACGGCCCCCTTGGTGACCGGGAAGGTCTTCACCAGGTCCTCGACCCGGAGCACGACGTCCCCGGCGGGCGTATCGGCCTCCAGGGACTCCCCCGCCTCCGCCCCACCCGTCGGATCCAGCGACCCGGCCGCGATCTCGTCCGCGCGCAGGCAGGCCACGTCGCCGTGCCCGGTGACCGCGCGCAGGGCGGGCTCGTCCGTGCGGCAGGCGTCGAGCGCGACGGCGCACCGGCTCGCGAAGGGGCAGCCGGCCGGGAGGTCCACCAGGGCGGGCGGTTCGCCGCCGATCGGGACGAGGGGGCGGCGTACCCCGCTGTCCACCGTGGGCACGGCGGCGAGCAGGCGCGCGGTGTACGGCATCACGGGGCGCGCGAACAGCTCGTCCACGCCCGCCCGCTCCACGAACCGGCCCGCGTACATGACGGCCACGTCGTCCGCGTGGCCCGCGACGACTCCGAGGTCGTGGGTGATGAGGACGAGTCCGGCGCCGGTCTCTTTCTGTGCCAGGCGGAGCACGTCCAGGATCTGGGCCTGCACGGTGACGTCGAGCGCGGTGGTGGGTTCGTCGGCGACCAGGACGGACGGCTTGTTGGCGATGGCCATCGCGATGACGACGCGCTGGCGCATTCCGCCGGAGAACTCGTGCGGGAAGGAGGCGGCCCGTTCGCGCGGGTCCGGGATGCCGACGAGGTCGAGGAGTGCGACGGCCTGTTCCCGGGCGGCCCGCTTCGTCAGGTCCTGGTGGACGCGCAGGGCGTCGGAGAGCAGCCGGCCCACGGTGAAGATCGGGGTGAGCGCGGAGAGCGGGTCCTGGAAGACCATGCCGATGGAGTCGCCGCGGATCGCGGACAGCTCCTTGTCGCTGAGGCCGACCAGGTCCCGGCCGCCGAGGACCACCTGGCCGCTCGTCGCGGCGGTGGGCGGGAGGAGGCCCATGATGCCCATGGCGGTGGCGGACTTGCCGGAGCCGGACTCGCCGACGATGCCCAGGGTGCGGCCGGGCAGCAGGTCGAAGCCGATGCCGCGCACCGCCTCCACGGGGCCCGCCTCGGACGGGAAGGTGATGTGCAGGTCGCGCACCGAGAGGACCGGGGTGGCGGCGTCTCCGGGCGGCGGGGCGGTGGGCAGGGTCGTCGCGAGGGTCATCGTCGGCCTCCTGCCGCACCGGTCGTGGATGTGGGGTCGAGGGCGTCGCGCAGCCCGTCGCCGACGAAGGTCATCGACACGGTGAGCAGGACGACCAGGCCCGCGGGGAAGGCGAACAGCCAGGGCGCGCTGGTGACGGTGTTCGCCCCGTCGGCGAGCATCGTGCCGAGCGAGACGTCCGGGGTCTGGACGCCGAAGCCGAGGAACGACAGCGCGGTCTCGCTGAGGACGGTCGCCACGACGCCCAGGGTCAGGTTGACGATGAGCAGCGAGCCGAGGTTGGGGATGATGTGGCGCAGGATGATGCGGGCCGGGCTCACCCCCATGAATTCGGCGGCCGTGATGAAGTCCCGCTCCCGCAGCGAGGTCGAGACGGACCAGATGACCCGTGCGGTGGACATCCAGCCGAACACCGTCAGGACGACGATGAGCACCCGCCAGTCACCGGCGAGCCGGTGGGAGACCAGGGCGAGGATGAGGAAGGAGGGGACGACCAGCAGGAAGTGGATGACGGCGAGGGTCGCCTTCTCCACCCGGCCGCCGAAATACGCGGCGCTGGAGCCGATGACCGCGGCGACGACGATGGTCAGGACGGAGACGCTGACCGCGATGACCAGGGAGCGCCGCAGACCGTGCACGGCGGAGGCGTAGATGTCGTTGCCGCCCTGGTTGGTGCCGAACCAGTGGGCGGCGCTCGGTGGCTGGGTGAGCGCGGCGAAGTCGGCGTCCGAGTAGGCGTACGGGGTGAGCAGTCCGCCGAACACGCTGAACAGCACGAGGAGGACGAAGATCGCCACCCCGGCGACGGCGAGCCGGTTGCGCAGGAATCGCCGCGCGTAGAGCCGGGCGAGACCGGTGCCGGTGTGCCGGGGCGGCGCCGCCGGGGAGGGCGTGATGAGTTCCGTCGGTTGTACGGCCATGTCAGCTCACCCTCACGCGCGGGTCGAGGAAGACGGTGGCGATGTCCGCGAGGATCGCGCCGATCGCGGTCAGGGCGGCGGCGAAGGCCGCCGTGGCGACGGTGCCGTGGATGTCGTTCTTGCTGATGGTCTGGATGAAGTAGCGGCCCATGCCGTTCCAGCCGAAGATCGTCTCGGTGATGACGGCGCCGGTGAAGATCGCCGGGATGCTGAACGCCACGGAGGTCGCCGTGGGGATGAGCGCGGTGCGCAGGGCGTGCCGGCGGATCGCCTGGGCGCGGGTGAGTCCGGTGGCCCGGGCGGTGCGGACGTAATCGGCGTTGAGGGTGTCGAGCAGCAGCGCACGCTGTGTCAGGTGGTAGCCCACGTAGCCCATCAGGGTCAGCGTGAGGGTGGGCAGGATCAGGTGGAGCACGCGGTCGCCGATGGTGGGGAGCAGCCCTTCGACGTTCGGTGAGTTCTCGCCGGCGACGTAGAGGAAGTGCAGCCCGGCGTGCTGGTTGAGCCAGATCGCGACGAAGACCACGGCGAGCGCGGCGACCGAGGTGGGCACGTTGAACACGGCGATGGAGACGGCCTGCGAGACCCTGTCCGCCCAGCCGTACTGCCGGGACGCCGTGTAGACGCCCAGGGTGACGCCGATGAGGACGGAGAGGAGTGTCGCCATGACGACCAGTTCGGCGCTGACCAGCGAGCGGTAGCCGATCTCGCCGTTGACCGAGACACCGGTGGGCGACATGCCCCAGTCGAAGCGGGTGACGACGCCGCTGAGCCAGTCCCACCACCGCTGCACGACCGGCACCGACGGGTCCAGGTTGTACGGCGCGAGCGCCCGGTCGATCTGGGCCTCGGTGCGGACGGGCCGCAGTTCCTTGAAGTTCGACCTCGGGTCCAGGAACCAACTGGCCAGGAAATAGGTGGCGTTGGTCGCCACCACGATCATCAGGAGCCAGCCCGCCGCCTTGCGCGTCACATGGCGCAGCACGGGTGGCACCTCCTCGCGCACCGGGGGTGCGCCATGGGGGCGCAGGGTCTGGGGGGCGTATGCATGCGCGGTGGTGCTTTCTGGGGGGTCGGGAAAACGTTGCACAGATGTGCGAACGTCAGTCTGGTGCGGGCTCCGGGGCCGGCACCAGAGCAGGAGCCCTCTCGCCACGACCTCGCAATACCGCTGTAGCAAACGGGCCGGACAGATCATGCTTTGTACGTAGGCGGAAGTGGAGGCAGGGCTGTGCACGGTGAGTACAAGATCCCCGGCGGCAAGCTGGTCGTGGTGGACCTGGAGGTCGAGGGCGGCGCCCTGCGCGATGTCCGGGTGGCCGGTGACTTCTTCCTGGAGCCGGACGAGGCGATCCTCGCGATCGACGCGGCCCTGGAGGGCGCCCCGGCGACCACCGACACGGTGGCCCTCGCGGCCCGGATCGACGCGGCGCTGCCGGAGTCGACGGTGATGCTCGGGCTCACCTCGGAGGGCGTCGCCGTCGCCGTACGCCGGGCGCTGGCGCAGGCCACGGAGTGGAGCGACTACGACTGGCAGCTCATCCACGACGCCCCGCAGTCCCCGGCCCTGCACATGGCCCTGGACGAGGTCATCACGGCGGAGGTCGCGGCGGGCAGGCGGCCGCCGACGCTGCGGGTGTGGGAGTGGGACGCCCCGGCGGTGATCATCGGCAGCTTCCAGTCACTGCGCAACGAGGTGGACGCCGAGGGCGTCGAGCGCCACGGCGTCACGGTCGTCCGGCGGATCTCCGGCGGCGGCGCGATGTTCGCGGAGCCGAGCAGCACCATCACGTACTCCCTCGCCGTGCCGCAGTCCCTGGTCTCCGGGCTCTCCTTCGCGGACAGTTACGCGTATCTGGACGACTGGGTGCTCGAAGCGCTCGGGGACATGGGCATCAAGGCGTGGTACCAGCCGCTCAACGACATCGCCACCGAGGTCGGGAAGATCGCCGGTGCCGCGCAGAAGCGCGTGGTCGGGCCGGACGGCGGCCCGGGCGCGGTGCTGCACCACGTGACCATGTCGTACGACATCGACGCCGACAAGATGCTGGAGGTGCTGCGCATCGGCAAGGAGAAGATGTCGGACAAGGGCACGAAGAGCGCCAAGAAGCGCGTGGACCCGCTCCGTCGGCAGACCGGCCTGCCCCGCCAGGCCGTCATCGAGCGCATGATCGAGTCCTTCCGCAACCGGCACGGCCTGACCCGGGGCGAAGTGACCCCGGAGGAGCTGGCCCGGGCGGAGGAACTGGTCCGTACGAAGTTCTCCAACGACGAGTGGACCGCCCGGGTGCCCTGAGGGTGTCCTGCCCTAGAAGACCGGCCGGTGGTCCTGCCAGCGCAGGTCCGCCTCCAGCTGGGCCGCCAGCGAGACGAGCCGTTCCTCGCCGCGCGACGGGCCGAGGAGCTGCGCGCCGACCGGGAGGCCGTCCGGGGTGAAGCCCGCCGGGACGTTGACGCCGGGCCAGCCCAGCACGTTCCACGGCCAGGCGTACGGGCATGCCTCGGTCATCGCCACATCGGTGCGCCAGGCGCTGAGCCCGTCGAACCGGCCGATCCGGGGCGGCGGCATCGCGGTCGTCGGGGTCAGCAGCACATCGAACCCGGCGCCGCCGCGTCCGTGGTGGAACAGCGCCCCGATCCGCCGGTGCTGGTGCACCTCGCGCGCCCGGGCGGCCCGCACCACCCTGCCGCCAAGCCGGGTGCCGGTGCGCAGGGCGGAGCGGGTGCGCGCGTCCAGGAGCGCGGGTTCGGGGTGCAGGGCGGCGAACTCGGCGATGCCCGCGGTGGCGCGGGGCACGAAGCCGAGGCCGATGAGCCCGTAGCGCGGCCGGGCCTCCACCACGTCGTGGCCGAGCCGGGCCAGCGCCTCCGCGAGCGCGGTGACGGCGCGGCGCACGTCGGGGTGGGGTGCCGTGCCGGTGAGGGTGAGCGGGGGCCGCCAGGCGAGGGCGATGCGCAGTCGGCCCGGGTCGCGGCGGGCGGCGGCCGAGGCGTCGACGGGCGGCGGGCGGTACGGGTCCTCGGGATGCGGCCCGGCGACGGCGTCGAGGAGGAGGGCGGCGTCCTCGACGGTCCTGGCCAGCGGTCCGTTGACGGTGAGGCCCTGGAAGGCGTCGCTGTGCGGGTGCACCGAGATCCGGCCGCGCTGCGGTTTGATGCCGACCAGGTGGGTCCAGGCGGCGGGGATGCGGACGGACCCGGCGCCGTCGGAGCCGAGGGCGGCGGGCACGAGACCGGCGGCCACGGCGGCGGCCGAGCCGCCGGACGAGCCGCCCGGGGTGTGGTCGGTGTGCCAGGGGTTGCGGGTGGCGCCGAACGCGGTGCCCTCGGTGAACGGCCACTGGCCGAGCTCGCAGGAGTTGGTCTTGCCGACGATCACGGCCCCGGCCGCGCGCAGCCTGCGGACGGCCTCGCTGTCGGCGGCCGCCGCCGCCCGCTCCCCGGCGCAGCCGAAATAAGTGGGCATCCCGGCGACGTCCGTGTCGTCCTTCACCGCGACGGGCACCCCGAGCAGCGGCAGCCGCTCCCCCGCCGCGAGTCTGCGGTCGGCCTCGGCGGCCTCGGTGAGCGCGGCCTCGGCGCGCAGGTGGCGGAAGGCGTTGAGGGTGCCCTGGCTCGCCCCGATCCGGGCCAGCGCGGCGGTGACGAGTGCGGTGGAGGTGGTACGGCCGTCCGCGAGGGCCCGCACGCTGTCGGCGAGCCCCAGCGGGACGGGGTCCGGGGCGTCCCGGTCCGGTACGGGTTCTTCGGCCATTCGGGTGGCCGGGGCTGAGGACATGGGCGGCTCGCCTCCTCGTACCGTCAGGTGCGTACGTACACCTGTCCGCGCGAACGGACTTACTGGAGGGTAACGAGTGGGCGCGCCGCCCTCAACCGTTCGGCACGAAGGTCCTTACGGCTGCGAAGGTCTTACGGCTGCGAAGGTCCTTACGGCTGCACGCTGATCCCGCCGATGCCCGTGCCGAGGCCGGCGCAGTGCGCGGTGGACTGGCCGGACTGGCCCGGGGCGAGGGTGACGTGCTCGCCGTCCACGTCGGGCGACCAGCCGCAGACCAGGTGGACCCAGAAGGTCTGGGTGGTGGAGCCGTTGTTCCGGCACAGCGCGTAGCCGGTGTAGTCGTCCACGGCGTGCTTGCCGGTGTCGCAGGACAGGCCGGGCGGCGTGGCGGAGGCCGGGGCCGCGACGGCGAGACCGCCCGCCACGGCGAGGGCCGTGGCCAGGCCGGTGACGGCGGCGCGGCGGGACAGGCTCCCCAGGGTCTTCTTCATGGTGCCCTTTCGGTGGTGACCGCCCGTGACCGCCGGGGGCGGCACGCGCACGGTCGCGTTCGGCTCTGGCGCGGACGGGTGCCGGAGCGGGCCGCCCGCGCTCTGCCTAACCCGGTAACGCCGGGAAACGTCACGCTGTGTAGGTGCCGCCGGCGGGCCTTGCGCCGAACGGGCGGCGTTCACTCCCCCGGCGTACGCTCGACTGGTCCGGACCGCAGTCGTCCGGAAGCCCCACGACCCTTCGCACCGAGGAGGCGACGTGACCGGTTCACTACTCGGCACCCGCCCGGCCGCGTGGGCCGCCGCGTTCCTGATCGGCGCCGGCGGGACCGGCGCCCTCGGCGGCGTGGCCCACGCGGAGGACATCGACCATCTCACCGCCCAGCAGATCGCCGACCGCTCCCGGGACGCGCTGCTCGGTGCGGAATCCCTGCATGTGTCCACGCGCGGCGACCTGGGCAAGGGCACCCCGTCCATGTCCCTGGACCTGGCAGTGGACCGGTCCGGCAACTGCAACGGCTCGGTGGACCTGGGCCGGAGCCAGGGCTCGGTGCTGATCGTCAAGCGCGGGGACGACGTGTGGCTGAAGCCGGACGCGGACTTCTGGAAGAACCAGGTGCCGAACGGCGGTTCGGCCTTCGCGGCGATCGTCGGCGACCGCTATCTGAAGGGCCCCGCCGACAGCCCCCGGCTGCGCGCCCTGACCAAGGCGTGCGACCTCAACACCTTCCAGAAGCTCGTCAGCGACAACGCGAACGACGACACGGGCACCCTCAACAAGGGCCCGAAGACCACCGTCAACGACAAGCCCGTGGTGCCGCTGACCCGGATGCGCGGCGACATGACGCTGACGGTGGACGTGGCGGCGACCGGCAAGCCCTATCCGCTGCGGCTCTCGCTGCACGGCGGGGACGGCACGGACGCGGTGGTGGACCTCTCGGACTTCGGCCGACCGGTACCGAAGAACACCCCGTCGCCCGCCGATTCGTACGACGTCAGCGCCCTGCTGGGGCGGACCTCCGCTCCGTCGTGACGCCCGCCATCAGCGCCACGTACACGACGAGCGAGGCGGCGAGGCCCACCGCCCAGCCGTAATCCGCGAGCGGCTTCAGGAACGGGATGACGCCGTCCGAGGGGAAGGGGCCCTCGCCCGGCTTCGAGTGGGAGCCGCCGACCGCGAGGACACCGCCGACCGCGAAGGCGGTGACGGCCCGCCAGTTCCAGCCGCCCGTGTACCAGTAGCGCCCACCGGGCCGGTAGAGGTCCGCGAGGTGGAGCACGGTGCGGCGGACGATCCAGTAGTCGGCGATCAGGATGCCCGCGACCGTACCGAGCAGCCCGCCGACCAGGCCGAGCCAGGTGAAGATGTACAGCTCGGGCGTCTCGGTGAGCTTCCACGGCATGATGACGACGCCGACGACCCCGGTGATCAGCGCCCCCGTACGGAAGTTGATGAACTTCGGCGCGAGGTTCGCCAGGTCGTACGCGGGTGAGACGACGTTCGCCGCGATGTTGACGGAGATCGTCGCGACCAGGACGGTGATCAGGGCGTAGAGGAGTCCGAAGACGTTGTCGGTGTGGGCGACGAGCTCGACCGGGTCCCAGACGGCCTTGCCGTACACGGCCTGCGAGCCGGAGGTGACGAGCACCGAGAGCAGCGCGAACAGGGTCATCGTGGTGGGAAGTCCGAGCGACTGGCCCCGGATCTGGGCCCGTTGGCCCGCGCCGAAGCGGGTGAAGTCGGGGATGTTCAGGGAGAGCGTGGCCCAGAAGGCGATCATGCCCATCAGGGACGGGAAGAAGACGGGCCAGAAGTCCTTGCCCCAGCCCAGCTCCGACGGCTGGTCGAGCAGCGGCCCGAAGCCGCCGGCCTTCACCGCGATCCACACCAGGAGCACCAGCGCGCCGACGATGACGAACGGCGCCGCCCAGTTCTCGAAGCGGCGCAGGGCGTCCATCCCCCGGTAGATGATGGCCAGTTCCAGCGCCCAGAAGAGGACGAAGCACAGCCAGAGCGTCCAGGGCTGCCCGCCGATCTCGGACGCCTCGGCCCAGCCGCCGAAGACCTTGCCCAGCAGCGTGAAGATGCCGACGCCGCCGATCCAGGTCTGGATGCCGAACCAGGCGCAGGCGACCGCCGCCCGGATCAGGGCCGGGAGGTTGGCGCCGCGCAGCCCGAACGACGCCCGCGCCAGCACCGGGAAAGGGATGCCGTACTTGGGCCCGGCATGGCCGGTGAGCAGCATGGGCCCGAGCACGATCAGGTTGGCGAGCGCGATGGTGAAAACGGCCTGCTTCCAGTCCATGCCGAGGGCGACGAGACCGGAGGCGAGCAGCCAGGACGGGATGTTGTGGGCCATGCCGACCCACAGGGCGGTGAAGTTGTACGTGGTCCACACGCGCCGTGCCAGCGGGACGGGCAGCAGGTCCGCGTTGACGAAGCGGTTGTCGTCCGGGACGGCGCCGGGGGCGAGCTCGACGCGGTCGGAGGGGTCGGCCGGTATGGGTTCCGGCGAGGGGGACGGGGACGGAGGTGCGGTCGATGTCATGGCGGCTGGACCCTTCGCTCGGGGCGGTGCCGTGCGGGGCGGGGCGCGGGGGGTTGGGTACGACCGTCGGGGGGTGCGGGCGGTCAGTCGGTGAGGGCGGGAATGACGGCGGAACCGTAGGCGTCGATGGTGGCTTCGCGGGCGTCGTGCATGTTGTACACCGCGAACTGGTCGACGCCCAGACCCTTGAGGTGTCTCAGCTTCTCGACATGGGCGGCGGCCGGTCCGAGCAGGCAGAAGCGGTCCACGATGGTGTCGGGGACGAAGGCGGTGTCGGGGTTCCCGGCGCGTCCGTGGTGGCTGTAGTCGTAGCCCTGCCGGTCCTTGATGTACGCGGTCAGCTCGTCGGGGACGAGGCCCGAGTGCTCGCCGTACCGGGAGACGAGGTCGGCGACGTGGTTGCCGACCATCCCGCCGAACCAGCGGCACTGGTCGCGGGCGTGGGCCAGGGCCTCGGGCGAGTCGTCGTCGGTGACATAGGCGGGGGCGGCGACGCAGATGGTGACGGAGTCCGGGTCGCGTCCGGCCCCGGCCGCCGCGTCCCGTACCGCCTTGATCATCCACTCGGTGAGATACGGGTCCGCGAGCTGGAGGATGAAGCCGTCGGCCTTCTGCCCGGCGAGCGCGAGGGCCTTGGGGCCGTAGGCGGCCATCCAGACGGGGAGCTTTCCGTCCTTGATCCAGGGGATCCTCAGCGTCTGCCCGCCGATGTCCGCCTCGCGGCCCTCGGCCAGGTCGCGGATGACGTCGATGGCCTCGCCGAGCCGGGCCAGGGTGTTGGGGGCGCGCCCGGCGACGCGCATCGCGGAGTCGCCCCGGCCGATCCCGCACACGGTCCGGTTGCCGTACATGTCGTTGAGGGTGGCGAAGGTCGAGGCGGTGACCTCCCAGGTGCGGGTGCCCGGGTTGGTGACCATGGGGCCGACGGTGAGCCGGTCGGTGTGTTCCAGGATGCTGCTGTAGATGACGAAGGGCTCCTGCCAGAGCACCGCCGAGTCGAAGGTCCAGCCGTGCGTGAACCCGTTGCGTTCGGCGCGGCGCATCAGGCTGATCACGGCCGATGCGGGCGGGTCCGTCTGGAGGACGAGTCCGAAGTCCATTCCCGTTGCTCCTAGTTCAGGTACTGACAGGTGGCGCGTGGGGTGTAGCTGCCGTGGCCTGCGCGGCCGGTGTACGTGCGGTTGTCGATGACCACCTCGCCGCGGGAGAGCACCGTCTCGACCCGGCCCGTGAGTTGTTTCCCCTCGTACGCCGAGTAGTCGACGTTCATGTGATGGGTCTCGGCGGACACGGTCTGCCGGGCGGCCGGATCATAGACGACGATGTCCGCGTCCGCGCCGGGCGCGATCGTGCCCTTCTTCGGGTAGAGGCCGAACATCCTCGCCGGGGACGCGCAGGCGATCTCGATCCAGCGGCGGCGCGAGATGTGCCCGTCCACCACTGCCTGGTGCAACAGGTCCATGCGGTTCTCGACGCCCGGCATGCCGTTGGGGATCTTCGAGAAGTCGCCCCGGCCCATTTCCTTCTGCCCGGAGAAGCAGAAGGGGCAGTGGTCGGTGGAGACGACCTGGAGTTCGTTGTTGCGCAGCCCGCGCCACAGGACCTCTTGGTGCTCCCGGGGCCGCAGCGGGGTGGAGCAGACGTATTTGGCGCCCTCGAAGTCCGGTTCGGCGAGATTGTCCGTGGACAGGAAGAGGTACTGCGGGCAGGTCTCGCCGAAGACGGGCTGCCCCTTGTGGCGGGCGGCGGCGATCTCGGCGACGGCCTCGTCGGCGGAGACGTGCACGACGTACAGCGGCGAGCCGGCGACCCGGGCGAGCTGGATCGCCCGGTGCGTGGCTTCCGCCTCCAGCGCCACCTTGCGTACGTCGCCGTGGTAGCGGGGGTCGGTGCGGCCGGCGGCGAGGGCCTGCTCCACCAGGACGTCGATGGCGATGCCGTTCTCCGCGTGCATCATGATCAGGCCGCCGTTGGACTCGGCCCGCTGCATGGCGCGCAGGATCTGCCCGTCGTCGCTGTAGAAGACACCGGGGTAGGCCATGAACAGCTTGAAGGACGTGATGCCCTCGCCGACCAGGAGGTCCATTTCCTTGAGCGAGGACTCGTTGACGTCCGCGAGGATCATGTGGAAGGCGTAGTCGATGGCGCAGTTGCCGTCCGCCTTGGCGTACCAGCTGTCCAGGCCCTCGCGCAGGGAGCGGCCGACGGACTGGATGGCGAAGTCCACGATGGTGGTGGTGCCGCCCCAGGCCGCGGCGCGGGTGCCGGTCTCGAAGGTGTCGGCCGCGTAGGTGCCGCCGAACGGCATCTCCATGTGGGTGTGCGCGTCGACACCGCCCGGGATGACGTATTTGCCGGTCGCGTCGATGGTCCGGGCGGCGGTCCAGCCGGCCGCCTCGTCGCTGTCGTGGGCGGCGAGCGCGACGATCCGGCCGCCGTCGACGAGGACGTCCGCGTGCATCTCGTCCGACGCGGTGACGACCAGGCCGCCGCGGATGACGGTACGGCTCATGGGTACCCCTCCTCGTTGTACTGGTGGAGCGCGGGTGCGGGGTCCTGCCCCGCACCCGCGTGGTCGCCGGCGCTCAGCCCACCGAGCGCAGCGCGTCGGCGAGGATGTCCGCGCCCTCTTCCGCCTCGGGGATCGCGAGCGAGAGCGGCGGGGCGATGCGCAGCACGCTGGTGTTGTGGCCGCCGCCCTTGCCGATGAGCAGGCCGCCCTCGCGCGCCGCCTCCAGGACGGCCGCGGCCGCTTCCGGGTCGGCCTCGTCGGTGCCGGGCTTCACGAGCTCGACGCCGATCATGAGGCCCCGGCCGCGCACCTCGCGTACCCGCTCCGAGGTGGCGCCGATCGCGCGCAGCCGCTCGATGAGCAGGCCGCCGACCCGGCGGGCGTTGCCCTGGAGGTCGTGTTCCAGGAGGTACGCGAGGTTGGCGAGGCCGGCCGCCATGGTGACCGGTGAACCGCCGAACGTCGAGATGGAGTTGGCGTCCAGGCAGTTCATGACCTCGGCGCGGGCGACCACCCCGCCGATGGACATGCCGTTGCCGATGCCCTTGGCGAAGGTGAGGATGTCCGGCGGCCCGTTCTGGGCGTGGGCCTGCCAGCCCCAGAAGTGTTCGCCGGAGCGCCCCCACCCCGTCTGCACCTCGTCGGAGATCCACAGCACACCATGCCGGTCCAGGACCTCGCGGAACGCGCCGTACAGCCCGTCCGGCGGTGAGGTGAAGCCGCCGACGCCCTGGATGGGTTCGGCGATCAGGGCGGCCGGGGTGCGGGTGTGGCCGAGCAGGTCCTCCAGGTCCGCGACGCAGGCGGCGGTGAACTCCTCGTCGCTCAGGTGCGCGTAGGGGCCCCGGGTGCGGACGCCGCCGTGCACGTACAGGGTCTGCAGCGGTGAGAGGCTGGTGGGCGACCAGGCGTTGTTGCCGGTGATGGAGACCGCGGAGAAGGACCGGCCGTGGTAGCTGTTGCGCATCGCCAGGATCTGGTTCGACCTGCGGTACGTGGTGGCCAGGAGCAGCGCGGTGTCGTTGGCCTCGGTGCCGGAGGTGGTGAAGAAGACCCGGGCGTCCGGGATGCCGGAGAGCGAGGCGACGCGTTCGGCCAGCTCGACCATCGGGCGGTTGAGGTAGAGCGTCGAGGAGTGGATGATCCGGCCGGCCTGCTCGCTGACGGCCTTGGTGACCTCGGGCAGGGCGTGGGCGGTCATGGTGGTGAGGATGCCGCCGAAGAAGTCGAGGTAGCGGTTGCCGTCGGCGTCCCAGACGTGGCGGCCCTCGCCGTGCGTGATCTCCAGCGGGTGGCGGTAGTAGAGGGCCAGCCAGTCGGGGCTGACGGCGAGGTGGCGGTTATGGAGGCTGCTCACGGCTCGACCAGCCCCTCGTACGCGTCGGGCCGTCGGTCCCGGTAGAACGCCCACTGCTGCCTGACCTCTTCGATGAGCCCGAAGTCCAGGTCGCGGACGAGGAGTTCCTCCTCCTTGTCGCTGGCGACGTCGCCGACGAACTGGCCGCGCGGGTCCACGAAGTAGCTGGTGCCGTAGAAGTCGTTGTCGCCGTACTCCTCGTGGCCGACGCGGTTGATCGCGGCGATGAAGTACTCGTTGGCGACGGCGGACGCGGGCTGTTCCAGCTGCCACAGGTGGGCGGAGAGGCCGCGCGAGGTGGCGGACGGGTTGTAGACCAACTGGGCTCCGTTGAGCCCCAGTTGGCGCCAGCCCTCGGGGAAGTGCCGGTCGTAGCAGATGTAGACGCCGACCTTGCCCACAGCGGTGTCGAAGACCGGCCAGCCGGCGTTCCCCGGTTTGAAGTAGTACTTCTCCCAGAAGCCCTTGACCTGCGGGATGTGGTGCTTGCGGTATTTGCCGAGGTAGGAGCCGTCGGCGTCGATCACGGCGGCGGTGTTGTAGTAGAAGCCGGACTGCTCCAGCTCGAAGACCGGGACGACGATCACCATGCCGGTCTCGCGGGCCAGGTCCCGCATGCGCCGTACGGTCGGGCCGTCCGGCACCGCCTCGGCCCAGCGATAGTGCTCGGGCTCCTGCACCTGGCAGAAGTAGGGGGCGTTGAACACCTCCTGGAAGCCGATGATCTTCGCCCCCTGCCGGGCGGCCTCGCGAGCGTGCTCCTCGTGCTTGGCGATCATGGATTCGGTGTCGCCGGTCCAGGTCGCCTGGACGAGTGCGGCGCGTACGACGTGGGACATGAGCTGCTCCTTCGACGCGGCGTCAGAGAGCCTCTTCGTGCTTCTTCTACGCCCGTAGACACGTGCGTACGGGAGAACGTAAGCCCCGTCACACCGCGGGGCAAGACCATCGCCGTGAACCAGCTGAGTCGATCATGTTTCACACCCGTGCGGGCCAGTGCCGGGAGGCGTCCCGGCGCTCAGCCGAGGCCCGCCACCCGCAGCGCGTGCTCGACGCCCCGCTCCTGCGCCTCGGACACCGCCCGGGCGGCGGCCAGCAGTTGCGGTACGAGGCGGGGCGGGTCGATCGAAGCGATCGAGGCCGCCTCCTGGGGCGACCGCGCCCGGACGAAGGCGCCGAGCAGCGTCTGGGCCAGCGGCCCCCGGCCCGCCCGGTCGAGGGCGGTCGCGGCCTCGGCGACCTCGGCGGCCGGACGCGCGACGCCCTGCCGCAGCAGCCGCCCGCAGTCCTCGGTGCGCCCCGCCGCCGCCAGCGCGTCCACGGCGGCCGCGAGCCCGTCCGGGGGCAGCGAGGCGACCTCCCAGAGCAGGGTCGCCCAGTCCGCCCCGAGCCCGGCCAGGTGCAGCTCGACGGCGAGGAGCGGCAGCCGGTGCGCGGGGAGGGCCGCCGCCTCGCAGAGCACCGCGTGCGCCTCGCCGCTGCGGCCCTCGGCCCGCAACCGGAGCAGCGCGCCAACGGCCGCCTGCGCGGACCGGAGTGCGGCCGGGTCCGGCGAGGCCGTGGGCGGCTCGGTGCCCGGTGCGGTGGGCGCCCCGCCGAAGCGGGCTCCGCGCGGTGAGGCGGGGGGTGCGGCGGGCAGCACGGGGCCCTTGTCGGCGTCGCCGTCCTCGGTCTCCAGCCCGGCGAACCGGGCGCCGGTCGGCTTCCGCTTCTGCTTCCGGGTGGGCGGGGTATCGCGGGGCGCGGGCTCCCGTTCCGGTTCCGGTTCGGGGGTTTCGCGGGGCGCGGGCTCCCGTTCCCATTCCGGGGCGGCGGGCCGCGCGGGGGCCGCCGCTGCGGCTCCGAACCGGTCCGGGGCGCGGGAGAGGGCCGACAGGCGGCGGCGGAGTTCGGCGCAGCGGGCCGAGGCGCGGGCGTGGTCGTCGCCCGCCCAGGCCAGCACCCCGGCGGCCTCGTCCCCGTCGCCGCTCTCCCGGGCCGCCCGCAGCCGCTCGGCGGCGTACTCCTGCTCGCGGAGCATCAGGCCGAGCCGTTCCACCAGCCGGGCGCGGCCGCCGGGGCGGCGGTCGAGGCTGAGGGCGCAGTCCGCGTGCAGCCGGGCGGCACGCGCCGACGCCTCCTCCGCGTACGCGGTCCCCCGCACCTCGGCCAGGTCCGAGAAGAGCGCCTCCATCACGTCCCAGGGCGGCAGCTCCGACCCGTCCAGGCAGGCGTCCATGCCCGCCGGGTCGCGTCGGCGAAAGACGCCGTACCAGCCGCGTCCGTGATCGAGCAGCGCCACCAGCTCCCGCAGGTGACGCGCGAAGTCCTGTACCGATACCGCCTCTTGATGCACCGTCACCGTCGCCTTAGGCCGCCGTCGGCTGGAACCCTCCAGTCCGAGGCATTCGACCGCAGGCGTGTTACGGGACGGCTACGCGCGCTTTGCGGGTCCGAGGCGGCCGGGGGCGGGGCCCGGGCCCGGGGCGGGGCTCAGAGGGTGATGGCGATCCCGGTGTGCGGGCGCTTGCCGAGGCGGACGATCATCGCCGGGTAGTCGAGCAGCCAGTACTTCCAGGTGTACTTGCGGCCTATGGCGCGGCGCACGGCGGCCGTCTCCCGCTCGTCGAGCAGCCTGGCGGTGCCCTCGGCGGTCGGGGCGCCCTCCTCGGTCCGGCCGCGCACATCGCAGACGGTGACCCGGACCCGGCTGTCGTTGCGCAGCCGCTTGACCTTCCAGGAGTCCGTCTTGGTCCAGACGAGCAGTTCACCGCCCTCGGCCACCGCCCAGACGGGGGTGGCGACGGGCGTGCCGTCCTTGCGGTACGTGGTCAGACTGACGTACTCGCTGCGCGCGAAGTCCTGGAGGCTCATGGCCCTCAGCCTATGCGCGCGGGCGCAAGCGGGGCGCGAGTGCGGGCGCCTCCGGCGCTATCCGGCGAGCGGTACCGCCGCCGGTTCCGGGGCGCAGCGCAGCAGGAGTTCGTCCATGGAGAGGCCGAGCGCGCCGGCCAGGGCGGCGACGGTGAAGAACGCGGGGGTGGGGGCGCGGCCGGTCTCGATCTTCCGCAGGGTCTCGGCGGAGATCCCGGCCCGGGCGGCGATCCCGGTCATGGAGCGGTCGCCGCGCGCCTCGCGCAGCAGCAGACCGAGCCGTTCGCCGCGCAGGCGCTCTTCGGGGGTCAGGGGGGTACGGACCATGCCGTCATTCTAATACCGCTCGGACCCCGACACCGCGCGGACCGGTATAGTAATTGCGGTATTGTAATTGGCATGGTGCAACTCAAGACGGACACATCCATCGAAGCCATGCGTGCGACCGGCCGCGTCGTCGCCCGTATGCTGACCGCCGCCCGGGAGGCCGCCGAGGTCGGCGTCTCACTGCGCGAACTGGACGAGGTGGCGCACGGGGTGCTGCGCGAGGCGGGCGCGGGCTCGCCGTTCCTGGGCTACCGGCCGCACTTCGCCCCGGTCCCCTTCCCCGCGGTCATCTGCGCGTCGGTCAACGACGCGATCGTGCACGGCATCCCCACCGACTACCGGCTGCGCGACGGCGACCTGGTCAGCATCGACGCGGGTGCGAAGCTGGACGGCTGGGCCGGTGACTCCGCGATCAGCTTCACCGTGGGCCGCGCCCGCCCCGCCGACACCCGGCTGGTCGACACCGCGTACAAGGCCCTGGAAGCGGGCATCGCGGCGGCCACCGTCGGAAACCGGATCGGTGACATCGCGCACGCCATCGGCACCGTCTGCCGCACCGCCGGCTACGGCATCCCCGAGGGGTTCGGCGGGCACGGCGTGGGCCGCGAGATGCACGAGGACCCGGGGGTGCCCAACGAGGGCCGTCCGGGGCGCGGGATGCCGCTGCGCCACGGCATGGTCCTGGCCATCGAGCCGATGCTGATCGGGGGCGGTGTGGACACGTACCGCACGGACCGCGACGGCTGGACCCTGCGCACGACGGACGGCAGCCGGGCCGCGCACGCCGAGCACACGGTGGCGATCACGGACGACGGCCCGCGCATCCTGACCGCGCTCTAGTCGGCCCGTACGAACTCCTCCGCCAGGGCCCGCCCCGTACGCACGGCGGCCTCGTGGTCCTCGATCGGGGACACCCGGGAGTCCTTGAACAGGATGTACGTGACCCCGGAGGGCGCGCCGCCGCTGCCCGGGTCCGGGTCGATGCCGAGCGACTTCGCCGTGGCATACGAGGCTTCGCCGATGATGCGCTCCGGGCCGACGTCGCCGACGACCGCGTACTCCACCTTCTCGCCGTGCACGACGGCGACGACCCCGCCGCCCCGGATGCCGGACTTCGTGTAGTCCCAGGTGCCGGAGGGCGCGGGCACGACCACGTACGGCAGCTTCGCCGCGTCCAGCGGCCGGCCGTCCGAGGCGTGGAAGGCGGTGTCGCCGTGGAAGGAGGGATCGGTGGCGGCGTTGCAGGCGGCGGTCGCCCGGCCGTCGCAGTCGACGTCCAGGTCGGCCTTCCAGAACACCGCACCGCCCGCACCGCACACCGGAACGGTCGCCGGAGCCGCTTCGTCCGTCCGGTACTCGCCCTTCGACACCTGCTCACAGGCCGACACCCTGGCCAGCAGATCGGCCGCCCCGACGCCCGCGCCCTCCCGGTCCCGGGCCGGGGCGGGCGCGGGTCTGGACCGGTGCGCCCGGGCCGGTGCCTGGTGGACCCGCGCCACCAGGGCGAGCGGCACAGTCGGCAGGACCGGCCGGGGCACCGGCGCGGGGGCGGCGAGGGCCGGGTCCGGCTCCCCCACCACCGCGAGGGTGACGGGGGCCGGGGTGCCGGCGGTGAGCAGCGCGGCCCCGGAGGCCGTGACAAGGGCAAGCGTTCGCATACGCACTGGGGGGGGCGCCCTTCTGGCGAGGAGATGGTGGTGCCGTGCCCCCCTGTCCGGTGTGCGCGTCAGGGCCGCCCGCTCGGCCTCACCACCATGGCCGAGCCGCCGCCGCGCCGTTCCTTCTCGGCGGCGGCGAGCCACCGCCCGTCGGGCAGCCGCTGCACGCCGGTCGCCGCGCCGATCTCCGGGTTGAGCTTGAAGACGTGGCCGAGCGATTCCAGCTTCGCCCGCAACGGGCTGTTCCAGAGCGCCGGTTCCAGCTCGGTGGCCGGGGCGTTGCGCTGGCTGGCGCGGGGCGCGGCGATGGCGTCGACCAGCGGGAGCCCCCGGTCCAGCTTGCCGGTCAGTGTCTGGAGCACGGTGGTGATGATGGTCGCGCCGCCGGGCGAGCCGAGGGCGAGGACCGGTTCGCCGTGCCGGAGCACGATGGTCGGCGAGATCGAGGACCGCGGGCGCTTGCCGGGGCCGGGCAGGTTCGGGTCGTGGACGGCCGGGTCGGCCGGTGCGAAGGAGAAGTCGGTCAGCTCGTTGTTGAGCAGGAATCCGCGCCCCGGCACGGTGATCCCGCTGCCGCCGGTCTGCTCGATGGTCAGGGTGTACGCGACGACGTTGCCCCACTTGTCGGCGGTCGTCAGGTGCGTGGTGTTCTCGCCCTCGTACGTGGTCGGCGCGGCCTTCCCCGTGGACCGGCAGGCCCCGGGGTGGCGCGGGTCGCCCGGGGCGAGCGGGCTGGTCAGCACGGCGTCGTCCTTGATCAGGCATTCCCGCGCGTCCGCGAACCGCTGGCCGAGCAGCTGCTTCGTCGGCACGTCCTCGAACGCGGGGTCGCCGACCCAGCGCCCCCGGTCGGCGAACGCGATGCGGCTCGCCTCGATATAACGGTGCAGGTACTGGGCCTCGCTCGCCCGCGAGAGGTCCGTGGACTCCAGGATGTTGAGGGCCTCGCCCACCGTCGTACCGCCCGAGGAGGACGGCGCCATGCCGTACACGTCGAGCCCCCGGTAGTTCACCTTCGTGGGGTCCCGCCGCAGCGCGCGGTAGGAGCGCAGGTCCTTCGCGGTCAGGTCGCCGGGGCGCACCACCCGGTCGGACGCCGGGTCGACGGGCGGGTTGCGTACGGTCCGTACGACGTCCTCGGCGAGCTCGCCCCGGTAGAGCTCGTCCACGCCCTTGCGGCCGACCTCCTCGTAGGTACGCGCCAGGTCCGGGTTCCTGAGGACCGAGCCGACCTCGGGGAGCTTCCCGCCGGGCAGGAACAGCTTGCGGGTGGCCGGGAAGTCCCGGAACCGCTCCTCGTTGCCGGCCGTCTGCGAGCGGAACGTTTCGTCCACGACGAAGCCGTCCCGGGCGATCCGCTCGGCGGGCCGGAGGACCTGACGGAGCGACTTGCTGCCCCAGGTGTGCAGGGCGGTGTCCCAGGTGGCGGGGGTGCCGGGGGTGCCGACACTCAGCCCGCTGGTCACGGCGTCGGCGAAGTCGAGCGGCTTGCCGTTCTCCAGGAAGAGGGAGGAGTCTGCGCTGCGCGGTGCGGTCTCGCGGCCGTCGATGGTGCGGACGGTGTGGCTGCGGGCGTCGTAGTAGACGAAGTAGCCCCCGCCGCCGAGCCCCGCCGAGTACGGCTCGGTGACGCCGAGCGCGGCGGCCGTGGCCACGGCGGCGTCGACCGCGTTGCCGCCCTTGCGCAGCACCTCGATACCGGCGGCCGTGGCGTCCGCGTCGACGCTGGAGACCGCTCCGCCGTATCCCACCGCGACGGGCGACTTGGGCGGTGGCGCCGGGGACCGGGCGGGGTGGGCGGACGAGGAGGGGGCGGCGGCCCCGACCGACACGACGGCGGCCAGAATCGCCGCCAACGACACATTTCGCCTGATGGAACGTCGCATGCGCAACCTCCGGTGAAGGATCGTCCGCGCAGGGTAACGCCGCTCCGGCCACCTCGTCAGGACCGCCTCGGACGTGAGGCCGAATGCCCGCTAACATGCCCGCCCATGACTGACGACGTACGCAACATCGTGCTGGGCGTGATAGCCGCCGGCATCAGTGCCGCCCTCGGCTGGCTCGCGCGCACCTATCTGTGGCGCCGCAAGCTCCGCCGCAAGCAGGCGTTCTTCGGGCTGCCGGGCAACTCCGAGTGCCTGCTCGTCGTCAACCGCGACGCGGGCGGCGACGGTTCGGTGCACCGCTACGACGTGTTCGCCCTGCTGGAACTGTCCGCGCTGATCAAGGACTGCGAGGCGCACGCCCAGATCCTGTCCCACGACATCGCGCAGCAGGGCATCGGGGAGCGGACCGAATTCTGCGTCGGCGGGCCGGTGTCGAACCGTCGGATGGCCGCGCACCTGCACTCCCTGCTCCCCGGTGTGCGGATCAACACCGAACCGGAGCCCGGCCCCGACCGGGGCGCCTTCCAGATCGGCTCGGAGCGCTACCGGGTCGAGAAGGGCGTCAGCGAATACGTGCTGCTCGCCCGGCTGACGACCGGTCAGGATGCCCGACCAGTCTTCCTCTTCTGCGGCCAGCAGGCCATCACCAACCAGGCGGCCACCCGCTACCTGGCCCGCAACCACGAGCGCCTCGCCCGCAAGCACGGCAACAGCACCTTCTGCCTGCTCCTGAAGGTGGTCAACTCCCAGGCATACGGCCCCGACGTGGTCGAGCTCGTCGCCGACGTCACCCGCGCGGCACAGGCCCCGATCCCGGCGCCGCGCACCTCGCACCGCGCGGGGGCCTGAGCGGCCCTTCCCGGCGCGAGCGGTCAGGCACGGGACGAAGAGGCGGCGGCCTCGGTGCGCCGGTCGAGGCCGCCGAGGATGAGCGCGAGGCCCGCCTCGAACGCCTCCTCGTGAGGGAGGACGGGGACGTCGTCCGGCAGGTCCTCGGCGGCCGGCGCCCCCAGGTCCGCCTGCTCCTCCAGCACACAGCCGACCGTGAAGCGCCCGGTGGCCAGCATCGCCGTCTGCGCGTCCCGCTCGGGCACACCGGACGCGACCAGGAAGGCCATCTTGCGGCGGATCCGGTCGAGGTCGCCGGTCGGTGTGCTCCCGGCGTGCAGCCGGGCTCCGTCACGGCGCATCAGCAGCGTGTGGCGGAAGCTCCGTGAGTTCTGCAGGAACCAGGTGCGCCAGTCGTCCCCGGACGACGGCAGCGCCTCGTCGGCATGCGGGGCCATGGCCGCCTCCGCCATGGCCGTGAGGAGGTCCTTCTTGGTCTTGAAGTGGTAGTAGAGCGAGGGCTGCTCGACACCGAGGCGCTTGGCCAGCCGCCGGGTGCTCACCGTATCCAGGCCCACCTCGTCCAGCAGATCCAGCGCTTCGGCGACGACGGTCGCACGGTTCATCTTGGTCACATTGACAATCTATCGGTGATAGAAGACTCTGGAAAGGAATCAATCACTGATAGATTTTGGGTGGCCGACATGACGCACACGCGTGCGAATACTTCGCTGCGGATCCTCGTCGCCGGTGGCGGCGTCGCGGGACAGGCACTGGCCTTCTGGCTCACCCGGGGCGGCCACCGGGTGACGGTCGTGGAGCGCTTCCCGGCGCTGCGCGCCTCGGGCGCCCAGGTGGACCTGCGCGGGCAGGGCATCGAGGCCATCAGGCGCATGGGGCTGCTGGAGACGGTGCGCGGCCGGCTGGTGGACGAGGCGGGCGTGGCCTTCGTCGACTCCCACGGGAAGGCCAGGGCGACGATCATGGCGAACACCTCGGGCAAGGGCCGCCAGACCCTCACCTCGGAGTACGAGATCATGCGCGGAGACCTCGTACGCATCCTGCACAGCGCGACCGAGGACGACACCGAGTACGTCTTCGGCAAGAGCGTCGACGGCTTCGACCAGCACGGGGAGCGGGTCACGGCCCACTTCTCGGACGGGACATCGGGCGAGTACGACCTGCTGATCGGCGCCGACGGACAGGGCTCGCGCACCCGCCGGGCGCTGCTGCCGGAAGGCGTCGACCCCTACTGGCGCACGGGCATCCACATGGCCTACTGGTTCGTCCCGCGCAGCGCGTCCGACAGCAACATCCGCGACACGTACATGGTTCCGGGCGGCCGGCAGATCATGCGGCGCAGCCACAACGCGACCGAGACCCAGGTGTACTTCGTGATGCGCGAGGAGTCGGCGGAGGCGTCCGCTATCCACCGCGCGCCCGTCGAGGAGCAGCGGACGTTCTGGGCCGGGCGGTTCCGGGACGCCGGCTGGCAGACCGACCGGTTCATCGAGGGCATGGCGACGAGTCCGTTCTTCTACTCCCAGGAGGTCGTCCAGGTGCGGATCGGCAGCTGGTCCGAGGGGCGGGTGGTGCTGGCCGGGGACGCGGCGCACTGCGCCTCCCCGTACAGCGGCATGGGCATCTCCGGCGGACTCGTCGGGGCGTACGTCCTGGCCGGGGAGATCAACCGGCACGCGGACGACCTGACGACCGCCCTGGCCGACTACGAGCGGGTCCTGCGGCCCTTCACGGATGCGGTCCAGGGGGAGGTCAACCCCCGCATCCTGCGCGTCGGCATGCCCCTGAACAGGCACGCCATCAGCGTGTTCCAGAACACCACCGCGCTGGCGTGCTTCCTGCGCATCCCCGACCTGGTCGCGCGGCTGTCCAAGGAGGAGCGCGGCGGCGACTGGCGGCTGCCCTCCTACACCGACGCCCTCGCCGCCTGAGCGGGAACGCTCACGGGTCGCGGCCATCGGTAAACTGGCACCCGATGCCGACAAACCGCCAACCCTCGCCGCCGCCCGCCGAGGCGGGGGACCCGATTCTTCAGGGCGGGGCCTGGCTGCCGCACGGTTACCGGCTCGACCCGCACAGCCACCACCAGGGCCAGCTGGTCTACGCCGCCGCCGGAGTGCTGGCCACCACGACGGAGCGCGGCACCTGGGTCGCCCCGGCGGACCGGATCACCTGGACACCCCCGCGCTTCGCCCACGCGCACCGCTTCTACGGGCAGACCGACGTGCGGCTGGTGTCCGTGCCGCGCGATCTGTGCGCCGGCCTCATCGACCACCCCAGCGTCTTCGCGGTGAGCCCGCTGCTGCGCGAGGCCCTGTTGGCGCTCACCGATGAGCCGGAGCGGCGGCCCGGCGCCCACCGGCGTCTTCTCGGCGTGATCGTGGACGAGTTGGTGGATGCCGCGGAGACCTCCCTGCACCTTCCCGAAGCCGGTGACGACCGGCTGCGCGCCGCCACGGATCTGCTGCGCGCGGACCCCGCCCGGCCCGACACACTGGCCGAGCTGGGCCGGGCGGTGGGGGCCGGCGAGCGCACGCTCAGCAGGCTGTTCCACAGCGAGCTGAGCATGAGCTTCCACCGCTGGCGGACCACCCTGCGGATCCACCACGCCCTGGCGCACCTGACCGACGGGATGTCGGTGACGGAGACCGCGGTGGCGTGCGGCTGGTCCAATCCCTCCACCTTCATCGACGCCTTCACCGAAGTCGTGGGCCAGACACCCGGCCGCTACCGGGCCGGGCTCCGCATCCACGGGCGGTAGCCGCCGTCGAGGTTGGCGGGTTTCCGGCATCAGAAGTCGGATGACCGGTGGTTCGCGGTCTGCGGGCCTTTCACAGTGGAGTGCATGACTGAGACACACGAGGACACGACCGTCGTCATCATCGGGGCCGGCGTCGCCGGTCTGACGCTCGGCAACTTCCTGCTGCGTAACGGCGTCGACTGCACCGTGCTGGAGAAGCACCCGCGCGCATACGTCGAACAGCGGCAGCGCGCCGGAACCATCGACACCTACGGAGTGCGCCTGTTCCGCGCGTGGGGCCTCGAAGAGGTCCTGGCGGGCGACCCGATTCCGCACAACGAGGGCGGTTTCCACATCGACGGCCACGCGATGCCGATCGACGTGGACGACGACGAGAACGAAAGCATGTACTGCCCGCAGCAGGTCCTGGTGCGCAACCTCACCGAGGTCTTCCTGCGCGAGGGCGGCGACCTCCGCTACGAAGCCGCCGACGTCGCACTCGAAAACCTCACCGGGGAAGGCCCGGTGGTGCGCTGCCGGGACGCCGACGGCATGGCGCGGGTGGTCCGCGGCGACCGCATCGCCGGCTGCGACGGCTTCCACGGCGTCTCCCGCCGCTCTGTCCCCGCCTCCGAACTGACCGAGTACTCCCACGAGTACGGCTACTCCTGGCTCAGCGTCCTGGCCGCCACCGAGACCGAGCCCTCGGGGATGGCGATCCACGAACGGGGCCTGGCCGGGATGATTCCCCGAGGCCCCGGGGCCAGCCGCGTCTACCTGCAGTGCGCGGTCGACGACACCCCCGAGCAGTGGCCGGACGAGCGCGTCTGGAGCGAGCTGGAGGCCCGCTTCGGCACCCCGCCGGCGCGCGGCGAGATCCTGTCCAAGCAGATCGTCCCGCTGCGCAGCGTGGTGTTCGACCCGATGAGCTACGGCAACCTCTACCTCCTGGGCGACGCCGCCCACATCGTGCCGCCGATGAGCGCCAAGGGCATCCACCTGGCGCTGCACGACGCCGAGGTCTTCGCCCGCGCGGTGATCCGCCATGCCGAGGAGGGCGATGCCGGCCTCCTCGACAGCTACTCGCAGACCTGCCTGGACCACATCTGGAACTACCAGGCGTTCGCCACCTGGATCACCGACCTCATGCACAACGCCGGATTCACCGGCTACGAGGGCGAGTTCAAGAAGAGGATCGCCCGGGCGGAGCTCCAGCGCCAGTTCACCTCGGAGGCGGCGAACAAGCTGTTCGGCGAATTGACCGCCGGCACCAACTAGTCCGCCGGCACGATGCTCTCGGGCCCGGTCCGCTCACCGCCGCGCGGCCGCCGGCGCAGCCCGCCGAGCATCGGCATGGTCAGACCGGCGAAGAGGAAGAGGACGGCGAGCCCGCTCAGTGCCGGGCTCACCGCTTCCTCGACGTCGAGGGACCAGGGGCTGCCGAGTGCGTAACAGACGAGGTACGAGCCCTTGGACATGGTGTAGCCGACGCCCAGCACGGCCGCGAGCGCGCACAGGGCGAACCCCGCACCGGTCCAGGGGCGGGTGGTCCGGGACCGGCGGGCGGTCCGGCCGCACATGAAGACGAGTTCGGCGCAGGTGATCAGGACGTAGAAGAGGTAGACGAGCAGATAGGCGGTCACGGAGGAGTGGTCGGCGTACGCCGTGGTGAACTCGACGTCCTGGCCGTTCGTGACGACGAAGAGCGGGACCATGACGGCCAGCACGACGACCGCCAGGCACACGCGCTGGTACAGGGCGGCCCGCAGGTACTCCGGGCGGTAGGCCAGGTCCACCATCGTCATCTGCAGCGCCGCGCACCAGAGGATGGCGCAGATGTGCGCCACCAGCTTCCCCGCGTTGTCCAGGCCGGTGACCTCCTCGGCCGCCCCGGCGACCGCGGGGACCGCGAAGAGGACGCCCACGGTGCACACGCCGAACGCGACGGCGATCAACCAGGTGAACACGCGCGGGTGGTGAAGGGCTCTCCGGGCGCAGAGCACGGTGACGATCACTCCGGCGACCGTGCAGGCGCCGAATATCATGCCGTCCATCAGAGACCTTCCAATGCATCGGCCGCGTACTGGGCGGCTTCGGTTTCGGTCCTTCGCCTCCGGGCCCTCTTCGGCTTCCCGGCGCCCGGCACGGCGGGGAGGCCGAGCGCTTCGCGCCGGTGTTCCAGGTGCGCGACCACCGCACGGACCTCGCTCTCCGGCAGATCGCCCAGCAGGACGAGCAGGCGGCGGGCGAGAGGGTCCTCGAAGGCTTCGAGTGCCGCGAGGTCGTCGTAGCCGGGGTGCGGCAGCAGGTGGGCCGGCGAGAGGAGCGCCATGTGAGGCAGCACGGCTTACCCGTCCCGGTGATCGACACCGGTCGGCCGCACTCCGCAAGGATCTACGACTACCTGCTCGGCGGCAAGGACAACTACCGGGTGGACCAGCAGGCCGGTGACGAACTCGTCGCCGCCGCGACCCAGGAACGAGCCGGTGCCCGGGCCAACCGCGCCTTCCTGGAACGCGCGGTCCGCCATGTCGTCGGCGCGGGCCTGCGGCAGGTCCTCGACATCGGCACCGGGCTGCCCCATTCCCCCAATGTGCACGAGGTCGCCCTCGATGCGGCGCCCGATGTGCGCGTCGCGTACGTCGACAACGACCCGATCGTCATCGCACACGCGGACGCCCTGCTGCGCGGCTCCGGCGTGGTCGGCGTCGCGCTCGCCGACCCCCGCGACCCGCGGGCCGTCGTGGAGCATCCCCAGGTCCGCGAGGTCATCGACTTCGACCGGCCCCTCGCCCTGCTCCTCACCTCGGTGCTGCACTTCCTCACCGACGCGCAGGAACCCCAACAGGTCGTCGCCCACACGGAGATCGAGAAGTTCTTCGAGGGCTTCGAGCTGCTGACGCCGGGCCTCGTTCCCGTTCCGTCCTGGCGCCCGGACGCACCCGTCGCGGCGCGACCGGCCACGGTCGGCGTCTACGGGGCGGTCGCCCGCAAGGCCGGCTGAACGGCCGGGGCGCGGGTCAGACCGCGCAGCGCGTGGGGCCGATGACTCCGTCGGTGCCGGTCACCGTGACCACCTCCGTACGGTCGGCGGTACTGGCCGTGGCCGCGGTGCAGACGATCTGCTGGCGGGCGGCCTGGGAGAGGCCGGTGACCGGGAGGTTGACGGTGGCCTTCACACCGTCGGCGCTCAGCTCGACGGCCGCTTTCACCTGACCGCTGGGCAGCTCCGAGCGCAGTCCGGCCTCGCGCTCCGACCTGGTGGGCCCTTCGAAGAGCAGGTACAGGGGGGCGGACGCCCCGTTGGGCCGGTTGTCCTCATAGGCGCCGCCCTCGACGCCGTCCGGGGGGATGATGGTCCGGATGACCGGCATCAACCGGGACGCCGAGGACGAGGACACGAAGTACACCAGGGCGCCGCGCTGGCCGGCCGGCGCCACCTCCACGGTCGCCGGTTCACCCGCCTCCACGACGTCCGTCGCACGGATCCCGCACCCGGTGGCGAGCAGCAGTACGGGCAGCAGCGCGCCGAGCACGCGCCGGCCCCTCACCGCTTCCCCGTCGGCAGCTCCACGGTGAACACCGCGCCGCCCACGGGACGGTTCGCCGCGCACACCGTCCCCCCGTGCAGCCGTACGTTCTCCTGGGCGATGGCGAGGCCGAGGCCGCTGCCCGCCGACCGGGTCCGGGCCGCGTCGGCCTTGTAGAACCGGTCGAAGATGTGCGGGAGCACCGCCGCGTCGATGCCCGGGCCGCTGTCCTCCACCTCCACGACGAGCCGGTCGCCTCCGCGTACCCGTACGGTGACGGGCTCCGCGCCGTGCCGCAGGGCGTTGCCGACCAGGTTGGCGACGACCACGTCGAAGCGGCGCGGATCGAGCACTGCCCGTACGCCGTTCGGGAGTTCGGTGGTGACCCGGCCCTCCCAGCGGCGGGCCTGGAGCGTCTTGCGGACGGTCTCGGCGACGTCCACCTCGTCCAGGTGCAGCTCGGCGGCGCGGGCGTCGAAGCGGGATATCTCCATCAAGTCCTCGACCAGGGTGGCCAGTTTGCCGGTCTCCGTGCTGATCAGGCGGACGGCGGCGGCGGTGTCGGGGCGCAGTTCACCGGCGTCCTCGTCCAGGACCTCGGTCACGGCGAGCATACCGGCGAGCGGGGTGCGCAGTTCGTGGGAGACGTCGGACGCGAAACGCCTGGCCCGCTCCTCGGCCCGGCGCAACTCCTCGACGGACTCCTGGAGTTTTTTGGACGACTCGTTGAACGTCCAGGCGAGTTCGGCGAGTTCGTCGGCACCGCGCACCGTGATCCGGGTGTCGAGCTCCCCCCTGCCGATGCCCGCCGCCGCCCGGCGCAGATCGCGGACCGGGCGCAGGACGCTGCGGGCGGCGAGCAGCGCGGGCACCAGGGCGACGAGCAGGGCGGGCAGGGCGCCGTCGCGGGCGGCGGTGACCATGGCGGCCACATTGGCGTCCTCGGTGGACAGCGGCATCACGGCGTAGAGGACGAGGCCGGTGGGCTGTCTGCCGTCGCCCCGGTTGAAGAGGGCGGGCATGCCGACGGTCAGCCAGGGTTTGTCGTCCTTGACGACGCGCTGGAACGAGCCGTGCGTGTTGTCGCGGGTGGCCGTGCGCAGCCCGGCGGTGATCACCCCGGAGGAGGACCGGTCCGATGAGGAGGCCCGCAGCTTCCCGTACTCGGCGAACACGGTCCAGCCGCGCCCGCCGCCCGCACGGGCCAGCTCCAGGCAGACGTGGCGCAGCTGCTCGCTGTCGATGGGGAGGCTGACGGACTGGGCGTTGATCCGGTCGCGGAACTGGGCGACGGCGGAGTCCTGCGCCTGCTGGAGGATCGCGGAACGGGCCTCGCGATAGGTGAGGGCGGCGGTGGTGGCCGCGCTGACGGCCGCCACGAACAGGAACGCCGCGATCAGCCGGGTGCGGAGGCCGAGGCGGGCGGCGAACAGTTTCACGTGAGCGGTCCGAAGCGGTAGCCGAAGCCTCTTACCGTCTGGATGTAGCAGGGGCTGCCCGGGACATCCTCGATCTTCTGGCGGAGGCGGCGGACGCAGGCGTCGACCAGGCGGGCGTCGCCGTGGTAGCTGTGCTCCCACACGTGTTCCAGGAGCTGCTGGCGGCTGAAGACCTGTTCGGGCGAGGCCGAGAGGTGGAGCAGCAGCTTCAGTTCGGAGGGGGCGAGGAGCAGCCGTTCGCCGCCCTTGGCGACGGCGAGGCCCGCGCGGTCGACGGCCAGTGCGCCGTGCGACTCGATGCCGCCGCGCCCGGCGGGGACGGCGAGCCGGCGCAGCACGGCCCGGATGCGGGCCTCGATGACCTCGGTACGGGCGGGCTTGACGATGTAGTCGTCGGCGCCGGCCTCCAGGCCCACGACGACATCGAAGTCGTCGCCGCGCGCGGTCAGCATGATCACGGGGAGCTGGCTGGTCTCGCGGATGCGGCGGCAGACCTGGACGCCGTTCATGCCGGGCAGCATCAGGTCGAGGAGGACCAGGTCCGGCCGGAACTCGCCGAGCGCGGCGAGCCCCGCCTCGCCGGTGCCGACGGCCCGCAGTTCGTGGCCGCGCCTGCGCAGGCCCAGCTCGACCCCTTCGCGTACGGAGGGGTCGTCTTCTATCAGGAGCACGCGAGGCATGGCGTCAGTATCCCAGCGATCAAGGAATGAATTCGAACGGGCGGACGAGCACGGGCCGGTTCAGCCGCGCCGCAGCCGGCCCCGTGCGGCGTTCAGCGCACCGCTCACCTCGGTGAGCCGCAGCGGCCGGGCCAGCCCCGCCACGACCAGCGCGAGGACAACCGTCCCGGCGCCCAGCGCGGCGAAGTCCCCGAGTCCCGAGCCCTCCGTGTCGACGGCGCGGGCCGCCCCGTACGCCAGCGCCCCGGCCGGCACACACGCGACCACCAGCCGCACATGCGCCCACACTCCGGGCGAGCGGCCGAGCGAGGGGCGCGGCGCGCCGCGCGGCGAGAGCCTGCGGTGGAGCACGTACGCGGTGACGGCGAAGCCGGTGAGCAGGGCGACGGAGTACGCGCCCGCCATGCCGGTCACCGCCCAACGCGCGGGCAGCGTCAGATAGGCGACGACCGAGAGCCCGGCGTTGAGGGCCGCGATGACCAGGTTCAACAGGAACGGGGTGCGGGTGTCGCTCATCGCGTAGAACCCGCGCGAGAGCACGTACTGCCCGGAGAACGCGATGAGCCCGGGGGCGAACGCGGCCATCATGCCCGCCATCACCGTGATGTCCGCCGGGCCGGTGCGCCCGTAGCCGAAGACCGCGCCCATCACCCAGGGCGCCAGCGCCAGCAGCAGCGCGGCGGCCGGGACCACCACGGCGGCGGAGGTGCGCAGCGCGTACGAGAGGTCCCGCCGCACCCCGGCGAGGTCACCGCCGGCCGCCGCGCGGCTCATGCGCGGCATCAGCGCGGTCACGAGGCTGACGGTCACGATGCCCTGCGGGACGACCCACAGCTGATAGGCGTAGCTGTACGCGGTGTAGCCGGCGCCGCCCGCGAGGTGCTGGTCCACGGCGTGCTGGCCGCTCGCGGTGGAGAGACGGGTGATCACCCAGTACGCGACCTGATTGGTGAGGACGAGCATCACGAGCCAGCCGGCGGCCCGCAGCGGCCGGGTCAGTCCGCTGCCGCGCCAGTCGAACCGGGGCCGCCAGCGGAACTCGGCTGCGCGCAGCGAGGGCACCAGGGCGAGGCTCTGCACGGCGATGCCCGCCGTGGTGCCCCAGCCGAGCCACTGGGCCTGCGCGGAGCTGAGGGTGCCGCCGGAGCCCGCCGCCGTCCAGAGGTAGAGCCCGAACACAGCGATGATCACGAGGTTGTTGAGGACCGGCGTCCACATCATCGCGCCGAACCGGTCGCGGGCGTTGAGGACTTGGCCGAGGAGCGTGAACAGGCCGTAGAAGAGGATCTGCGGCAGGCAGTAGCGGGCCAGGGCGATGGTGAGTTCGGCCTGGTCGCCGTCGTAGGTGGGGGCGTACACATGGATGATCAGCGGTGCGCCGAGGACCGCGAGCGCGGTGAGGGCGAGGAGGCCGACCGTGCACAGGGTGAGCAGGCGGTCGGTGTACGCGGCCCCGCCGTCGCTGTGTTCCCTGGCGGCGCGGACGAGCTCGGGGACGAACACCGCGTTGAGGGCGCCGCCGATGAGCAGGATGTAGAGGATGTTGGGCACGGTGTTGGCGACCGTGTACCCGTCGGCCCGCAGTCCGGTGCCGAGCGCGGCGACGACGACCGCCGAGCGTATGAACCCCGTGGCCCGCGAGACGATGGACCCGGCGGCCATCACGGCGCCGCTGCGCAGCACCGATCCGGAGCCGCGCGCGCCGCTCTCCTCGGGGGCGGCCGCCTCCGGGGCGGTGCCGGCGGCCGTCACCGGCGTGCCAGGTACGCCTGGAACGCCCGGTACAACGTGTTGTTGGCGGCTCCGCCCACCGATGTCTCCCACTCTCCGAGGGTCTCCACGACCTCCCCGCCGGTGCCCAGCTTCCAGCGCAGCAGCCCGAAGGGCCGGTCGTGGGGATCGAGGGTGGAGGATACCCCGCGCATGTCGTACACCTCCGCGCCGCCGGCGAGGGCGTCGCACATCATCTGCCATTGCAGGGCGTTGCTGGGGCGCACCTCGCGGCGGTGGTCGGCGGAGGCGCCCGTCTGGTACCAGACCCGCCTGCCGGTGCTGATCATGGTGTGGGCGGCCAGGATCTCGCCGTCGTGCACGGCGAGGCAGAGCTTCATCCGGCCCGGCTCCTCGGCGTTGAGCGCGGCGTACTGGCGCTGGTAGTAGCCGAGCGAGCGGCCGAGCCGGAAGCCGTCGCGCTCCTCGGTGATCCTCAGCAGCCGGTGGAACTCGGGCAGTTCGGCGGCGCTCCCGGTCACGATCCGCACCCCCGCCTTCTGCGCGCGGCGGACGTTGCGGCGCCACTCCTGGTTGAGCCCGGACCACAGGTCCTCGGTGGTGCGTCCGGCGAGCGGCACCCGGAACACGTACCGGGGCTGGGCGTCCGCGTCGTCGCCGTCCCCGCCGCAGCGCCGCCAGCCGCGGGCCCGCAGCCGGTCGGCCACGGCGGCCCCGAGCGGGTCGACCTCGCTCGCCAGGACGTCGCCGACGGCGCACCCGGGGCCGGCGGCGGCCTTGAGGCGGGCGCCGGTCCAGCGGCGGTAGGCGGGGCTGGGCCCGATGCGGACGGCGAACGCCCCGGCCGCGCGCAGGTGCGCGAGCAGGGGGCGCAGCCAGCGGTCCATTCCGGGGTCGGCCCAGTCGGCGGCCGGGCCCTCCGGGAGATAGGCGAAGTATTTCCGGGTGCCCGGGAATTGCCGGTAGAGGACGAGTGCGCTGCCGCTCAGGGTGCCGTCGTCGTCGTGCCAGCCGAGGCTTTCCGAGGACCAGCCCTCTTTCACCCCGGCCCAGGAGGGGTGCTGCAGGAAGCTGGCGTCGGCCCGCGTGGCCAGGTGGGCGCGGTGCGCGTCCACGGTGAGGCCGTGGACGCGCAGGTCCCGCTCCCTGCTGCGGTCTCCGGTCGCGAGCAGCGCTGACATGTCGGTGGCCCTCCCCCTCGTGGGCCCCGCGGTCTGCTCTGCGGGGCTGCACAGGATGCTCACAGCGGTCCATGACGGGTCCGCGCGCCGAATGTGACCGGACGATGACCGTTGCGCTGCGCTTCCCGTCACACAAGGAATTCCTGCTTTTCCGCAGATTTACGGAACTTAGGCTCCGGTGCGTTCCTCTTCACCGATGACCGAACACGGCTCTGGAGGCTTTCCGTTGATTCCCGCATTCCTGATACCGGCGCGCCCGCAGCGCCCCGCCCGGCTCGCGCTGATGGCCGGCTGCGCGGTGCTCGGAGTCACCCTCACGGCCTGTTCCGGCGGCGCCGCCGCCTCGGACAAGAACGGTGAGCCCGCTCCCTCGAAGGCGGCGCCGGCCTCCATCTCGGTCAACCTGCGCGGCACCGCGGCCGCCGCGGGGAAGCCGGTGACGGTGACCCTGGCGGCCGGGAAGCTGAGTGAGGTGACCGTCTCGGCCGGGAAGGACGGCATGCTCAGCGGCCGGATATCCGCCGACGGGCGGACCTGGACGTCCGACCGGGCGGCGGCGCCCGGCACCGCGTACCGCGTGGAGGCGCGCGACTCCTCGGGCGGCAGCGACACGGCCTCGTTCACGACGAAGGCGGCCGACAAGGTGAACAAGCTGACGCTGGCGCCCGGCAAGAACACGACGGTGGGCATCGCGCAGCCGCTGTCGATCGTGTTCGACAACCCGGTCAAGGACAAGGCGGCCGTGGAGAAGGCCCTCAAGGTGTCCACCTCGAACCACACCGAGGGCTCCTGGGGCTGGCTGCGCGACTACTCGGGCCGCGACCGCGTCGACTGGCGCCCCAAGGAGTACTGGAAGTCCGGGACGCGCATCACGCTGGACGCCGAGCTCAACGGCGTCGACTCGGGCCAGGGCGGCGGCTTCTTCGTACGGGATTACGCGACGACCTTCACGGTGGGCGCGAGCCAGGTGGTGAAGGTGGACCTGGACCGGCACCGGCTGGCGCTGCAGCGGGACGGCCGGACGGTCATGGACGTGCCGGTGTCGGGCGGCACCCCGGGCGGCGACAAGCGGTCGTGGCGGGGGACGGCCGTGCTGATGGCGAAGGAGGGCACGATCAACATGCGCTCCGAGACGGTGGGCCTGGGCCACACGTACGACAAGATGGTCGACTACTCGATGCGGCTGACCTGGTCGGGCATGTACGCCCACGCGGCGCCGTGGAACGCGGCGTACTTCGGGGTGGCGAACCACAGTTCGGGGTGTGTCGGGATGAGCGACGCGAACGCCGCCGCCCTCTACCGGCAGGCCCACGTCGGCGACCCGTTCGAGATCACGGGCGCGGAGACCAAGGGCACGGTCGCGGAGGGCAACGGCTACGGGGCGTGGAACGTCTCGTGGGACGAGTGGCAGACGAGGAGCGCCCTCGGCTGACCGGTCCGCCGGCGCACAGCTGACCTTCTTCCCGCGTGCGAGAAGTGATCACCGGCTGCTGCCGGGCGGACCCCGCTCCCGTCCTTCTACCGCCCTCCCGGCATCAGCGTGCCGGGCTGTGCCGGTCCGACGCCCACCGCCTCCGTCTTCGGGTTGCGTCGTTGCCGCCTCGCCACCCAGGTGGCGAACCAGGAGAGCAGCATGCACATCCCGATGTAGATCGGTGAGATCACCATCACCACAGGGATGAAAGGCAGATCGTAGTCCAAATTGGAGGCGATGAGCTTGCCCGCGTGGAGGAATTCCTCGTACGTGATGAGGTAGCCGAGCGAGGTGTCCTTCAGGGCCACCACCAGCTGGCTGATGATGGTGGGCAGCATCGCGCGGATCGCCTGCGGTGCCAGGACGAAGGTGGTGACCTGCGTCTTCCGCATGCCCAGCGCGTACGCCGCCTCGCGCTGGCCGCGCTCCACGGAGTTGATGCCGGTACGGAACACCTCGGCGAGCACCGAGCCGTTGTAGAGCATCAGTCCGGCGACCAGCGCGGGGAGCGGCTGCACCTTCAGCGCCACGAAGATGAAGAAGATCATCACCAGGACGGGCATGGCGCGGAAGAACTCGACGAGGATCGTCGCCACCCAGCGCACCGGGCGGTGTTCGGACAGCCGCCCGACCGCGAGGACGGCGCCGAGGGCCAGGGAGAGGACGGCGGCGTACGCGAACGCCTTGAGGGTGTTGCCGAGTCCGCGCAGCAGGAGTTCCTGGATGCCCTTGTACTCGAAGGGCGTCCACTTGGCGCTGGTGAACTGGTCGGTGTCGAAGAGGAGATAGATCACCCAGCCGATCAGGGCGAGGATGAGGACCGTGGAGACGATCCCGTAGAGGCGGTGCCGTTTACGGGTGTGCGGTCCCGGGATGTCGTACAGGGCGTTGGCGGTGGGTGCGGTGTGGGCGGTCATCGGGCGACTCCCCAGCGCTTTTCCATGATGTGGAAGAGCGCGCTGATGGCGAGGGTGATGATCAGGTACCCCACGGCGATCCAGACGAAGGTCCAGATGATGCTGTATCCCAGCTCGTTGAGGGTCTTGTAGGTGCCGAGGAGTTCGGTGACGCTGAACGCCCCGGCGATCGCCGAGTTCTTGGCGAGCGCGATGAGCGTCGAGCCGATCGGCGGGATCACCGAGCGGAACGCCTGCGGCAGCACGATGGAGCCCAGGCTCTGCCCGAAGGTCATCCCGAGGCTCCGGGCCGCCTCGCCCTGCCCGGTGGGCACGGTGTTGATGCCGGAGCGCAGCACCTCGCAGATGAACGCGGAGGTGTAGCAGCCCAGCGCCAGGATCGCGAACACGTTGAACGGCAGGACGAGCCCGAAGCGCGGCAGGCCGAGGAGCACGGCGAAGAAGAGCAGGGTCAGCGGGGTGTTGCGCAGGATCGTCACCCACACCGTGCCGAACACCCGGAGCGAGCCGACGGGCGCCACCCGGAAGGAGGCCATGACGAAGCCGAGGACCAGGGCCAGGATCGAGGCGTAGACGGTGAGTTCGAGGGTGCCGAGGAAGCCCTTGCCGTAGAGCGAGAAGTTGTCGGTGAGTACGTCCATGGGTATGGGCCGTCCTCTCAGTTCGCCGGGTAGCGGTCGATGGGCGGCGGCTTGGGCGCGGGCGCGCCGGACAGACCGAGGGTCGCCTCGAACGCCTTCTTCCAGTTGCCGTTCTTCTCGTTCGCCTCCAGCGCGTCGTTGAGCGCGAAGCGCAGCGCGTTGTCGCCGCGCGGGACCCCGATGCCGTACGGCTCCTCGGAGAAGGGCTTGCCGACGACCTTCATCTCGTCGGGCGCCTTGGCGGCGAAGCCCAGCAGGATCGCGTCGTCGGTGGTGACGACGTCGACCTGGAAGGTCAGCAGGTTGTCGACACAGATCGAGTAGGTGTCGTAAGCGACCAGCTTCGCCTTCGGATAGTCGGCGGCGATCCGCTGGTACGGGGTCGAGCCCGCGGCGGAGCAGACCGTCTTGCCGGCCAGGTCCTGCGGTCCGTGGATGTCGTCCTCGTCGCTGCGCACCAGGAGCCCCTGGCCCGCCATGTAATAGGGACCGGCGAAGCCGACGAGCTTCTTGCGCATGTCGTTGATGGTGTAGGTGCCGACGTAGTAGTCGATCTGCCCGTTCTGGAGGGCGGTCTCGCGGTTGGCGGAGGCGATCGTCTTGAAGCGGATCGTCTTCGGATCGAAGCCCAGCGAGGCGGACATCATGCGGGCGATCTCGATGTCGAAGCCGGAGTAGACACCGGTGGCCGGGTCCTTCTCGCCCAGGTAGGGCTGGTCCTCCTTGGCACCCACCCGGAGGTAGCCGCGCTTCTTCGCGTTCCGCCAGGTCCGGGAGTCCGGCAGCCGGAAGTCCTTGTCGACCCGGTAGACGGGCAGTTGGTCGGCCTTCGGACCCTTGACCGGCGGGCTGCCCTCCTTGCCGCAGGCGGCGGCGAAGAGGGCGAGCAGCAGGCCGGCACAGGCGGCCAGCAGTTTCCTCGTACGCAACTCAGGGCCTCCCGTCAGTGCTTGAGGATCTTGGACAGGAAGTCCTTGGCCCGGTCGCTCTCCGGGGAGGTGAAGAAGTCCTCCGGGGTGCGGTCCTCCACGACGCAGCCGTCGGCCATGAAGACGACCCGGTTGGCGGCGGAGCGGGCGAAGCCCATCTCGTGGGTGACGACGACCATGGTCATGCCCTCGCGGGCGAGCTGGCGCATCACTTCGAGGACTTCGTTGATCATCTCCGGGTCGAGCGCCGATGTCGGCTCGTCGAACAGGAGCGCCTTGGGGTCCATGGCGAGGGCGCGTGCGATGGCGACGCGCTGCTGCTGCCCGCCGGAGAGCTGGGCGGGGAACTTGTCGGCGTGCGCGGCGAGCCCCACCCGGTCCAGGAGTTCGCGGGAGCGCTGGTCCGCCTCGTCCTTCTTCCGCTTGCGCACCTTGACCTGGGCCAGGGAGACGTTGGCCAGGACGGTCTTGTGCGCGAAGAGGTTGAACGACTGGAAGACCATGCCGACTTCGGCCCTCAGCTGGGCCAGTCCCCGGCCCTCCTCGGGGAGGGGTTTGCCGTCGATGGCGATGTGGCCCGACTCGATGGTCTCCAGTCGGTTGATCGCCCGGCAGAGCGTCGACTTCCCGGAGCCGGACGGGCCGATGACCACCACCACCTCCCCGCGGCCGACGGTGAGATTGATGTCCTGCAGTACGTGCAACTTTCCGTAGTGCTTGTTGACGTCTCGCAGCTCGATCAACGGATCGACGGCCATACGCTGCCCTACCCACTTGTCGCTCGGTCGAGGTCAGCGCAAACTAACCAGCCCGGCAAGGGACTTCTCGACCGACACGCACCAATGGGGCAAAAGGATTCTTATCGCTTCGCGCGGTTCGCCGCGCGGAACGCTCAGCCCTCGGCGGACTCCGCGTACACCTGGGACAGCTCGGGGCTGCCGGACATCGCCCAGTCGAGGCCCGCCTCCACCACGTCGATCTCGCGGCCCGAGACGAGCCGCACGACCGGCTGACCGCTGGGCCAGATGTGCCAGTGCGCCCCGGCGACATTGCGCACCAGGACCGTGCCCAGGTAGAGCCCGGCGTCGTTGCCCAGCCAGGGCAGCTCCTCCGGGTCGTCGCGCCAGCGCGGCACCAGCTGGTCGAGGGCCGTCAACGAGGCGGGGCTGTCGTCCAGTTCGATGCCGCGCTCCCCCACCCGGACGCGGAGCAGCTCGCATTCGGCGAGCAGTTCGGCCACGCCCTCAGGATCGGCGTCGGCGACCCCCGCGAGCCCCGCCTCCCGCGTCCCGTCGTGACGTTTACGCCAGTTGTCCAAGAAGGGGATCTTCATCCGATCAGAATCGCATCCCGGCGCGCCCGCGCACCACAGGGCGCGCGGCCTGTCGTTCGAGTGCCGAACACCACACGGTCACCGTGCGTTCACGGAGCGCGGGCGCCGGGGGCCGCTCAGAGGTCGAGGTCGACGACCACCGGGGCGTGGTCGGAGGCGCCCTTGCCCTTGCGCTCCTCGCGGTCCACGTAGCTGTCCCGCACGGCTTCGGTGAAGGGGGCGTTGCCGTAGACGAGGTCGATACGCATGCCCTTGTTCTTCGGGAAGCGCAGCTCGCGGTAGTCCCAGAAGGTGTACGGGCGGTCGTACTTCAGGGGGCGGGGCATGACGTCGGACAGGCCCTCGGCGCGCAGGGCGGCCAGGGCCTCGCGCTCGGCGGGCGTGACATGCGTGGCCCCCTCGAAGAGAGCCGGGTCCCAGACGTCCTCGTCGGTCGGCGCCACGTTGAAGTCGCCGAGCACGGCGAAGGGGGCCGCACCTGCGGCGTCGGCGGCCACCGCCTTGCGCAGCGCCTCCAGCCAGCGCAGCTTGTACGCGTAGTGCTCGTGGGAGACCTCGCGGCCGTTGGGCACGTACACCGACCACAGGCGCACCGGGCCGCAGGTCGCGCTGATCGCGCGGGGCTCCTGCGCGTCCTCGTAGGCCGGCCCGTCGGGCAGCCCGAGCACGACGTCGGAGAGGCCGGCGCGGGAGATCAGCGCGACCCCGTTCCACCGCCCGTTGGCGTTGACCGCGGACTCGTAGCCCGCCTCGCGGAGCGCTTCGGCGGGGAACTGCTCGGCGGTGCACTTGGTCTCCTGGAGGCACAGCACGTCGGTGCCGCTGCTCTCCAGCCAGGCCAGCAGCCTCGGCAGGCGGGCGGTGATCGAGTTGACGTTCCAGGTGGCGATGCGCATGTACGCAAACCTAACGCCTGCCACTGACAGCCGCCGGGGCGGCGGCCGTCACAGGGCCGTCGAGTCGCCCGGTGTCATGCGGCCGTGGTCGGAGCCGCCCAGCTCCCCGATCTGCCGGTCGTAGATCGGCCGGGCCAGGTCGGTGAGGAGCGCGTCGTGGATGTCGATCGCACGACGCGGCTTCACCTCGCGCACGTAGTCGATGACCTCGGAGATCTTGTTCCACGGGGCCATCACCGGGAGCAGGAGCGTGTCGACGGCCCGGCCGGGCACCGTCAGCGCGTCGCCGGGGTGGAAGACCTGGCCGTCGGCGAGGAAGCCGATGTTGGTGACGCGCGGGATGTCCGGGTGGATCACCGCGTGCAGCTCGCCGTGCACCTCGATGTCGAACCCGGCGGCCGAGAAGGTGTCGCCGTGGCCGACCGTATGGACGCGGCCGGGGAAGGCCGGGCTCAGCCGCTCCGCGACGCTGCGCAGCGTCCAGACCCTGGCCTCCGGGTCGGCTTCGAGACCGGCCCGGATACGCCCCTCGTCGAAGTGGTCGGGGTGCTCGTGCGTCACGAGGATCGCCTCGGCGCCGATCGCCGCGTCGCCCTCCGAGAAGCCGCCCGGGTCGATGACGAGCGTGCGCCCGTCCTTCTCCAGGCGGATGCAGGAGTGCGACTGCTTGGTCAGGGTCGGCGCGGTGTTCCCGGTATCGCTGCTCATGGCTCCATCCTGCTACGCGGGCGGCGTCGTTTCCGCCCGAATCACCGACTGCGCGATCGTGAAGGCGGCGCTCGCGGCCGGCACCCCGCAGTACACGGCCGTCTGCATCAGCACCTCCCGGATCTCGGTGGGCGTGAGTCCGTTGCGCAGGGCGGCCCTGGTGTGCGCGGCCAGGCTCTCCATCCGCCCGGAGGCGACGAGCGCGGTGAGGGTGACGGTGGAGCGGGTGCGCCGGTCGAGTCCCTCCCGGTTCCACACCTCGCCCCAGGCGTACCGGGTGACGAGCTCCTGGAATTCCTCGGTGAACTCGTCGGCGGCGGCCAGGACCCCGTCGACCCGCGCGTCGCCCAGCACCTCGCGCCGCAGCCGCATGCCCGGCGTGTACGGGTCGGGGCGCCCGCCGGCCGCCGCCTCGGGGGCCGGTCCGGCGGGGGCGATCTCCGCGACGGGCTGGACGGGGGCGGAGAGCCGGGGCACGGAGTCCGGCATCGGGATGGCCGCCTGGGTGTCCTGCCAGGCGGCGGAGAAGTGGGTGAGCAGGAGGTCGGTGACCGCCCCGGGCTGCTCGACGGGCGCCAGGTGCGAGGCCCCGGGCACCAGGGCGAGCCGGGCGTCCGGTATCCCGGCGACCAGGGTGCGTGCGTCACCGGGCCCGGTCACCCGGTCCTCCGCCCCGACCACGACGAGGGTGGGGACGGGGATGCGGCTCAGTTCCGTACGGACGTCGAACGCGGCCAGGGCCTCGCAGGCGGCGATGTAGCACCCCGGGTCGGTGGTCCGCACCATCTGGACGGCCCACTCCACGATGGCGGGCTGCGCGGCGGCGAAGGCGGGCGTGAACCAGCGCTCGGGCGCGGTGCGCGCCATGGGCTCCAGGCCGTTCGTACGGACGATGACGCCGCGCTGCCGGAACTCGTCCGCGCTGCCGAACCGGGCCGAGGACGCCACGAGCGCGAGCGCGGCCACCCGGTGCGGATACCGCAGCGCCAGATCCGCGCCGATCGCCCCGCCGATGGAGCACCCCACGTACCCGAACCGCTGGACCCCGACCCCGTCGAGCGTCGCGAGCAGCCGGTCCCCCAGCTCGGCCACAGCGGTCGCGGGCCGGGCGGGGGCGCCGCCGTGCCCGGGGAGGTCGTACCGGAAGACTCTCCAGTGCCGGATGAGCTCGGGTATCTGCCGGTCCCACATGTGCCATGTAGTACCCAGTGAGGGGCCGATGACCAGGACCGGGGCGTCTTCCGGGCCGTCAAAGCGGTATTGCAGGGTGTTCGGCGGTGTATCACTCACGCCCCGCACCCTCTCACGTCTCACAAAATCTCACACAGCCGGGGAAGCCGACCGGCCCGATGCATCTGGCGGCTCGGCTCGTCGAGCACTGCCGACGCCTAATACTCCAGTGCGACTTCGTGATCTGGTTCGATGATCTTGCAGGGTAGGCAGCCAGGATTGTTGTGGAGGTGGGGCGGGATGGACGGACGCACAGTCATCCTGAACGAGTTGGCGCAAGGCATCCGTCCGCTCGTCCAAGGCGTCGGCTGGTTCGAGGGCCTCGACGACACTGAGCAGTTCGAAGTCCTGAGTGACCTGGCAGGGTTCTGCATCCAGGCCCGCGCAGCCAGCGATGACGGGCCGGAGAGCATCCGGAAAGCCGGCATCCGGCCCACCCACACCCCGGCCGTGCTGGTCACGCGCGGACGCCTCTCCGAGCAACTGACGAAGATCATCAACCTTCCGCAGGACGAGCGTGTGAAGGCATTCCGGCTGCTGGTCGCACTTCTTGGCGTCGCTGATGAACGGCGGCAGCTCCGCTTCTGTGCCGGCGGGTGCGGGCATGCCTGGCACCACCTGAGAACCGGAGCGGGCACCGAAACGGCCACCGCGTGATCATCGGGGGTTGTGTGGACTCCTGAAGATCGTGCGATGGCCGCGGGCCACAGCAAAGACGCGGCCCGGTGGCGGGCGATGTTCGACCAGGCCATGACCCGGATCGCCGGCCGGTTCACGCGGGCTGAGCCTGGCCGTCGCCTGCAGCACCCGGGTGCGGATCAACCAGGGGAGAACCGCTGCCCGGGCGGATGTCGTCGCCGACCGCCTGCCCGCCTCGGCCTGGCACCGGCAGAGCGCAGGAGCCGGAATGGAGGGACCGCGCCACTACGACTGGGCCTGGATCGAGATCGGCGCCGACGGCCACCGGCATCTGCTGATTCGCCGCAACCCAAGCAGCGGCGAACTCGCCTTCTACCTGTGCTGGTCCCCAAGACGGGTGCCACTGGCCGAACTCGTCAGAGTGGCCGGGACGAGGTGGTGCATCGAGGAGTGCTTCCAGGCCGCGAAGGGCCAGGTCGGACTGGATCACTACCAGGTCCGCCACTGGACCGCCTGGCATCGGCACATCACGCTGGCCATGCTCCCCCTGGCATTCCTGGCCGCCCTCGCTGCCGACGCGAGACCGGTCAGGACCGCACAGCCGAACCGGCCCGCCCACAACCCGGACCCCATTGACCTGACCGTTCCCGCAGGTTCTTGATGAGAAGGAGGAGCGCCACGTCACCGCAGAGGAGCATTCCGAGAAGTGCCCATCCGCCAGCTTTTCCTGCAGCGACGGCGAACAAGCGGAAGATGATGCCGATCACGGAGATGATACCGAATACCCAGAGGTAGCGATAGGTGTGCCCTCTCTGCCTAAGACTCCAGCCGATGCGAGGCATTTAATTCCCCTTCACGGGTTCATGTTGTTAGTAGCACCGCCCGCTTCCAGGGCAGCACAGAAGCAGAAGCCGACCATCGACCGCGCTCCCGCACATACAGCATGTGGATTTTCGCCTGTTGCTGACCAGACCGTCCGAGACGTCCCATGATTCAGCGGTCCCCTGCCTTGTCGGGATGAATATAGGAGACGGTGTGGTAACCCACTCACACCTCTCTGTCCGCCACCCCGGTTCCCTACCGTCGCCCCCGCTCCCCGGGCAGGCGCTTGGAAAATTGGTCGCCCATTCACCTCCGAAGCGCCCGGAGTAAGCTCAGGGTCGGCTTCTCATCTTGTTTCGAATAAAAAGAAAACAGGCGCCCCAGATACAAGCGGCCATTACCAGAAGGATCCACCCTCCCGCATTACCGGAAAGAATAAAAATGAATGACAGGACAACTGCGGCAACTGCAAAGACGTTAGTGAATAGCCAGTAGCGCTTAACGGCCGCTTGCTGCTCGACTGTCCATCCGACGTGAGGCATGAGGCTCCTTATGGTCTCAATTTTGGTGGGCCGAGAGCATTAGCTCTCGGCCCACGTGAGGCAGGTGATTAACTGACGACATTGGAAGCTATCGAGCCCACACTCCAGCCGATTGCGTAGCATTCAAGTGACGCACTGAGCGACACTCCAGCCGTTTCGGATGCACTTGCCACTGCAGCAGATTCGCAGGCCATGCCGGCAAGGCCGCCGAACACAACTCCGGCAACGTCGCCCCAAAGGGCACGTGAGTCTCCGTCAACGAGGTGCTGCACACCCGTGATCGCATCGCCGGCCGCGCCCAGCGCGTCCCCGACGCTGAAAAGTCCGCTGGGGTCGGTGTGGTTGATGGGGTCGCCGGTGGCGTAGAGGTAGGGGTTGGTTTCCTGGCCACTGGGGTCGGGCTGGGTGAAGCGGCCGAGGGTGGGGTCGTAGTAGCGGGCGCCCATTTTGCAGAGGCCGGTGGAGTCGTTGTAGGCGCCGGCGAAGCGGTAGGGCTGGGGGACGGTTTCGGTGGGGGTGGTGCGGGTGGTGCCGGTGGGGGTGTAGGCGTAGGTGTGGGTGCGGGTGCCTGCCTGGTCGACGGCGCCGAGGATGTTGCCGGTGGCGTCGGTGAGGTAGTAGCAGCTCTTCCCGCTGCCGGTCATGGAGTTGAGGGTGCCCCCGGGTTCGCGGACGAATCCCGTGTCCGTTGATCCGGTGGTGGTGGAGGCGAGGCCGAGCTGGGTGTGGTGGAACCAGGTGTCGCCGAGCTTGGTGCGCTCGTCGTTCGTGGTTCCGGCGTGCTTGGCCTGGTAGGTGGTCCCGCCTGCGGTGATGCTGGTGAGCTGGTTGTAGTCCGACCAGGACTCCCCTGTGCGGGCAGTGCCCCCGGCCGGGGCAGCGCTGGTTTCGTTGCCGGCCTTGTCGTAGGACCAGCCGGTGGTCGAACCGCTCTTCGATTCCAGTTCGGAGGCGTCGTCGTAGCCGTAGGTCGGGCCGGTGGGGCAGGAGGTGGCGGTGGTGTCCTGGTGGGTGCGGCACGGTGGCCTGCCATTTGAGCAGGCACCCGCGCACTCAACCGCGAAGATCCCCTACACCACACAGCGGGACGCCATCGAGAGCACGGGGTGCGGCTGCGGCCGACGCGGGCGGCCAGCGGCTCACCTCGGCTCGCGCGGAGGCGAGCCGCAGCGCCTGCCTGTTCAGAGAGGCGGGCGGTGGGTCCACCGATTAGCTGACCATGAGAAGCCCCGCACCGCGCTTGATCGATGCCTGAGCCAGCGGATAGGACGCCCCGCTCAACGCTCGGCGGGGCCTCCTCCTCGCACTCACCCCAGCACGGACGCCAAGCGACTGCCCTCGCACATCCCTCGTTCCCACGAGTGACGCAGGAACTGACCGCGTGAGGAGGTGGACGAGTCTTCCGCGTCCATACGTTCGACCTCACGGCGAAGCCGCACCGGAGCACTCCGGTGCGGCTTCGCCGTCTCACGGATCCGTCCAGCGATTTCGCCAGGGCAGACCTGGATGGCGCCTGCTCGTATCACTCGCGTATCACACAGCAGTCACCGACTGGCCAGACCCTCGCTGACCAGAACCCTCTGACCTGCGGTTTCGCGTCTGCCCTGGACTGGCGAAGACGCCTCTGGACGCTGTCTACAACCTGTGCCAGGTGGTGCCGAGTGAGGGGCCGATGACCAGGACTGGGGCGTCCTCGGGGCCGTCGAAGCGGTATTGCAGGGTGTTCGGTGGTGTCTCGCTCACCCGTCCGACCCTCTCACCCGTCACGAGATGTCACAGCGCCGGGGTGGACCTGGCCTGGAGGGTGGTCCACTTCTGGGCATTCGTGCCGTTGCAATCGAAGAGCTGCAGTTGGGTGCCGTCAGCCGTGGAGGAGGCGGGGTCGTCCAGGCATCGGCCGGACTGCGGGTTCCGGTAGCCGCCGTTGTACGGCTGCCAGACCTGCGCGCCGGTCCCGTTGCAGTCGTACAGCTGGATCTTCGTCCCGTTGGCCGTACCTCCGCCCGCGGCGTCCATGCATTTCCCGAGGACCCGCAGGGTGCCGTCGGTGTGCAGCGTCCACCACTGGGCTTCGGATCCGTCGCAGCCCCACAACTGCACGGGGTTCCCGTTCGCGGTGGAGCTGAAGGCGTCGTCCAGGCATTTGCCGGCGATCCCCGAGTGCACGACGCCGCCGGTCGGCACGGGCGGGGTGAGCCAGCCGGCCGCGTCGGCGGCCTGGATGCCCCGGTTGAACGCCGCGGCCATCTTCGCGTAGCCGCCGTCGTTCGGGTGCAGGGCGTCGGAGAGGTCCGCAGTCGTCAGGGCACTCATGTCGACGAACGCCACGTGCTTGCCCGCGTTCTGCTCGGCCTGGACGATTCCGGGGATGGCCTGGTTGAACGCCGGCCGGTTGGGTTCCTCGACGGCGTTGGTGGAGATGATCACCGAGCCCACGAGCACGGTGGCGTCCGGTGCGGCGGCGGTGATCCGGTCGATCAGTGCGTGCAGCCGGTCGGTGGCCGTCGGCACCTGGTAGTTCTGGTTGAGGTCGTTGGTGCCGATCTCCAGGGTCACCACGTTGGGCCGGAACCGGGCCAGTACGCCGTCGGTGATGCCGGTGATCTGATCGATCCGCCACCCGGAGTGGCCCTCGTTGTCGGGGTCGGCCATGGTGCCGTTGCGGCCGCTTCCGACGAAGTCCACCGCGTGCCCCGCGCCGGTCAGTTCGGTGCCGAGCGCTGCCCGGTAGCTGTTGCCGGTGCTGCTCCCCTCACCCCAGGTGATCGAATCACCGAGCGGCAGGACGCGCAGCGACGTGGAGGACGCCGCCGCCGGATGCGCCGTCGCGTTGTCCGCCACCGCAGGGGCGCCGCCGAGGCACAGGACGGCCGCCGACAGGACCGTACACAGGAGGTATCTCTTCACTTTCGTTCCCCATCTCTCGCAAGTCGGTCAGTGGGCACGCGCGCTGTGCGATGTCGCCTGCGCCTCTAGGGCAGGGTCCATTGCTGCGCTTTGGTGGAGTTGCAGTCGAAGATCTGCAGTTGGGTGCCGTCGGCGGTGCTGGAGTCGGGGATGTCGAGGCAGCGGCCGGACTGCGGGTTGACCAGTGCCTTGGTGCCGGAGTCGTACGTCCACCGCTGGCTGCCGGTGCCGTCACAGCCCCACAACTGCACCAGGGTGTTGTTGCCGGTGCCGCCGAAGGTGACGTCCACGCACTTGCCCAGGATCCGCAGGGTGCCGTCGTCGGCCACCGTGACCTGCTGGGCGGCGGAGTTGTTGCAGGTCCAGGACTGGATGTGCGAGCCGTCGTCCGTCGAGGCGGCGTTGTCGTCCAGGCACTTGCCGGCGATGCCGGAGGTGACCGGGCCGGTACGGGTGACCGGCGGGCCCGGCGGTTTGGCGCCGCCGTCGCCGTTGTAGGACGGCGGGGCGGAGGAGGCCGCCGTGGCCCAGTTGGTGTTGGCGGTGGTACCCAGAGTGAGGTTCAGCGTGCCGCCGCCGGTCGCGAAGTCCCGCGGCAGGTAGGCGTTGTTCCAGTTGGCGCCGTTGAGCGTGGCGCTCTGTATGTAGGGGGCGTTGTCGGCGGCCTGGGGCGCATTGACCACCATGTGACGGCCGTTGCCCAGTGTGACGTCGACGGTGGTGAACAGTGGACTGCCCAGCGCCAGGTCGGAGGTGCCTGGGGTCTCGGGATAGAAACCCATCGCGGACCAGACGTACCAGGCGCTCATCGTGCCGAGGTCGTCGTTGCCGACCCCCCAGTTCGCCGGGTCGTTCGGCCACAGTCGGTCCTGGACCTGGCGGACGATCCTCTGCGTCTTCCAGGGCTGCCCCACGTAGTCGTACTGCCAGGGCAGTTCGATGGACGGCTCGTTGCCGAGGTCGGCGTGCGAGCCGCCGGAGCCGTTGAAGGAGGACAGCACGTTGTCCAGGTAGGTCGCGTACGTGGCGTTGCCGCCCATCGCGTCGGCAAGTCCCCGGACGTTGTGCGGCACCGCACCGGTGTACTGCCAGGACGTGCCCTCGACGAACTGGTCGCTGCTGGTCGGGTCGAAGCCCGCTCTCCAGGTACCGTTCGCCAGCTTGGGCTGCATGAATCCGCTATTGCGGTTGAAGACGTTCTTCCAGTCCTGCGCGCGGTTGGCGAACTGGGACTGTGTCGTGGTGTCGCCCAGCGCGCCCGCGAACGCGGAGGTCGCGAAGTCCTGCGCGCTGTACTCCAGCAGGGTGGCGACCGAGCCGTAGAAGTCCTTCGGGTACGTCCCGTCGGACGGCAGGTAGCCGTATGCGGTCTGGAGGTCCAGGCCCATCCGTATCGGGTTCCGGGTGGTGCCCTCCTTGACCATGTCCGCCTTGGCTGTCGCGGTGTCGAAGCCACGGGCGCCGAAGGCGTAGTAGTCCGCGATGATCGCCGGACCCGGGTCGCCGTTCATCACCTGTGTCTCGGCGGAGTTCAGCGACCACTTCGGGAAGAACCCGGCCTGTGCGTAATCGTTGACGAGCGACTGGGCGCTGTCGCCGGCCTGCTGGGGTGCGACCAGCGCTTCCAATTGAGCCTGGGTGCGGTAGATGTCCCAGCCGGAATACGTACCGTACTGGGCCTTCTGACCGCCCGAAACGGTGTGCACCTGGTGGTCGAAGCCCCAGTAGCGTCCGTCGCTGTCGCTGAGCAGGTTCGGGTGGAGCAGCGAGTGGTACAGCGAGGTGTAGAACACCTTCTGCTGGTCCGGGGTGCCGCCGCTGATCGCGATCTTGTTCAGCACGTTGTTCCACGCGTTGTGCGCGGCGGTTCGGGTGCCGTTGAAGTCCCAACCGCCGTTCTCGGAGACCCGGTTGGCGGTGGCGCCGGCGATCGACACGTACGAGAGGCCGACCTTGGCCTGCACCGTGCGGTTGTGCGTGGTGTCGAAGGTGACCGAATTTCCGCCGTTGAAGGAGCCGTTGGACGTCATCGGCTGATCGAAGACCATGTCGAAATACGCGGTGTACGAGGGTGCCGACGCGCAGAACAGACCGGCGTCCACCGAGCCGCTGACCTCGGTGCTGCTGACCTTGTTGAAGTGCAGGTTGGTGGCCTTGTCCGCGCTGAGCTTGAACAGCAGGTTGGCCTGGGTGGTGGCGGGAAAGGTGAAGCGCGCCATGCCGGAACGGGGGGTGGCGGTCAGCTCGGTGTTGACTCCGTTGCTGAGGTTGACCGAGTACGTGCCCGCGCCGGCCGTCTCGTTGGTGTGGCTGAAACCGACGGTCGCGGTGCCGTCGATCCCGCCGGTCGTCGGCAGGACGGGGATGTCGCCCATCGCGCCGCAGCCCGGCCCGGAGATGTGGTTGAGGCTGAAGCCGGTGACAACGTTGTCAGAGTAGGCGTAGTTACCCCCGGGCGGACGCGAAGGAGTGTCGGGGCTCCAGGAGACCATCCCGAACGGGGTGTCGGCACCCGGAAAGGTATTGCCCCCGTTCGAGGTGCCGAGCAATGGATTGACCAGCGACGCGGGGTCGGTCACCGCAGCCGGCGCGGCGGCGTGCGCGGCGGAACCGGGCGCGGCGAGCCCCAGGACTAACAGGCAGGTCGCGAGAGGGGTGCACCATCGTTTCACTTTTGCGGCTCCAAGGACGGGCGGCTCGACTGTCGCCGGACCGGTGACGGTCGATCGCGGGGCGTGGACCGGGAATGGCGGCTAGCAAAGAGGAGTGCGTCGTCATCTGTCAACGCCCAGGCCCGAACTGGCTCACAGACATGTGCAGTTCACGGAACGGCGGACATACGCCAAGGATTGACGCCGCGTCGCCGACTGGCTAACTTCCAGGGAGAGCGCTCTCCGGAGCGCCCGATGACGCGTCCCCACACGTCGGCCGATGCAGGGAGTACTCCATGCTCGTGACGAGATGCCCACGGGCCGCCGCGCCTCGGCCGGATCCGGCGCCGGACGTCCAGGGCCGCCTGTCGCGCACCTCGGGTCACCACCGCCCCGCTCCGCCGTGTACCGGACAGCGGAGAGCCTGAGTACGACCGGAGCCCCACGACGGGCGTCGATCCATCCGGATCGGCCCGCATGACAGAGCCCCGCCGGAGCACGCCGGCGGGGCTTCGTCGTGCCACCCACCAGCCACACAGCAGTCACCGGCGCACCATCGGCGCAGCGCAAAGAAGACGATGCAAAGGATTAGTTGCAAAGAAGTCCTTGCAGCCGGGTCTTTGCATGGCTAGCGTTGAGGCCATGGAAGAACAGCCCGACGGACTGATCCGCAATCTCGACGCCCGCTCGCTGCGGGGGCTCGCCCATCCGCTGCGCATGCAACTGCTGGACACCCTGCGCTTCGACGGGCCGGCCACCGCTTCCCAGCTCGCCGCGAAACTGGGTGAGTCGAGCGGGTCCACCAGCTACCACCTGCGGCAGCTCGCGGCGCACGGCTTCATCCAGGACGCGCCCGAGCACGGCAAGGGGCGGGAGCGCTGGTGGCAGGCGGCGAACCAGGGGCTGCGATTCGACGAGTCGCTGCTCAACCACTCCAGCCCGGAGGTGCGCGGTGCCGCCGAGATGTATCTGCAGGAGGTCGCGCTCACCCAGGCCCGGGACCTGTCGTCCTGGCTCGGCGAACGCACCAACTGGCCCGAGGAGTGGAACCGCACCTGGGACATGAGCAGCGCGACCCTTCGGCTGACGCCCGCGCTCGCCGGAGAGCTCATCGAGAAGATGCACGCGCTCCTGGACGAGTACCGCGACCGGATCACCGACGAGGACGAGGGCGACAGCGCCCGCGTGCGCGTCCACACCCATGCGTTCCCCCTCACCACCGAGTAAAGGAGAACCACCCATGCATGCCCAGGCCCACCTCGCCCTGCACCAGCTCCGCGCCGCCGAACTCCACGCCGAGGCCGCGGAGTACCGCCTCGCCCGTTCCGCCCGGGCCCCCCGGCCCCTGCGCACCGTCCTCGGGTGGACCCTGATCGAGGTCGGCCTCCGCCTGACCGCCGCGCCCCGCCGCACCGTCGCGCTCCCCTAGGACTGCCCGTCGACCGCCGCCGCGACTGCCGCCCGGCGCGCCGTCCGACCCCTAGCGTGCCGCGTGTGCCGCCCATCCGAGCGGCCGGACCGTGTCCGCATCCAAGGGAGTCCCCATGAAGAAGAACTCGTCCCGGACGGCGGCGGCCACCGCCGCCGTGGCCCTCGTCGCCGCTGGTGTCCTGGTGGCGGGATCGGCCACAGCCACCGCCGCCCCCGTCGAGCGCGTCACCTCGCTGGAGCAGCTGAAGGCGGGCATCCAGCAGGCCGCAGAGCAGGAGTCCGGCGCCGCCCTGGACATCAACCCGACCGGCTACATCACCCAGAACGGCGCGGCCGCCCGGGCCGCCTGCTGACGCGAAGGGGCCGAGGACCGTGGACAAGGACAAGTCCCCGACGAGCTGGTGTCCCAGCGGTGACGCGCACGCGCCCGAGGCGGTCGTCCTGGGTGTGCGGTCCGGGCAGGAGGGCCGGGTCGCCTATCTGGCCGACCCGGTGCCCGCCTCCCAGGTGCTGGGCGACGTGCCCGAGGGCATCGATCCCCGGCGCATCCTGCGGTTCGCCTCGCACTGCGTCAGTGGCTGCGCCAACCGCCGGGGTGACGACTGCGCCCTCGTGGAGCGGGTGGTCGCCGCCGCGCCGAGGGTGGTCGAGGCGGCCGTGCCGCGCTGCCACCTGCGGACGAAGTGCCAGTGGTGGACGCAGAGCGGCGTGGAGGCGTGCCGGCGCTGCCCGGCGGTCTCGACCCGCCATCACGCCGACGACGAACTGGCCGGACTGATCGCGGACCCCACCACCACCCGCGAGCAGCTCGACGCCTGGATCGCCGCCGGGACCGGCTGACCCTTAGGGCCTTTCGTTTGGATCATGCCGGGCTCGCGGGGCCTGGCCCGATCCAAACGAAAGGCCCTAGACCGCCGGTCCGGCGGTGGCCGTCTCCGGGCCCTCGGGGGCGACCGGGTAAGGTGCCCGGCGGCATTCCGGCCGTCCGAGGAGGAAACGTGACCAACACCAGCGAGGCCCGGTCCGCGGACGGCGGGGCGGCAACGGCCCCACCGAGCCGGATCCGGCGCCTGATGCGTTACGTCCCCCTGGTCGCCCCGGTCCTGCTGTGGGCCGTGCCCTGCTGGGTGCTGCTGTACACCGGACAGCACTGGCCGCTGCCCGTCACCGTGGGCGGCACCTGTCTCTTCGTGCTCGGCCTCCTCACCATGCCGGTCGCGATGGTGCGGGGCCACGGCAGGCGGCAGCGGGACCGGGCGGCGATCGTCGGGGACAGCCTGCTCGGTTCCATCTGGGTGCTGTTCACCTGGTCCGTGCTGCTCGGCGTCCTGCTGCGGCTCGCCCTGACCCTGGCCGGGACCGGCGACGGGCAGGACCGGGCCAGGATCGTCACCTGGTCGGTGCTCGGGGCCGCAGCCGTCCTGCTCGGGTGGGGGTACGCCGAGGCGCGCCGGGTGCCGAGGGTGCGCCGGGTCGAGGTGCAACTGCCGCGCCTGGGGCGGGGCCTGGACGGGACGCGGGTCGTCCTCATCACCGATACGCACTACGGGCCGCTGGACCGGGCCCGCTGGTCGGAACGGGTGTGCGAGGAGGTCAACGCGCTGGAGGCGGACGTGGTCTGCCACACCGGCGACATCGCGGACGGCACCGCCGACCGCCGCCGCGCCCAGGCCGCGCCGCTCGGCACGGTGCGCGCCGCCCACGCGCGCGTCTACGTCACCGGGAACCACGAGTACTACAGCGAGGCGCAGGGCTGGGTGGACCTGATGGACGAGCTGGGCTGGCAGCCGCTGCGCAACCGCCATGTGCTGCTCGAACGCGGCGGTGACACCCTCGTGGTCGCCGGTGTGGACGACGTCACCGCCGAGTCCTCCGGCCTGGCCGGTCACCGGGCCCACCTCGCCGGGGCGCTGGACGGCGCCGATCCGGAGCTGCCGGTCCTGCTCCTGGCGCATCAGCCGAAGTTCATCGACCGGGCCGCCGAGGGCGGCGTCGACCTCCAGCTGTCGGGCCACACCCACGGCGGCCAGATCTGGCCCTTCCACTACCTGGTCCGCCTCGACCAGCCGGCCGTCGCCGGGCTGAGCCGCCACGGCGACCGCACACAGCTCTACACCAGCCGGGGCACCGGATTCTGGGGCCCGCCGTTCCGGGTCTTCGCGCCCAGCGAGATCACCCTCCTGGTGCTGCGCTCACCGGACGGAGCGGCCGGCAACGCCGCGTCCTGACCTGCGTCCGGCAACGCTGCGGCCGGCCGGAGCGCCGCTTTTCGCGATCTCGGCCGATCCATCAGACTGCACACGGCCGGAGACCGACTTCCTCCGGCGGCCGAGCGGGCGTGATGGGGGTGCCGACGGTGTGGCAGGAGATGGCGGCGGCCGAGATGGCGCCGGACAACCGGTTCGAGTGGTTCGAGCAGGTGGTGTCCGACGTCCTGCTTCCCACGGAGTTCCGCGCCGCGGACCCGGGGAGTTTCGACGCGCAGGGCGGAATGCTGGGTCTCGGGACCGTGCAGCTCGCCCGCTTCAGCTACGGTCCGCTGCGGTCGCGCAGGACCCCGGCGCTGATCCGGAGGGGGGATCCGGAGCAGTACCAGCTGGCGCTGGTGACCCGTGGCTCGGCGTGGTTCGCGCAGCAGGGCGGTGAGGCCGAACTGGGCGTCGGCGGCATGGCGTTGTGGGACACCTCGCGTCCGTACGAGTCCGGCTCGGGGACGGACGGACGGGATGTCGAGGTGATCGTCCTCCAGATACCGAAGGCCCGGATGCCGTTGCCGTCGCAGCGGATGGACCGGATCCTCGCGCGGAGCGTCCCGGGCGACGCGGGGATGGGCGCGATCCTGGCCGGATTCCTGACGAACCTCGCCGCCACGGGGGCCGACTGCTCGCCCCAACAGCTCGGCGTGCTGGGCGAGATGGCTGTGGACATGGCCGCGTCCTGCCTGGCCGACCGGATCGGCTCGTCCCCGGTGCGGGCACCCGCCGAGCTCCGGACGCACGTCCTGCTGCGCCGCATCAGCGCCTTCGTCGACCATCACATCGGTGACCCCGGGCTGTCCCCGGGCCTCATCGCCGCCCGCCACCACCTCTCGCTGCGGAGCCTGCACGCGCTCTTCCGCGACCAGCCGGAGAGCGTCGCCGCGATGATCCGCCGCCGCCGGCTGGACGGCTGCCGCGCGGACCTGGCCCGCCCCGAGCTGCGCCGGCAGCCCATCGGGGCCGTGGCCGCCCGGTGGGGCTTCACCGACGCGACCGTGTTCAGCCGGGCCTTCCGGGCGGCGTACGGGATGGCTCCGCGCGACTACCGTGCGATGGCCCTGCGCCCGGCGGACGGGGCCGGTCAGGGCGCCGCGTGGTAATAGCGGGTGCAGGACTCCACCATGCCGTCCTCGGCGATGCGGAAGAAGTCCGCGAAGCGCACGCACGTGTCATCGGTGCCCGTGCCGAGGCGGCGGCCCGCGACCACCACGTTGCGGGCGTGCGCGACGATGTGGTCGATCTCGTGCCGGGCGGGTGACCCGAGGTGGTCGCGGTGGGCGTGCAGGAACGCGGTCCGGCCGTGGGCCGTCGGGGCTCCGGGCAGGTCCAGGGCGACATGGTCGTGCAGCAGCGAGGCGCACGCGTCGAGGTCGCCGGCGTCGAGGTATTCGTAGACGAGACGGACGTGGTCGGTCCCCGCCGCGGTGACCAGATCGCCCCCGGTGTACGGGTCGCTGCTCGTCCAGGCGTCGGTGTGCATGGACGCCTCCTTTCTCCTTCACCCGGCACTCTTCCGGGCCGCGCCAACCCCCGCCTATCGCGCCGCTATTCGCTGACCGGTCACGCTGGGCATGCAGGATGGACAGATGCGTGAGGATTGTGAAAACTTTGGGGACGTTGATCCCGGAGTATCAACGCGCTTACGAGCTGGGGGTCTCGGTGGCCGAGGGTACGACGCACACGGTCCAGGATGCCCCCGGCGCGGCGAGACCACCCTTCCAATTGCTGGGCCCGCTCCAGGTGCGGGGCAAGGACGGCCCGCTGCGGGTGCCGCCGGGGCGGCAGGAGGTCATCCTCGCCGCGCTGCTGCTCGAAGCGAACCGGGTGGTGAGCACGCACTATCTGGTGGACCTCATCTGGGAGGACAACCCGCCGGAGACCGCCCGCACCCAGGTGCAGATATGCGTGTCCCGGCTGCGGAAGCTCCTGGCCGGCGCGGACAGCACGGTCTCCATATCGACCCGCCCGCCGGGATACGTCCTGCACGTGGACACCGGGGACGTGGACTCGCTGCTCTTCACCGGCCTGGTCGCGATGGCCAGGCGGCAGCGTGACGAGGGTGAGGCCGAGAAGGCGGTGGCGCTCCTGAAGTCCGCGGTGGCGCTGTGGCAGGGAGACTCCCTGACCGGCCTGGACAGCGGCCCGCTGGCCAACAAGGCGCGCCAGCTCGACGAGGAGCGGCTGAGCGCCGTCGAGCTTCGGATGCAGCTGGAACTGGAGCTCGGCCGGCACGACCGGCTGGTCGGTCAGCTCCAACTCCTCACGCATGAGAACCCGTTGCGGGAACGGCTGCGGGGCCAGCTGATGTGCGCCCTGTACTGGTCGGGCCGGCAGGCGGAGGCGCTGGAGGCGTTCCGGGACGGGCGCCGGATCCTCGACCAGGAGCTGGGGCTCGAACCGGGCCGGGAACTGCGGCGGCTGGAGGCGGCGATCCTCGCCGGTGAACTGCCTCCGCCGGTACGGGGGCAGGAGCCCGGGTCCGCGGGCGGGGGTGCTCCCGAGACCCCCGCACCCCGAGGGCCCGCCGACGCGTCCAAGCACGCCGCGCCCCGTTCCGACACGGCAAGCACCGGCACCCGGAGCCCGCGGCCGGCATCCGGGCCCGGCCAGGACTCCCCCACCCCCGCCGAACCGCAGCCCCACGACGCCCGGCCGCAGCAACTGCCGGCCGCGACCTCGGACTTCGTGGCCGACGAGGCCCAGCTCGCCGCTCTGGAGAAGGCGCTGACCGGTGGCCGGGAGCGCAAGGCGGTCGGTCTCGCCGTGATCACCGGGAAGCCCGGCACCGGGAAGTCCACGCTCGCCGTGAATCTCGCGCACCGGCTCGCGGAGACGGGTTTCCCGGACGGTCAGTTGTACTGCGATCTGCGCGGCACCGGCACCCCGGCCACCACCGCGGAGGTGCTGGGCCGCTTCCTGCGGGCCCTGGGCATCCCGGGCCAGCTGATCCCGGACTCGCTGGACGAGCGGGCGGAGATGTACCGCACCCGGCTCGCCTCCCGGCGCCTCCTGGTGGTCCTGGACGACGCCGCTTCGGAGAGCCAGGTGCAGCCGCTGCTGCCGGGCAGCCGGGACTGCGCGGTGCTGGTCACCAGCCGGGCCCGGCTGACCGCGCTGCCGGGGGCGCACCGCGTGGAGCTGGACGTCCTGGACGAGGAGCGGGCGCTGAGGCTGCTGTCCCGGATCATCGGGGAGGAGCGGGTCGAGGGCGAGGCCGCGTCGGCCGAGGCTCTGGTGCGTACGGTGGGACGGCTGCCGCTGGCGCTGCGGATCGTGGCCGCCCGGCTCGCCGCCCGCCCGCACTGGACGCTCGCGTCGATGGTGCACCGGCTGGCCAACGAGCGTCACCGGCTGGACGAGTTGGCGCACGGCGAGATGACGATGCGCGCCAGTCTGTCGCTCTCGTACAACGGTCTGGCGCCCGAGGACCGGGGGCTGCTGCGGCTGCTGTCCATGGCGCGCACCCCGACGCTGCCGGGCTGGCTGGCGGGCGCGCTCCTTGACGACGACCGGCCCGTGCCGTCGGACCTGCTGGAACCGCTGGTCGACATGCAGATGCTGGACGTGGTCGGGGTGGAGCGGACCGGCGGCTACCGATACCAGTTCCACGAGATCATCCGTGTCTACGCGCGCGAGCAGTTGGCCGCGCAGGACGCACCGGAGCTGCGCCGGGACGCGCTCGTCCGGATGGCGGGCGGCTGGATGTATCTCGCGCAGGAGGCCCATCGCAAGGTGTACGGCGGTGACTTCACCGTGTTGCACGGCGACGCGCCGCGCTGGGCGCCGCCCCCGTCGTGCACGAGTGAGCTGCTCGCCGATCCGCTGGCCTGGTTCGACGCGGAGCAGGGCGCCCTGTGCGGGATGGTGGAGCAGGCGGCCGACGAGGGCCTGCACGACGTCAGCTGGAATCTGGCGACGACCCTGGTCACGTTGTTCGAGGTGCGGGGCCATTACGACCTGTGGGAGCAGACCCACGTACGGGCGCTGGCCGCCGTCCGGAAGGCGGGCAATCTACGGGGCACCGCCGCCGTTCGGGCCTCGCTGGGTTCGCTGTACATGAGCCGCAACGAGTTCGACATGGCGCGCCAGGCGCTGAGTTCAGCGCTCGATGTCTTCCAGGCGCTGGACGAGCCGCAGGGCGAGGCGCTGTGCCGGCGTGACATGGCCCTGATCGCGCGGACGAACGGGGAGGACGACACCGCCCTCGATCTGTACGAGCGGTCGTTGGCGGACTTCGACCGGGCCGGTGACGTGGTCGGGCGGGCGATCGTGCTGACGCAGAGCGCGCACATCCGGATGCGCCGCGGTGATGTGGACGTGGCGCAGGCGCAGTTGGACGAGGCGCTGGAGATATACGACGGGGTCGGCTATCTGGGCGGCAGGGCGCGGACCCTGCGCCGGGTGGGCCAACTTCTTCTGGAGCGGGGGGATCTGGACCTCGCGGTGCTGACGTTCACGGAGGTCCTGGAACTGTGCCGGGATTCCGGTGACGTGATCGGCGAGGGGCATCTGCTGCGCGACCTCGGTCAGGCATTCGTGCTGATGGGGCGGCCCGACCGGGCGAGGTACTTCTTCGACCGGGCTGTCGCGGCCCGGGAGCAGATCATGGATTTCGGCGGTGGCGCGCTGGCCCGCCTGGATCTGGCGCGGCTGCTCGGCGAGGAGGAGCCGGGGCGTTCCCGGGAACTGCTGGCCCCTGCGGTGGAGGTCTTCACGAGCCGGGGTATGAAGCGGGAACTGGCGGAGACTCGGCGGCTGTTGGGCGCCGGCTGAGTCCTGCGGGGGTCAGTCCCAGGGGTTGTTGTCGGTGGAGCCGGTGGCGCCCGGGGTGGGGGTGCTGCTGGTGCCGGTCTGCTGGGTGCCGGTGCCGGAGGTGTCGTCGGCCCAGCCGACCTGGACGCCGATGCCGGTGACGATCACGACGGCGACGGTGGCGAAAGCGGCGCGGAGGGCGTTGCGGGTGGTGGTGTTCCGGTTCATCGGACTGTCCCTTCGTCGGTGTTCCGTTTCCTTCTGGACACCAAGTTAGGAAGGGGCGGATTCACCGCACCGCCCCCGCCCCTATCCCCCCGCTATCACGGCCGGGAGCTCCTATCGCCGTCCCCGGCGGCCGCCCCTATCGCCTTATCCCGAGGGGCCGGCCCGGCCCGTGGCGGCGTTGGCCCCGGGATGCCTCCCGGATAGGGCGCGCGCGGAGGATTCCGGCAGCAGCAAGGCACGACAGCCGTCCCCCGGCACCCCGGACCGCAGCCGCTTCCGGGGCGCCCATCCCCCGACGAGCAGGAGTCCTTCCCATGACGCTCAGCCACCCCCCGCAGGACACCCCGGCCACCACCGCCCCGCTCGGTTCCCTGATACGCGGCCATCGGCTCCGTATCGGCCTGACCCAGCGGGAGTTGGCGGACCTGTCCACCATCAGCGTGCGGGCCATCCGGGACCTGGAGAAGGGGAAGGCCCAGCGGCCGAGGACGGACACGGTGCGGCTGATCGCCGACGCGCTCAGACTCGGCCCCCGGGCCCGTGCCACGCTTGAGGCGGCGGCCCGGCGCGGGTCCCGGGCGGACGGTGAGGTCCGGCGCCTGTCCATGGAGCGGGCCGCCCCGCCCGTGCCGCTGTACCCGCTGGTCGGACGTGACGCGGAGACGGGTGTCCTGGTGGAGGAGCTGCGGTCCGGCACCGAACGGCTGGTCACCGTGGTCGGGCTGAGCGGTGTCGGCAAGACCCGGCTCGCGCTGGAGACGGCCGCCCGGCTGCACGATGCCGGGCTGCCGGTGCTGTGGCATCACGGTGACGGCACCACCGCCGACTGCCTGCGCCCCGACGACGACCCGATGTCCCGACTCGCGGACGACTGCGCGCGTTTCCTGCGGGGCGGCGGTGTGGCCGAGGACGGGCTGCCCGAACTGGCGGACGCGTCGGCCGCCCTCGATGACGACGGCAACTCTTCCGTACGCGGCGCCGCCGTGCTCGTCCTCGACGGTGTCGACACCGCCGCCCTGGACTTCGGCCGCCTGAGCCGGCTCCTGCGTACGTTCCCGGGCCTGCGGCTGCTGATCACCGGCGAGCGGCCCTGGAACGTACCCGGTGAACGCCTGTTCCTGCTCTCCCCGTTGGAGGCTCCGGACCCCGTCGCCGGGCATGCGGACGCGCCCGCCGTACGGTTCTTCCTCAGCCAGCTCCGCCGCGTGCGGCCCGACATCGTGCCCGATGAGCAGGCGCTCGCGGATGTGGCCTGGATCTGCCACCGCCTCGACGGCCACCCGGCGGCGCTCGGTGCCGCAGCTTCCTGGCTCACGGTGTGCGACCTGTCCACCCTGCGGAACATCGTGGACTCCGACCCGGCCCCCCTCCTCGACCACCTTGCGGGCGGCCCGGACGGCTCCCGTCTCCAGGTCCGGGTGAGCCGCACCCTGGCCGCGCTGCCCGCCGCGTACCGGACGCTCATCGGCGACCTGTGCGAGGGGGGCGACGGGGAATTCCTGCTCCAGGACGTCGTGCGGCTCACCGGCCGCCCGCTGCCGGAGTGCGGCCGGCTGATCCGCGAACTGCTGGTCGGCGGGGTGATCCGGACCAGCGCGGACGGCGGGCGCTCGGCGTTCCGCGTGCTGTGCGTGGTGCGGGCGGCGGCGGGGGCGACGGCCGGGGTGTGACGGCTGGGTGTTGCAGCGGCCGCGCGCGGTGGACGGTGCGGGCTGGTGCCACCCGGCGGTGGGCGCTTCCGTGCCTGCCGTTCGACTGCCGCCGGACCGCCGAACTGCTGGCCCTACCGCCGGAACAACTGCCGCTCGGCGCCCGGCCCCGGCGGTTGTATGGCACTGCCCCGCCCCCTCCCGCCGCTTCCCACAGGAGACCTCATGCCGTCCGACGCCACCGTCGCACCCGCTCCGGCCGCCTCCCGGTTGCCGCTCTCGGAGGCCCAGCGCGACATCTGGACGGCGCACACCCTGGACCCCACCGGCCTGAAGTACAACGTCGCCGAGTGCCGGGACATCCTGGGCCCGGTCGACCCGGCGCTGATGGGTACGGCCTGGCGCCGCCTCGTGGAGGAGGCGGACGTCATGCGCACCCGCTGCTTCGAGGACGACGGCGAGCAGGTGTGGCAGCTGATCGACGCCGGCCCGGGCGACCGGGCGCTCGTGTACACCGATGTGAGCGGCGAGGCGGATCCGGAGGGGGCGGCGTGGGGCCTGGTGGACGAAGCGGTCGGGGCGCCCTTCGATCTGACCCGCGAGTCCCCGGTCCGCTGCGCGCTGATCAAGCTCGCCGAGGACCGCTTCTTCTACCTCTACACCTTCCACCACCTGCTCGTGGACGGCGCGAGCGTGTCGATGCTGCTGCACCGGCTGGTCGAGCTGTACGGGCGGGCGGTCGCCGGTGAGCCGTGGGGCGACTCCCCGTTCGGCCGACTGGCCGAGTTGCACGCGGAGGACGCTGCCTTCCGGTCCTCCGAGGAGGCGGCCGCCGAACGGACCGCGTGGCGAGCGCACTTGAGCGGTGCGCCGGAGGCGGCGGCCGGTCTCGTCCGGGGCCCGGGCCGGGCGGCCCCGTCCCGGGGTGCGCTGCCCTTCGCGCGGCGCACGGTCCTGGTCCCGGCGGCGGAGGCGGACCGGCTGCGCACTGTCGCCCGGGCCGAGCGGGTCTCCTGGCCCGTCCTGGTGGTCGCGCTGTTCACGGTGTACCTGCACCGGGTCACCGCCCAGGACGAGCTGATGCTCGCGCTGCCGGTGGCGGGCCGCACCACGAAGACCGCGCGCAGCACCCCGGGCATGGCGTCCAACGTCGTGCCGCTGCGGCTCCGGGTGGGCGCGGGCGAGACGCTGAGCGGCCTGGTCCGTGCGGTGTCCGCCGAGGTCAAGCACGGTCTGCGGCACCAGCTGACCCGGTACGAGGACCTGCGCCGGGACGCCGGCGCGCTCACCGGTGGGCGCAGGCTGACGGGGCCGGTGCTCAACATCATGGGCTTCAACGCGGACCTCACGGTGTGCGGCCACCCCACGGTGAACCACAACGTGAGCAACGGCCCGGTGGACGACCTCAGCGTCGCGGTGTACGACCTGGGCGCGGCGGACGGGCTCCGGATCGACTTCGACACGCCGGTGGACGGCGTCGACCCCGAGGCCGTCGCGGCCCACCAGGACCGCTTCGTCGCCTTCCTCACCGCCGCCGTGCAGGCCGTGGAGCCGGGCGCCCGGAGTGTCGCGGAGTTGGAGGTGTTGTCGGCGGGTGAGCGGGAGGTGCTGCTCGGGGCGTGGGCCGGGGCGGTGGCCGACCGTGACGATGCGTCGCTCGTGCAGCGCTTCGAGGAGCAGGTGGCGCGGGTACCGGACGCGGTCGCGCTGATCGACGGTGAGCGCGGCTTCACCTACGCGGAGCTCAACGCCACCGCCAACCGCTGGGCGCGGCACCTGCGTTCGCGCGGCCTCGGCCGGGGCGACCTCGCCGGCATCCTCCTGGAACGCGACGCCACCTTCGCCGCCGCGCTCATCGCCGTACTCAAGACCGGCGCCGGACATGTGCTGCTCGACCCGGACTTCCCCAACGAGCGGCTGCGGTCGGCGGCGGACGAGGCCTCGATCAGCCACCTGGTCACACGTACGGGACTCGCGGACCGCCTTCGGGGCGACTGGGTTACGTGTGTGGACGGCCCGGACGAGGTGACGGGCCACGATGCGGGCAACCTCGGTGTGCCGATCCGGGGTGACGACCTCGCGTGCGTGATGTTCACCTCGGGCTCCACGGGCCGCCCGAAGGGCATCGTCTCCTCGCACCGCAACCTCGTATCGACGCTGGTCGGACAGACCTATCTGCCGACAGGTGGGGACGAGGTGTACCTCCAGTCCTCGCCCATCTCCTGGGACGCCTTCAGCCTCGAATTCTGGGGGCCGCTGCTCCATGGCGCACGCGTCGTCCTGCAACCCGGGCAGAAGCCGGAACCCTCGCTCATCGCGGAGTTGGCCCCCAAGCACCGCGTAACGACGCTGCTGCTGTCGGCCAGCCTCTTCAACTACCTCACCGACGAGCACCCCGAGACGTTCGACTCGGTCACGACCGCGTACACGGTGGGTGAGGCGGCGTCCCCGGTCCACGTGCACAAACTTCAGACCATCCGGCCGGGTATCGAGGTGGTCAACGGGTACGGGCCGGCGGAGGCGATGATCTACGCCACCACCCACACCATCGAGCCCGCCGACGCCCCGCACACCGCGATACCCATCGGCACCCCACTGGTCAACAAGCCGCTCTACGTCCTCGATACCTCGCTGCGGCTGTGCCCGCCGGGTGCCACCGGTGAGCTGTACGTCTCCGGTGACGGCCTCGCCCACGGCTATCTCAACCGCGCGGACCTCACCGCCTCCAGCTTCGTGCCCAACCCGTACGGCGCACCCGGCTCCCGCCTCTACCGCACCGGCGACCTCGCCCACTTCGACCACGACGGACGGCTGCACTACGAGGGCCGGGCCGACCACCAGATCAAGATCCGGGGCTTCCGCATCGAACCCGCCGAGGTCGAAGCCGCACTGCTATCCCACCCTCACGTCACTCAGGCCGTCGTCACCAAGCACCACGACCAGCTCTCGGCCTACGTAGTGACCAGCGGTGACCCGGTGGGGCTCCGGCGCCACCTGGCCGACCGGCTCCCGGAACACCTCGTCCCCGCCTACCTCACCCCACTCGACCGCTTCCCCCTCATGCCGAACGGGAAGATCGACAAGCGCGCACTGCCCGAGCCGGTCGCGGTGTCCTCGGGCGGTCGCGCCCCGCGCACCCTGCTGGAAGAGACCCTGACCGAGCTCTTCACCGGCACGCTCGACGTACCCGGCACACTGACGATCGATGACGACTTCTTCCAACACGGCGGGCACTCGATCCTCGCGGCCCGCCTCACCAATCGGATCGCGCAGGTCCTCGGCGTCCGGCTGACGATCCGGGACGTGTTCGAGAACCCGACCGTGGCACAGCTCGCGGAGCAGGTCGGTGCGGCGAAGGGCCTGCCGGCACCGCCTCCGCCGGTCGCCGGTGAGGGGCCGGGTGAGGGGTCGGCCCCGATGTCGTTCGCCCAGCGCCGGCTGTGGCTGCTGGCGGACCTGGACGGCGGGAGCACCGCGTACAACGTGCCGATGGCCGTACGCCTGGAAGGCACCCTGGACTCGGACGCCCTGGAAGCCGCGCTCAACGACGTCATCGAGCGCCACGCGCCCCTGCGCACCCTGTACGAAACGGTGGACGGCGAACCGCGTCAGCGCATCCTCCCGGCCACCGAGGCGCGGTCGCGCATACAGCGCCGCGAGGTGACCACCGGGGAGCTGGACGGCGCGGTGGCCGAGTCCGGCCGCCATGTCTTCGATCTCCGCACTGAACTCCCGCTCTCCGTCACGCTGTTCCGGCTGGACGACACCACGCACCACCTGGTCGTCGTACTGCACCACATCGCGACGGACGGCCGGTCGAGCGAGGTGTACGTGACGGACCTGGCCCGTGCGTACGAGGCACGGGTCGCCGGGGCCGCGGGGCGGGTGTTCGAGCCGCTGCCGGTGCAGTACGCGGACTACGCGGTGTGGCAGCAGCGGGTGCTGGGCGCGGCCGACGACGCGGACAGCGTGCTCTCCCGCGAACTCGCCTTCTGGCAGGGCGCCTTGGAGGGGCTTCCGGAGGAGCATGGCCTCAACCTGGACCGACCGCGCCCCGCCCGGGCCTCGCACCGGGGCGGTGAGGTGGCCGTCGATCTCGGTGACGACCTGTTCGCCCGCGTGGGTGAGCTGGCCCGCGCCGAGGGGTGCACCCCGTTCATGGTGGTGCACGCGGCCCTGGCCGCAGCGCTCACCCGACTGGGCGCCGGCAGCGACCTGGCCATCGGCTCACCCGTCGCCGGCCGCACCGATGAGGCCCTGCGCGATCTCGTCGGCTTCTTCGTCAACACCCTCGTCCTGCGCACCGATACGACCGGCAATCCCTCCTTTCGGGAGCTGCTGGAACGCGTCCGTGCCACGGACCTCGACGCCTTCGCCCACCAGGACGCGCCCTTCGACCTCGTCCTCGACACCCTCAACCCCACCCGCACACTCGCCCGCCACCCCCTCTTCCAGATCTGCCTCACCCTGGAAACCGGCACACCGGTGCTGGCGCTGCCCGGGGTGCGGCCGGAAGCTGTGCAGACGTTCGCGAACGGCTCGGCCAAGTTCGACCTGGAATTCCTGCTCCGGACGGACGACGGCGAGGGCCTGCGCGGCATGGTCGTCTTCGCGGAGGACCTGTTCGAGCAGTCCACCGTCGAGCGCATGGTGTCCGTGCTCGGAGCGGTACTGCGCCAGGCGCTCGCCGACCCGGAGGCGCGCATCGGGGACGTCGATGTGCTGTCCGCCGGTGAGCGGGAGGTGCTGCTCGGGGCGTGGGCCGGGGCGGTGGCCGACCGGGACGATGTGTCACTCGTCCAGCGCTTCGAGGAGCAGGTGGCGCGGGTCCCGGACGCGGTCGCACTGATCGACGGCGAGCGCGACTTCACCTACGCGGAGCTCAACGCCAGCGCCAACCGCTGGGCGCGGCACCTGCGTTCGCGCGGCCTCGGCCGGGGCGACCTCGCCGGCATCCTCCTGGAACGCGACGCCACCTTCGCCGCCGCACTCATCGCCGTACTCAAGACCGGCGCCGGACACGTACTGCTCGACCCGGACTTCCCCGACGAGCGGCTGCGCTCCGCCGCGACCGAGACCGCCATCAGCCACCTGGTCACACATGCGGGGCTCGCGGGTCGCCTCGAAGGCGAGTGGGTGACGTGTGTGGAGGGCCCGGACGAGGTGGCCCACCACGATGCGGGCAACCTGGGTCTGCCGATCCAGGGTGACGACCTCGCCTGCGTGATGTTCACCTCCGGCTCCACCGGACGGCCCAAGGGCATCGTCTCCTCGCACCGCAACCTCGTATCGACCCTGGTCGGGCAGATGTACCTGCCCACGGGACCGAACGAGGTATACCTCCAGTCCTCCCCCATCTCCTGGGACGCCTTCAGCCTCGAATTCTGGGGCCCGCTCCTGCACGGCGCACGCGTCGTCCTCCAGCCCGGGCAGAAGCCGGAACCCTCGCTCATCGCGGAGTTGGCCCCCAAGCACCGCGTAACGACGCTGCTGCTGTCGGCCAGCCTCTTCAACTACCTCACCGACGAGCACCCCGAGACCTTCGAATCGGTCACCACGGCCTACACCGTCGGGGAGGCGGCCTCGCCCGTCCACGTACACAAGCTGCACAGCGCCAGGCCGGACATCGAGGTGATCAACGGGTACGGGCCGGCGGAGGCGATGATCTACGCCACCACCCACACCATCGAGCCCGCCGACGAGCCCCACACCGCCATCCCCATCGGCACCCCGCTGGTCAACAAGCCGCTCTACGTCCTCGACACCGCGCTCCGGCTCTGCCCTCCCGGGGCCACCGGTGAGCTGTACATCTCCGGCGACGGCCTCGCCCACGGGTACCTCAACCGCCCCGACCTCACCGCCACCGGCTTCGTACCCAACCCGTACGGCGCACCCGGCTCCCGCCTCTACCGCACCGGCGACCTCGCCCACTTCGACCACGAAGGGCGGCTGCACTACGAGGGCCGGGCCGACCACCAGATCAAGATCCGGGGCTTCCGCATCGAACCCGCCGAGGTCGAGGCCGCACTGCTCACCCACCCTCACGTCACTCAGGCCGTCGTCACCAAGCACCACGACCAGCTCTCCGCCTATGTGGTCACCAGCGGTGACCCGGCAGAGCTCCGACGCCACCTGGCCGACCGGCTCCCGGAACACCTCGTCCCCGCCTACCTCACCCCACTCGACCGCTTCCCCCTCATGCCGAACGGGAAGATCGACAAGCGCGCACTGCCCGAGCCGGTCGCGGCGGTGAACAGCGGGCGTGTGCCGCAGACACAGCTCGAAGAGGTGACGGTTGCCCTCTTCAGCCGGGTGCTGCGCACCTCGGAACCGGTGGGTGTGGACGACAGCTTCTTCGCCCACGGCGGGCACTCGCTGCTGGCGGCCCGCCTGACCAACCACATGGCCGAGGTGCTGGGCGTCCGGCTGACCATCCGGGACGTGTTCCAGCACCCCACGCCCGCGCGCCTCGCGCAGTACATCGCCTCGCTGAAGGGGCGGCCCGCGCTGCCGCCCCTGGTCGGGGGCGAGGCGGGCGACGGCCCGGACAGCCCCGTCTCGTTCGCCCAGCGCCGGCTGTGGCTGCTCGCCGAGCTGGACGGCGGGAGCACCGCGTACAACGTGCCGATGGCCGTACGCCTGGAAGGCACCCCGGACGTCGATGCCCTGGAAGCCGCGCTCAACGATGTGGTGGAGCGCCATGCGCCGCTGCGCACCGTGTTCACGACGGGCGACGGCGAGCCCCGGCAGCGCGTCCAGTCGGCCGATGGGGCCCGGGTCGCCATCGAGCGCCGGGCGTCCACGTCGGCCTCGCTGGACGGCGACCTGGACGGGGCCACCCGGCACCGGTTCGACCTCAGGACCGGGAACCCGCTGCGGGCCATCCTCTTCGACGTCGAGGACGGGCACACCGTCCTGTTCCTGCTCTTCCACCACATCGCGACGGACGGACGCTCGGCCGGTGTCTTCTTCGACGACCTTTCCCGGGCCTACGAGGCGCGGAGCGCGGGCGCGACCGCGAGTGTGCTGGAACCGCTGCCGGTGCACTACGCGGACTACGCGGTGTGGCAGCAGCGGGTGCTGGGCGCGGCCGACGACGCGGACAGCGTGCTCTCCCGCGAGCTCGCCTTCTGGCGGGACGCCTTGGACGCGCTGCCGGAGGAGCATGGACTGAGCCTCGACCGCCCGCGTCCGGCGGTGGCCTCGCACCGGGGCGGTCAGGTCGAAGTCGCCCTGGGAGACGACCTGTTCGAGCGCATCGGCGAGCTGGCCCGGGCCGAGGGGTGCACCCCGTTCATGGTGGTGCACGCGGCCCTGGCCGCCGCCCTCACCCGACTGGGCGCCGGCACCGACCTGGCCATCGGCTCACCCGTCGCAGGGCGCACTGACGAAGCACTCCGCGATCTCGTCGGCTTCTTCGTCAACACCCTCGTCCTGCGCACCGATACGACCGGCAACCCCACCTTCCGCGAGCTGCTGGAACGCGTCCGCGCCACCGATCTCGACGCCTTCGCCCACCAGGACGCCCCCTTCGACCTCGTCCTCGACACCCTCAACCCCACCCGCACACTCGCCCGCCACCCCCTCTTCCAGATCTGCCTGACCGTGGAGGCCGGGGAGGCTCCGGCGCTGGGGCTGAGCGGCCACCTGGCCGAGGTGCAGGGGCTGACCAACGGCTCGGCCAAGTTCGACCTGGAATTCCTGCTCCGGTCGGACGACAGCCGAAGCCTGCACGGGGCGGTGGTCTTCGCGGAGGACGTGTTCGACCGGTCCACCGTCGAGCGCATGGTGACCGTGCTCGGAGCGGTGCTGCGCCAGGTCCTGGACGACCCGGAGGCGCGCCTCGGGGACGTGGAGGTGCTGTCGGCCGGTGAGCGGGGGCTGATCCTCGGGCCGTGGGCCGGGACCGGTGCCGACATCGGCGACGCCTCGCTGGTCGAGCGGTTCGAGGGCCAGGTTTCCCGCACACCGGAGGCCGTGGCACTCATCGACGGCGACGAGCGGATCACGTACGCGGAGCTGAACGCCACCGCCAACCGCTGGGCACATGAGCTGCGCGAGCGCGGCCTCGGCCGGGGCGACCTCGCCGGCATCCTCCTGGAACGCGACGCCACCTTCGCCGCCGCCCTCATCGCCGTACTCAAGACCGGTGCCGGTTACACCCTGCTCGACCCCGATTTCCCGGACGAGCGCCTTCGCTCCGCCGCCCACGATGCGGGCATCGCCCTGCTCGTCACGGACGACGTCCTCGGGCAGCGCGTGGAAGGTCCCTGGGGTGTGGTCTCGTGCTCCGGCGAGGCTCCGGCGGAGAAGCCGGACTGCAACCTGGGTGTGCCGGTCACGGGGGCCGACGTGGCGTGCGTGATGTTCACGTCGGGGTCCACCGGGCGGCCCAAGGGCATCCTGTCCTCGCACCGCAACCTCGTCTCCACGGTCACCGCGCAGACGTACGGGAACTTCGGGCCGGCTGAGGTGTTCCTCCAGTGCTCACCGGTCTCCTGGGACGCCTTCAGCCTCGAATTCTGGGGCGCACTCCTCCACGGCGGCACCACCGTCCTCCAGCCCGGGCAGAAGCCCGAACCCGCCCTGATCGCCGAGCTGTCCCGCCGTCACCGCGTGACGATGCTCCAGCTCTCCGCGAGCCTCTTCAACTACCTCACCGACGAACACCCCGAAGCGTTCGAGTCGGTCACCGTCGCCTACACCGGCGGGGAAGCAGCATCGCCCGCCCACGTGCACAAGCTTCAGCAGCTCTCGCCCCACACCACCGTCGTCAACGGATACGGCCCCGCCGAGTCCATGGGCTTCACGACCACCCACACCGTCGTCCCCACCGACGAGCCCCACCCCACCATCCCCATCGGCTCGCCCCTCACCAACAAGTCCGCCTACATCCTCGACGCCACCCTGCAACCCGTCCCGCCCGGTGTCACCGGCCACCTCTACCTCACCGGCCACGGCCTCGCCCACGGCTACCTCAACCGCCCGGACCTCACCGCCACCACCTTCGTACCGAACCCGTACGGCAAGCCCGGCACCCGCCTCTACCGCACCGGAGACCTCGCCCGGTTCGACCGCGAAGGCCACCTGCACTACGAAGGCCGGGCGGACAGCCAGGTCAAGGTGCGCGGCTTCCGCGTCGAGCCCGCCGAGATCGAGGCAGCACTCCTCACCCACCCCCACCTCACCCAGGCCACCGTCACCACCCACCGCGACCAGCTCGCCGCCTACGTCGTCACCGACACCGACACGGCGACCGAGGACATCCGCCGGCACCTCGCCGACCGGTTGCCCGAGCACATGGTCCCCGCCTACGTCACCGTCCTCGACCGCCTCCCCCTCACCCCCAACGGCAAGATCGACCGACGCGCCCTCCCCGAACCGGCCGCCGTCGTCTCCGTGGGCCGCGCCCCTCGGAGCCAGCTCGAAGAGGTCACGGTGGCCCTGTTCAGCAAGGTGCTGGGCACACCGGGGCCCGTGGGCGTCGAGGACAGCTTCTTCGCCCATGGCGGGCACTCGCTGCTGGCGGCCCGTCTCACCAACCACCTCGCCGATGTGCTGGGCGTCCGGCTGACCATCCGGGACGTGTTCCAGCACCCCACGCCCGCACGCCTCGCCCAGCACATCGCCACCCTTGAAGGCCGCCCCGCGCTCCCGCCGCTCACCGCCGGGGCCTGGTCCGGCGACGGAGACGCGCCCGTGTCCTTCGCCCAGCGCCGGCTGTGGCTGATGGCAGAGCTGGACGGCGGCAGCGCCGCGTACAACGTGCCGATGGCGGTCCGGCTGACCGGTCCGCTGGACGCCGGGGCGCTCGACGCGGCGCTGCACGACGTGGTCGTACGCCACACCCCGCTGCGGACCGTGTTCGCGACAGTCGACGGCGAACCGCGCCAGCACGTCGTACCGGCCGCACACGCCCAGGTGCCCGCCGAGCGCCGCCAGGTGAGCGCCGGCGAACTGGACCGCGTCATGGCCGAGGCCGCACGCCATGTCTTCGATCTCCGTACCGAACTCCCCGTCCGGGCCACCCTGTTCGAGGTCGACGGCGATTCCTGGGTGTTCCTGCTCCTGGTCCACCACATCGCGACGGACGGCCGGTCCACCGGTGTGCTGTTCGATGACCTGTCCCGGGCCTACGAGGCGCGGAGCGCGGGTGCGACCGCGAGTGTCCTGGAACCGCTGCCGGTGCAGTACGCGGACTACGCGGTGTGGCAGCACCGGGTGCTGGGCGCGGCCGACGACGCGGACAGCGTGCTCTCCCAGGAGCTGGCGTTCTGGCACAAGACGCTGGAAGGGCTCCCCGAGGAGCACGCCCTGAACCTGGACCGGCCGCGCCCCGCACGGGCCTCGCACCGGGGCGGTCAGGTCGACGTCGCCCTGGGAGACGACCTGTTCGAGCGCATCGGCCAACTGGCCCGCGCCGAGGGGTGCACCCCCTTCATGGTCGTCCACGCCGCGCTCGCCGCAGCGCTCACCCGACTGGGCGCCGGCACCGACCTGGCCATCGGCTCACCCGTCGCAGGGCGCACCGACGAAGCACTCGGCGATCTCGTCGGCTTCTTCATCAACACCCTCGTCCTGCGCACCCACACCGACGGCAACCCCACCTTCCGCGAGCTGCTCGAACGCGTCCGCACCACCGACCTCGACGCCTTCGCCCACCAGGACGCCCCCTTCGACCTCGTCCTCGACGCCCTCAACCCCACCCGCACACTCGCCCGCCACCCCCTCTTCCAAATCTGCCTCACGCTGGAATCCGGAGGTGTTCCGGAGCTCCGGCTCGGGGACACGACGGTCACCGCGATGCCGGACGTGACGAGCGGTGCGGCCAAGTTCGACGTGGAGTTCCTGCTCCGCACGGACGACGGGCAGGGGCTGCGGGGCACGGTGCTCTATGCGGAGGACCTGTTCGACCGGTCCACCGTCGAGCGCATGGTGACCGTGCTCGGTGAGGTGCTGCGCCAGGCGCTGGCCGATCCCGAGCGGCACATCGGTGAGCTGGACGTGGTGTCGGACGCCGAACGGCGACTGATCCTCGGGCCGTGGGCCGGGACCGGTGCCGACATCGGCGACGCCTCGCTGGTCGAGCGGTTCGAGGAGCAGGTCGCGCACACACCGGAGGCCGTCGCGCTCGTCGACGGCGATCGGGCCATCACGTACGCGGAGCTGAACGCCACCGCCAACCGCGGGGCCCACGACCTCCGCGAACGCGGCCTCGGCCGGGGCGACCTCGCCGGCATCCTCCTGGAACGCGACGCCACCTTCGCCGCCGCCCTCATCGCCGTACTCAAGACCGGCGCCGGACATGTGCTGCTCGACCCGGACTTCCCCGACGAGCGACTGCGGTCCGCCGCGACCGAGGCCGCCATCAGCCACCTGGTCACGAGCAGCGAGCTCGCCGGCCGCCTCCCCGGAGCCTGGACCACCTGCACCAACAGCCCGGACGAGGTGGCCCACCACGACGCGGGCAACCTCGGCATACCGGTCCGGGGCCAGGACGTGGCGTGTGTGATGTTCACCTCCGGCTCGACCGGGCGGCCCAAGGGCATCCTGTCCTCGCACCGCAACCTCGTCTCCACGGTGACCGCGCAGACATACGGGAACTTCGGGCCGGCTGAGGTGTTCCTCCAGTGCTCACCGGTCTCCTGGGACGCCTTCAGCCTCGAATTCTGGGGCGCACTCCTCCACGGCGGCACCACCGTCCTGCAACCGGGCCAGAAGCCGGAGCCGGCTCTGATCGCGGAGCTGTCCCGCCGCCACGGCGTGACGATGCTCCAGCTCTCCGCCAGCCTCTTCAACTACCTGACCGACGAACACCCCGAGGCATTCGCCACCGTCACCGTCGCCTACACCGGCGGCGAGGCAGCCTCCCCCGCCCACGTCCACCGACTCCAACAGCTCTCACCCCACACCACCGTCGTCAACGGATACGGCCCCGCCGAGTCCATGGGGTTCACCACCACCCACGTGGTCACACCCTCCACGGAACCTCACACCACCATCCCCATCGGCTCACCCCTCACCAACAAGGCCGCCTACATCCTCGACGCGGCTCTCCAGCCCGTGCCGCCCGGTGTCACCGGCCACCTCCACCTCACCGGCCACGGCCTCGCCCACGGCTACCTCAACCGCCCCGACCTCACCGCCACCACCTTCATCCCCAACCCCTACGGCGCACCCGGCACCCGTCTCTACCGCACCGGCGACCTCGCCCACTTCGACCACGAAGGCCGCCTGCACTACCACGGCCGCGCCGACAACCAGGTGAAGGTCCGGGGCTTCCGCGTCGAGCCCGCCGAGGTGGAGGCCGCGCTCCTCAGCCACCCCCGCGTCACCCAGGCCACCGTCACCACGCACCGGCGCCAACTCGCCGCCTACGTCGTCACCGACACCGACACGACGACCGAGGACATCCGCCGGCACCTCGCCGAGCGCCTGCCCGAGCACATGGTGCCCACCTACTTCACCGTCCTCGACCGGCTCCCCCTCACCCCCAACGGCAAGATCGACCGGCGCGCCCTCCCCGAACCGGCCGCCGTCGTCTCCCAGGGCCGCGCCCCGCGCAACCCGCTGGAAGAGACCCTGACCGGCCTCTTCGCCCGCACGCTGGGCGCGGAGGAAGCGCTGAGCATCGATGACGACTTCTTCCACCACGGCGGCCACTCCCTCCTGGGCGCCCGCCTCACCAACCACATCGCGGTCTCCCTGGACGTCCGGCTCACCGTCCGCGACGTCTTCGAGCACCCGACACCGGCCCGGCTCGCCGAGCACATCACCGCGCTGAAGTCCGCGCCGGCCGCCAAGAAGGCCCGGCCCACCCTCCGCCGTCGTACCGAGACAGATCGGATCAGCTCATGACCTCCGTGTCCCCCGCCCCCGAAGACGTCGTCTGGGACCTTCCCGGTGACGGCCCGCACCGCCTGTCGCTGCTGGTGCTGCCGCACGCCGGGGGCAACGCCCACGCCTACGGCGGCTGGCGCGAGCACCTGCCGGCCGATGTGCGGCTGCTGATCGGCCAGTACCCCGGCCGTGGCGCCCGCTACTGCGAGGACCTGCCGCTGTCCGTGGACGACCTGGCGCAGCCCGTGGTGGACTCGCTGCCCGCCGACACCGGTGAGCTGGTGGTGCTGGGGCACAGCATGGGGTCGCTGGTCGCCTTCGAGGTGGTACGCGCCCTGCGGGCCGCCGGCCGCACTCCGCGGTTGCTGATCGCGTCCGCGTGCCGGGCGCCGGTGCTGCCGAACCAGTGCCCTGTGCACCCGGAGCGGCTGGACGACGACGAGCTGGTCGCGGCCCTCAAGGAGCGCGGCGGCACCGACGACGGCATCCTCGACGACCCGGAGCTGAGGGAGATCGTCCTGCCGTCCATCCGGGCCGACTTCGCGATCGACGACGCGTACCGGTGCACCGCCCCGGACGCCCGACTCGACTGCCCGGTGGCCGTGTTCGGCGGGTCCGAGGACCCGATCGTCCCGGCGGAGCTGCTCGCCGGCTGGTCGCTGGTGACCGGCCACGAGGTCGTACCGCAGCTGCTGCCCGGTGACCACTTCTACTTCCAGCAGGACCTGCCGGGCTTCTTCGCCCGCCTGAACCCGGTGTTGGACGCCCTCCGCGACTCCGCCGCGGCGTCCGCGTAACCACCCACCCGACTTCGCTCAGACCAAGCCCAGGAAGAGGAACCCATCGTGACCGCTCTCGCCCAGCCGCCCGCCGCCGCCATCGCCCCCGTCCGGGAGCCCGGCAAGCCGGTGATCGTCCACGCGCCGGAGTTCGGCACCATGGCGGAGGCCACCGCGTGGCTGTCCGCCCAGCGGCCCGCGATCCAGGCCGAGTTGCACAGGTCCGGCGCGGTCATGCTGCGCGGCCTGCCCGTGCGCGACGCGGCGACGTTCGCCGAGGCGCGGGACGCGCTGGTCGCGGAGCGGGCCGGCTACAAGGAGAAGGCCACCCCGCGCACCGACTTCGGTGAGGGCGTGTTCTCGTCCACGGACCTGCCGGCCGTCCAGCCGATCCGGCTGCACAACGAGAACAGCTACACGCTGGACTTCCCCGGTGTGCTGCTCTTCGGCTGCGTCACCGCCCCCGAGACCGGCGGTGCGACGACGGTCGGTGACATGCGGGCGGCGCTCGCCAAGTTGCCGCCGGAGCTGACCGCGCGGTTCGCGGAGGCCGGCTGGCTGCTCGTACGCAACTACTCGGACCTGGCGGGCATGCCGTGGCGCAAGGCGTTCTCCTCGGAGGACCCGGCCGGTGCCGAGGAGTACTGCGACGCGCACGCCATCGGCTACGACTGGCTGGACGAGGACACCCTGCGTACGCGGCAGAGGCGTTCGGCGATCATCACGCACCCGGTGACCGGTGAGCGGGTCTGGTTCAACCACTTCGCGTTCTGGAACGCCCGCAGCCTGGACGAGGACGTCCGCGACGTGCTGGTCGAGACGTTCGGCGCGGACGGGCTGCCGTTCAACACCTTCCTCGGGGACGGCACCGCCCTCACCGACGCGGAGGTGGACGCGATCAACGACGCGTACCAGGCGGTCACCGTACGGGAGACCTGGCAGGCCGGTGACGTGATGCTCGTGGACAACATCCTCTGCGCGCACGGCCGCGAGGCGTTCACCGGCGACCGGAAGATCCTCGTCGCGATGGGTGAGCCGGTGCCGCTGTCCGACTGCTCCCCCGCCTCCGCCCCCTCGACCGACCTGTACGGAAAGTGAGCCCCGCCATGACCGCCGTACTCCCCGAGCGCGCGACCGCCCCCGCCCTCGCCCACCCGGCCGGCTGCCCCTGCGAGACGTGCACGGCCGCCGGGACCGGCGCGGCCGACCTGATGGCCCGGCTCGCGACCGTGCCCGGCAACCGCACCGCCGTGGTCGCCGGGGACCGAAAGCTGACATTTCATCAACTACGTATGCGCGCAGCCTCGTTCGCGGACGGGATCGCCCGGCTGGGTGCCGGTCCGGAGAGCGTCGTGGCGCTCTGCCTGCCGCGCGGGGCCGACCTGGTCACCGCCATCGTCGGCACCCTCACGGCGGGCGCCGCCTACCTGCCCGTGGACCCGGCGCTCCCCGAGGAGCGGCAGCGGCTGCTCCTCCAGGACTCCGGAGCCGACCTGGTGGTCACCGACGGCACCGGTCCCGCGCTTTCCGGTCCCCGGGCGGTCACGGTCGGCGAGCTGACCGGGCTCCCGGGCGGGGCGTTCGCGCCGGTACCGGTGGGGCCGGGGGCACTCGCGTACGTCATCTACACGTCCGGCTCCACGGGCCGGCCCAAGGGTGTGGAGATCGCGCGCGGTTCGGCCTCGCTGCTGCTGCGGGAGCTGGAGGACGCGGGTGCGGCGAGCGGTGAGGCGCGCCGGGTCGGGTGGAACGCGTCGCCGTCCTTCGACGCGTCGGTGCAGCAGTGGGTGCGGCTGTCGCGCGGGGACACGCTGGTGATGATGGACGAGGAGACCCGCCGCGACCCGGCCCTGCTGGCGGCCTTCGTCGACAAGCAGGGGCTCACGGATCTCGACATCACCCCGTCGCACGCCGAACCGCTCCTGGACCTGCTCACCCCGGACGGCGGCCCGCGCCCGCTGACGCTGCTCGTCGGCGGCGAGGCGATCGGCCCGACGCTCTGGGACCGGCTGGCCTCCGCGCACCGCACCGGCCTGCTGCGCGCGGTGAACGTGTACGGGCCCACCGAGTGCACGGTCGACGCGACGGCCGGCTGGATCGAGGAGCCGGGCGAGCCGCACATCGGTGCCGTGCTCCCGGGGCTGCGGATGCGGCTGCTCGACGCGCACCTGGCGCCGGTCGGGCCGGGTGAGGCCGGGGAGTTGTATCTCGCCGGGCCCCGGATCGCGCGCGGCTACCGGCGCAGCCCGCAGCTGACCGCCCAGCGGTTCGTCGCCGACCCGTTCGGCGCGCCGGGGGGCCGGATGTACCGCACCGGCGACCGCTGCCGGCTGCTGCCGGACGGGCGCCTCGTGCACCTCGGACGGCTCGACGGGCAGGTGAAGCTACGCGGCCACCGCATCGAGGTGCAGGAGATCGAGGCGACGCTGAGCCGGGCGGGCGCCACCGAGGCGGCGGTGGTCCTGGGCGAGGACGCGGGGGGCACCCCGTGCCTGATCGCCTACCACCGGGGCGGGGACGCCGCCGCGCTGCGCGAGGCCGTGGCGCGGGCGCTGCCCTCGTACATGACGCCGTCCGCGTTCGTCGCGGTCGACCGGTTCGCGACGACGCCCAGCGGCAAGCTGGACCGTGCCGCTCTGCCGGCGAGGATCGAGGCGGCAGAGCCGCCGAACGGAGATGCCGGGCTCGACGGGCGGGCGGAGGAGCTGATCGCCCGGGTGTGGGCGCAGGTCCTGGGTGCCGCGTCGATCGGCCCGGACGACAACTTCTTCAAGCTGGGCGGCCACTCGCTGCTCGCCATCAAGCTGGTCTCCCGCGTACGCGCCGAACTCGCCGTCGCGCTGCCGGTGAAGGCGGTCTACGCCCACCCGAGGCTGCGTGATCTCGCCGCCCACATCGAGGAGTTGACGGCCGCCAAGGATGGCTGACCGCCGCCTGTGCCCCGGCCCGCACTCCCGCCCGCCCCCGTCGTCCCCGAGGAGCAGCAACCGTGATCCCCCTCTCGTACGCCCAGCACCGGCTGTGGTTCCTGAACCGTCTCGAAGGGCCGTCGGCCGCGTACAACGCGCCCGTCGTGCTGCGCCTGGAGGCCACGCCCGACCGGCGTGCCCTGGAGGCGGCGGTCCGTGACGTGGTGGACCGCCACGAAGTGCTCCGCACGGTCTACAAGGCCGTGGACGGGGAGCCGTACCAGGAGGTCGTCGGCGATCCCGGCGTGCGCCTGGAGGTACGGGAGTGCGGGCCGGGCGACGACGTGGACGCGCTGGTCACCTCCTTCGTGCGGCTGCCGTTCGACGTCACGCGTGATCTGCCCCTGCGGGCCCGACTGTTCACGGTGCACGGCGGAAGTGCCGTGCTGGTGCTGCTCGTTCACCACATCGCGACCGACGGCTGGTCCGTCGGCTGCCTGCTCAACGACCTCGACCGCGCCTATACGGCCCGGTGCGAGGGCCGCGCGCCCGGGTGGGAACCCCTGCCCGTGCAGTACGCGGACTACACGCTGTGGCAGCGGGACATGCTCGGCGACCCCGCCGATCCCGAGAGCCTGGCCCACGAACAACTCACCTACTGGCGTGCGACCTTGGACGGCGCACCGGCCGCGACCCGGCTGCCCGCCGACCGCCCCCGCCCCTCCGAGCCGAGCCACCGGGGAGCGCTGGTCACCTCCCGCCTCTCCGCCCGCGCCCACAAGGCGCTCGCCGCGACCGCCCGCGCCCACCGCGCGACGTTCTTCATGACCGCTCGGGCCGCCCTCTGCGCCGCGTTGCAGGCGGCGGGGGCGGGGCCCGACGTGGTGGTGGGCACGCCCGTGGCGGGCCGGCCCGAGGAGGATCTGCACGACCTCGTCGGCTTCTTCGTCAACTCGCTCGCCCTGCGCGCCGATCTGTCCGACGACCCGGACCTCGGCACGCTGCTCGACCGGGTCCGCGAACGGGACCTGGCCGCGATGGCCCACGAGGATCTGCCGTTCGACCTGCTCGTCGAGGACCTCAACCCGGAACGGTCCCTCGGCCTGCACCCCGTCTTCCAGGTCATGCTGACCACGCAGACCGCGCAGGACACCACCTGCACCCTGGGGGCCGTATCCGGCACCCTCGACGCCGCGGACCTGGCCACCGCCAAGTTCGACCTGAGCTTCAACTGTGCCGAGACGTACGGCCCCGCCGGCGATCCCGCCGGGGTACTGCTCGGCCTCCAGTACGCGACCGACCTGTACGACGAGGAGACGGCACGCCTGCTCCTCACCCTGTTCCACCGCGCGCTGACCGCGTACGCGGAACAGCCGGCCGGCACACCCCTCAGCCGGACCGGCCTGCTCACCGCCTCGGACCGCGAGGCGATCGACCGCCGTCACGAGGCCCTGACCCGGGCCGAACAGCGGACCGCCGCCACCCCGGGCGACCGCGACGGCGAGAACCGGCGCGCCTCCACCGCCGACCCCCGGGAGGAGATCCTTCGCGGCCTGTTCGCGGAGGTGCTGGGCCGGGACGACGTCGGCCCGGACGACAGCTTCTTCAAGCTGGGCGGCCACTCGCTGCTGGCCGGGAAGCTGACCAACCGCATCCGCAAGGCGCTCGGCGTCCAGGCCGCCATCCGCGACGTGTTCCTGGCGCCCACCCCCGTCCGGCTGCTGCGGCGCCTCGCGGAACAGGGCGACGGACCGGTCCGGCCGCCGCTGCGCCCGGTGCCCGCCGCGCTGCGCCCGAAGCGGCTCCCGCTGTCCGCTGCGCAGCAACGACTTTGGTTCGTCGGCCAGTTGGAGGGACCGAGTGCGACCTACAACATCCCGGTGGTGACCCGGCTGCGCCGCCCGGTCGAGCCTGCCGCCTTCCGCGCCGCGCTCGCCGATGTCGTACGGCGGCACGAGGTGCTGCGCACGGTGCACCGGTCGGCGGACGGGGAGCCGTACCAGGAGGTGCTGACGCACGCCGAGCCCGTGCTCGATGTGGTGCGGACGGACGGGCCGGAGGAGCTGCGGGCGGCCGTGGACGCCGCCGCCGGGTACGTGTTCGACCTCGCCGCGGAGATCCCGTTCCGGGCGTGGCTCCTGGAGGAGGGTGACGGAGGCCAGGTGCTGGTGCTGCTGGTGCACCACATCGCCGGGGACGGCTGGTCCACCGGCTGCCTGCTCACCGACCTGGACCGGGCCTACCGGGCCAGGTGCGAAGGCCGGGCACCCGGGTGGCAGCCGCTTCCCGTCCAGTACGCCGACTACACCTTGTGGCAGCACGAGTTGCTGGACGGTGAGCACGGGGTGGCCGGTGAGCAGCTGGCGTACTGGCGCACCGCGCTCGACGGGATGCCGCCGCTGCTCGCGCTGCCCACCGACCGGCCGCGCAGGCCGGAGCCGGACGGGCGGGGCGCGCTCGCGCAGTTCGAGGTGGGCGCGGAGACCCACCGGGCGCTGCTGCGGTGTGCCCGGGAGAACGGCGTCACCCTGTTCATGGTGGTGCAAGCCGCGCTCGCCGCGCTGCTGACCCGGCACGGGGCCGGTGACGACCTGGCCATCGGCACCACCGTGGCCGGCCGGGGCGACGAGGCGCTGCACCCGCTCGTCGGGTTCTTCGTGAACACGCTGGTGCTGCGTACGGACACCTCGGGCGACCCGGCCTTCACCGAGCTGGTGCGCCGGGTCCGCGACGGGGGCCTCGGCGCGTACAGCAACCAGGACCTGCCGTTCGACCGGCTCGTGGAGCACCTGAGCCCGCACCGCTCGTCCGCGCACGCCCCGCTCGTCCAGGTGATGCTCCAGGTGCACGCGGCGGGCGCGGCCGACGCCTCCGCGGCCCCGTCCGCGCTGGACGGCGAGCCGGTGGCGTTCCGGGGCGCGGGCGCCAAGTCGGACCTGACGTTCGCGCTCACCGAGACGGTGGGCCCGGACGGCGAGCGGACCGGGCTGCGGGGCGTCCTGGAGTACGCCACGGCCCTGTACGACGCGGAGACCGCCCGGCTGCTGGTCCGGCGCCTCGCGGAGACGCTGGACGCGTGCGCGGCGGACCCGGGCGCGCCGCTCTCCGCGCTGGGCGACGGGCGGCCCGCGCCGGGCGGCCCGGAGGTGGTCCTCGACGCGCAGGGCCGCCGGGCCCCGGTCCGCGTACCGGGCGAGGTGCACGAGCCGGGGCCGGACGGTGGGCTGCGTGCCACCGGGCGGCGGGCGTACCGGGGTGCGGACGGGGCGCTGCGGCCCGTGGCCGTCCAGTCCGTGAACGGTTATCCGGTGGAGCCCGGTCAGGTGGAGGGCGTCCTCACCCGTCATCCGGCGGTGACCGGGGCGCGGGTCCTCGTGCGCGACGGGCGGCTGCTGGTCTTCGTGACCTGCGCCCCGGGGACGCCGCCCGCCGAGAGCGCGTTGCGCGCCTGGGCCGCCGAGCGGCTGCCGGAGTATCTGGCGCCGGCCCGGGTGGTGCGGGCGGCCTGGCTGCCCGCACCGGGCGAGGACCCGGCGGACCTGTCCGAGGAGGACACCGCGACCGCCGCCCCGATGGGCGGGGCGGACGCGGACGGGCGGCTTCTCGGGATCTTCCGGGACGTGCTGGGCGGGCGGGATGTCGGGGCGGACGACAACTTCTTCAAGTCCGGCGGGCACTCGCTGCTGGCGGTGCGTCTGCTGAACCGGATTCGCTCGGAGTTCGGCCAGGACCTGACGTTGCGCGATGTGTTCCGCAACCCGACGGCGGCGACGCTCTCCCGGCGGCTCGCCGGGGCCGTGGCGGACGCGATCGAGCCGGAGGACGCCGGCCCGGTGGCCGCCCCGACGCTGCGCCGCCGGACCCGGGCGGGCGCGCGGCGGGGTTGATCCGGCCGGGCGGGCGGGGGTGCGGAGCGGCAGCTCCGTACCCCCGTTTCTGCCGCCCGGAGCTGCCGGGCGGACTGCCGAGAGGGGCGGTCGGGGGCGCCTAGCGTGAAGGGCACGGAGGCGAGAGGAACCGTTCGCCCCGGTCTCTCGGCGCCCCAGACGGAGGAAACCCCAGGATGCCCCCCATCAGAACGGACGACCTGCTCGACGGCGGCCCCTCTCCCTCGCCCGCCCCGCCGGTGCTCGACCTCATCGCCCACCAGGCGCGCATCCGGCCCGACGCGGTCGCCCTGGTCCATGACACCACCCGGCTGACCTACGCGGAACTCGCGGACGCCGTAAGCGGACGGGCCCTGGTCCTCTCCGCCGAGGGCGCCGCCCCCGGCCGCCTCGTCGCCCTCCACCGCCCGCGCGGGATCGACGCGATCGTCGGTCTGCTCGCGGTCCTGAGCACCGGCGCCGCCTACCTCCCGCTCGACATCCAGGCCCCCGACGCCCGGAACGCGGCCATCCTGGAGGACAGTTGCGGCGACCTGGCGCCCACACCCGCCGAGGTGGCCGCCGCCGGTGAACTGGTCCTGCCCGGTCCGGGCGCACCGGCCGGGGCGGCCTACGTGATCTACACCTCCGGGTCCACGGGCACGCCCAACGGCGTTGTCGTCACCCATGATTCGCTCGCGCACTTCATCGCGGGCGCCGTCCCCGCGTACGGCATCGGCCCCGCATCCCGGGTCCTCCAGTTCTCGCCGCTGCACTTCGACGCGAGCGTGCAGGAGGTGTTCGCCACGCTGGGTGCGGGCGGGACACTGGTGCTGCGTACGGACGACATGCTGGACGTACGCGATCTGCTCGCCGGCTGCGCGCGGCACGGGATCACGGTGCTCGACCTGCCGGCCGCGTACTGGCACGAACTGGTCCACGTCCTCAGTACCGGCGCCGTGAACCTGCCCGGCTGCCTGGACACGGTGATCATCTACGGGGAGGCGGCGCTTCCGGAGCGGGTCGCCCAGTGGCGGGAGCCGGCCGGGGATCGGGTGCGGCTGCTGAACGCGTACGGCCCCACGGAGACCACGGTGGTCGCGACGGTCGCCGACCTGACCCGGCACGGGGACGGTCCGGTGCCGATCGGGCGGCCGCTGCCCGGGGTCCGGGCGGCCGTCGTCGGCGGTGAACTGTGGCTGCTCGGCGGTGGGTTGTCGTACGGCTATCTGAGCAACCCGGCGCTGAACGCCCGCCGCTTCACCGAGCTGGACGGGGAGCGCGCCTACCGGACCGGGGACCTCGTCACGATCGGCGAGGACCGGCAGATCCTGTACCACGGGCGGCTGGACGACGAGGTGAAGATCGGCGGACAGCGCATCGACCCCGCCGCGATCGACTCGGTCCTTTCGGCGCATCCGAAGGTCCGCGAAGCCGCCGTCGTCGCCCAGCAGGACGCGGACGGGGTCAAGCGGCTCGTCGCCTTCGTCGTCACCGAGGGCGGGGTGTCGGCCGAAGAGTTGCGCGGCCTGGTGCGCGAGCGCATGCCGGCCGCCGCCGTGCCCGCGGCCGTGGGGATCGTCGCCGCGCTGCCCCGTACCAGCTCCGGGAAGATCAACCGCAAGGCGCTGCGGACCACGGACCCGCGTCTTTCGGTGGTCCACGAGGAGCCGTTGCCCGCCGAGGACCGGGTGCCGCTCTCGCACGCGCAGCGCCGGCTGTGGCTGCTGGACCAGCTGGACGGCCCGTCCTGCGCGTACAACATGCCGATCGTGCTGGAGCTGGACGGGGTGCCCGACCGAGCGGCGCTGGCCGCCGCGGTCACGGATCTCGCCGAGCGGCACGAGGTGCTGCGGACCGTGTTCCTGGCCCCGGAGGACGAGCCGTACCAGCATGTGCTGGCCGCGTCGGTGGTGCGGGCGCGTACGGTCGAGTGCCCGGCCGGTGAGCTACGGGAACGGGTCGCGGACTTCGTATCCGAGACGTTCGACCTGGCGCGGGAACTGCCGTTGCGCGTCGCGCTGTTCGTGCCGGACGGGGGCGAGGGTCCGGCGGCGGTGCTGGCGGTGCTGCTGCACCATGTGGCGGGCGACGGCTGGTCGCTGGCGCCGCTGATGAACGACCTGGCCACCGCGTACGCCGCCCGTATCGAGGGGCGTACGCCGGGGCAGGAGCCGCTTCCCGTCCAGTACGCCGACTACACCCTCTGGCAGCACGACGTCCTCGGAACGCCGGACGACCCGGACTCCGCCGTGGCGCGCGGGCTCGCCCACTGGCGTGCCGCGCTGGACGGGCTGCCGGCCGTCACCGATCTGCCGCTGGACCGGCCGCGCCCGGCCGTGCCGGATCACCGGGGCGGTGTGGTCGCCACGCGCCTCGGCCCGGACGCGCACACCCGGCTCGCCCTGCTGGCCGACGCGCACGGGGCGAGCATGCTGATGGTGGTCCAGGCCGCGCTGGCCCTCGCGCTGCGGGCGGCGGGCTGCGGGGAGCGGGTGGCCGTGGGCACGCCGGTCGCGGGGCGGGACGACGAGGCGCTGGGCGCGCTCGTCGGCTTCTTCGTCAACACGCTGGTCCTGCCGACCGACACATCGGGTGACCCGGCGTTCGCCGAACTGCTGGAGCGGGTACGCGACACGGACCTGGGCGCCTACGAGCACCAAGGCCTCCCCTTCGACCTGCTGGTGGAGCATCTGAACCCGCCGCGCACACCTGGGGTGCACCCGCTCTTCCAGACGATGCTGACCCTGCGCACCGCGGGACCCGACGACGCCCCCTTCGCGTTCGGCGCGCTCACCGGCCGCTTCCGGGCGGAGGGCCCCGCGACCACCAAGTTCGACCTGACCGCCGCGTGCGTGGAGCACCGCACCGCCGACGGCACGCCCGACGGCCTCGAACTCGGCCTGGAGTACGCGCGTGACGTCCTCGACGAGGACACCGCCCGCCTCCTCCTCGGCGCCCTGGAACGCGCCCTGCGTACGGCCGCCGAACGGCCCGGGGCGCCCGTCTCCGACACCGTGCTGCTGGCCGACGAGGAGCGCCTGGCCCTCGCCGGGCGCCGTGAGCGGGTCGCGGCCCTCGCCGCCCGGCAGGCCGCCGACGCCGAGGCGGCACGGGCGGGCGGCGCACCGGACGCGGAGCACGTGGGCACCCTGCGGGAGATGTTCGCGGAGATCCTGGGGCTGGACGAGGTCGGCCCGGACGAGGGGTTCTTCACCATCGGCGGCCACTCGATGAGCGGGGTGCGGCTCGCCAACCGGATCAGGGCCCGCCTGGGCGTCGACGTCCATGTCCGGGACCTGCTGCTCGCCCCGACCCCGGCCGCCCTGGCCCGCCGCATCGCGGAGCACCGGGCCACCGGGGCCGAGGGGCCCGCGCTGGTCCGCCGCACGGAGCGGCCGGAGCGCCTGCCGCTGTCCCGGGCGCAGCGCCGGCTCTGGTTCATCGACGCGCTGGAGGGGCCCGGCGCCTCGTACAACATCCCGCTGGTACTGCGTCCGGACGAGCCGCTGGACGCCGATGTCCTGGGCCGTGCCCTGGCCGACCTGGTCGAGCGCCACGAGGTGCTGCGGACCCGGTGTCCTTCGGTCGACGGGGAGCCGTACCAGGAGATCGTGGCGGACGCGCGGCCGGTGCTCGACGTACGGACGGTCCCGGCCGGGCGGTTCCGGGCGGCGGTCGCCTCGGCCGCCGGGCATGTCTTCGACCTCGCCGGGGAACTCCCGCTGCGGGCCGCGCTGCTCACCCCGGACGACGGCGGCGGCCAGGTCCTCGTCGTGCTCGTCCACCACATCGCCGCCGACGGCTGGTCGACGGGGCCGCTGCTCGCGGACCTGGGCGCCGCCTACGCCGCCCGCGCCGAGGGCCGCGCGCCGGGCTGGGCGCCGCTTCCCGTCCAGTACGCGGACTACACGCTCTGGCAGCAGGAACTTCTCGACGGAGCGGCGGCGCATGACCACCTCGCCTTCTGGGAACGGGCCCTGGCCGACGCGCCGCCCGTCCTCGAACTGCCCGCCGCCCGGCCCCGCCCCGCCGAGGCCACCCACCGGGGCGGCCACGCGCCGCTCACCGTCGACGCGGCCACCCATGAGGCCCTGGAGGAGCTGGCCCGGCGCCACGGCGCGACGCTGTTCATGGTGCTGCAAGCCGCTCTCGCCGCCGTCCTCACCCGGCACGGGGCCGGCACCGATCTGCCGCTGGCCACCATGACGGCCGGGCGCGACGACGAGGCGCTGAGCGATCTGGTCGGCTTCTTCGTCAACACACTGGTCCTGCGCACCGACACATCGGGTGACCCGGAGTTCACCGAGCTGCTGGGGCGGGTACGCGACACGGACCTCGCGGCCTACGCCCATCAGCGGCTCCCCTTCGACCGGATCGTGGAACACCTCAACCCGGCCCGCTCCACCGCCCATCACCCGCTGGCCCAGTTCGTCGTACAGCTCCACCACGACTACACGGCCGACCATGCCGAGGGGCCGCTGCTCCGGGCCGAACCGGCGCCGCTGGAAAAGCTGTCCACCAAGTTCGACCTGACCCTCGCCCTGTGGGAGCGGAAGGACGGAGCGGGGCGGCCGGCCGGTCTGGCGGGCGGCCTCGAATACGCCACCGACCTGTTCGACGCCGCCACCGCCGGCCTGCTCGCCGCCCACGTCGGCCGTCTGCTGCACACCGTCGCCGCCGATCCGGGGGTACGGATCGGGGCGGTGGACCTGCTCACCGACGCCGAGCGGTTCCGGCTGGTCGCGGAGTACAACGACACGGCCACCGTGACCCGCGACCGGGCCCCCGTCCACGAGGCCATCGCCCGCCGGGCCGCGCTCACGCCGGAGGCGCCCGCGCTGATCACCGGTGCGGAGACCCTCGGCTACGGCGAGCTCGACGCCCGCGCCGACGCGCTGGCCGCCCGGCTGTGCGCGGCCGGGGTGCGCAGGGGCGACACCGTCGGGGTGCTGCTGGAACGCGGTGCGCCGCTGGTGGTCACCGCGCTCGCGGTCCTCAAGTGCGGTGCCGCGTATGTGCCGTTGGACCCGGCGCTGCCCGGGGCCCGGATCGCGCTGATGGTCCAGGACGCGGGCGTCCGCCTCGTCGCGACCGACACCGGGCAGGCGGGCGCGGTGCCGGAGCAGGAGGTCTCCGTACCGGTCCTCCTGACCGACGCGCCCGCCGAGGACGCCCCAGAGGCGGACCGCGCGGCCGTGGCGGTCGACGGGGACGACCTGATGTACGTGATGTTCACGTCCGGGTCGACCGGCCGCCCGAAGGGCGTCGGCGTCACCCACCGCAATGTGACCGAGCTCGCCGCCGACCGCGACACCACCGCCGGCGGCCCCCACCGGATGCTGGTCCACTCCGCGACCGGTTTCGACGCCTCGGTGTTCGAGATGTGGGTGCCGCTCCTCAACGGCGGCAGCCTGGTCCTGATGCGCGGCGACGGCACCGACCTGGCGGAGACCGCCCGCGCGGTCCGCGCACACGGCGTCACCGCCGCCTACTTCACCGTCGGCCTGTTCCATGTGATGGCCGACGAGGCGCTGGACACGCTGCGGCTGCTGCGCGAGGTGTGGACGGGCGGCGATGTCCTCTCGCCCACCGCCGTGCAACGGGTCCTGACGGACTGCCCGGACACCGTCCTCGTCCACTCCTACGGCCCCACCGAGACGACGTTCGCCTCGCACAACCAGTGGCTCACCGGCGGCCGGGGCTCGCTCGGCGGGTCCGGGCTGCACCTGGGCCGCCCCATGGACAACACCCGCAGCCACGTCCTGGACGCGGCGCTGCGGCCCGTGCCGCCGGGCGTGCCCGGTGAGTTGTACATCGCCGGTACGCATGTGGCGCGCGGGTACACCGGGCGCCCGGACCTGACGGCCGAGCGGTTCGTGCCCGATCCGTTCGAGGCGGACGGCAGCCGGATGTACCGGACCGGCGACCGGGTCGTGTGGACGCCGGAGGGCGAACTGCGGTTCCTGGGGCGGGCGGACGGCCAGGTCAAGCTGCGCGGGGTGCGGATCGAGCCGGGTGAGGTGGAGCACGCGCTCGCCGCGCACCCCTCGGTCGGGCAGGCGCTCGCCGTCGTACGCGAGGACCGGCCGGGCGAGCGGAGCCTCGTCGGGTACGTGGTGCCGCGCTCCGGGTCCGAGGCGACCGGGGCGTCCGAGGTCACGGGGGCGGACGTCCTCGCCCTGGCCCGTACCGCGCTGCCCGCCCATCTGGTGCCCTCGGCGGTCATCGTCCTGGACGCCGTGCCGCTGACCGTCAACGGGAAGCCCGACCGCCGGGCGCTGCCCGCGCCGGACCGGCCGGCCGCCGAGCACCGGGCGCCGCGCAACGCCCGGGAAGAGGTGCTGTGCGGGCTGTTCGCCGAGATCCTGGGCGCGTCCCGGGTCGGTCTGGACGACAACTTCTTCACGCTGGGCGGGCATTCGCTGCTCGGTGTGCGCCTGGTGAGCCGGGTGCGCTCGGTCCTCGGCATCGACCGGACGGTCCGGGACCTGTTCCGCGCCCCGACCCCGGCCGGGCTGCTCGGCGCGCAGGACCCGGACGGGACGGCCGGCGCGATGGGCGTCCTGCTGCCGCTGAACACCCGGGGCAGCCGCCGCCCGCTGTTCTGCGTGCACCCGGGGACCGGGGTCGGCTGGTCGTACGCCGGCCTGGCCCGGCACCTCGGGGACGACCAGCCGCTGTACGCCCTCCAGGCCCGTGCGCTGAGCGAGCCCGGCCACCTCCCGCGCACCGTCGAGGAGATGGCCGACGACTACCTGGAGCGCATCCGGCAGGTCCAGCCCTGGGGCCCGTACCGGCTGCTCGGCTGGTCCTTCGGCGGGATCGTCGCCCACACCATGGCCGTCCGGCTCCGCGCGGCCGGTCAGCGCGTCGAACTGCTCGCGCTGATGGACGTCCACCAGACCGGGCCGGGCAGCGTGTCCGTGCTCCCGGCGCCGGAGCGGGAGGCGGCGCCCGACGAGGACGCGCCGCCGGAGGCGGTGGACCCGGTGCTCGACGGTTTCAGCGCCGAGGAGATACGGGCGGTGGCGCGGGCCTCCGAGACCCATGCGGCCCTCATGGCGCGGCACACGCCCGAGGTCGCGGACACCGGCGCGGTCTTCTTCACCGCCCGCCGTCCCGGCGAACCGGAAGGTGCGCTGGCCGCCACCTGGAATCCGTATCTGACCGGCCCGGTCGAGAATCACACCGTTGATTCCACGCATCTCCGGATGGCCGAGGAAGAACCTCTCGCACACATCGGAAATGTCATCGCGGAGAAACTCTCCGCACTACAGGAGAAAAGCCTGCGGGAAATCAGCCTGCGGGAAAACGAGACGAGGAGTTATTCATGAGCGACATCGCGAACCCCTTCGACGACGCCGAGGGCTCCTTCCACGTCGTGGTGAACGACGAGGGCCAGCACTCCCTGTGGCCGGCCTTCGCGAACATCCCGGCAGGCTGGGAGGGTGTCTGGGGGCCCGGTAACCGCTCCGAGGCCCTGGAGTACATCACCGCGCACTGGACCGACATCCGCCCCCGGAGCCTGGTCGCCCAGTACGCCTGACCGGCCGCAGCGCCCCTGCCGTGCCCCCGCAGCTCGTGCGGGGGCACGGCATTTCCGTATGCCCGCCGGCCACCTTTCCCGGAAAGCCCGGAAAGGGGAAACTGCCGCCCGTTCCTGCCGCTCGACTTCCGCCTCTACTTCCGCCCGGAAGGGGTCCGGAAAAATAATATCGAGGCATGAAGATACTCCTGAGCGGAACCGCTTCGGACTCCCATACCTGGAACCTCGTGTATCTCGGGCTGTTCCTGGAGGAGCGGGGGCACGACGTCGTCGCGCTGGGCCCCTGCGTGAGTCCCCGTCTGCTCACGGCCGCCTGTCGCCGGCATGCCCCCGACGCGGTCGTGCTCAGCAGCGTCAACGGCCACGGCTACCGGGACGCGCTCGCCGCCGTGCGCGCGCTGCGGGCCGAACCGGAGCTGGCCGCCCTGCCGGTGGCGGTCGGCGGCAAGCTGGGCACGGCCGGCCACTCCCGGGAGGACGAGGCGGCCCGGCTGCGCGCGGCGGGCTGCGACGCCGTCCTCGGCGACGGGGCCGGCGACCTGGACACCCTGTGCGCGTTCCTCGCGGCCCCCGCCCGGGTGGGGGCATGACCGCCGCCGCGCCGCGCCCGTTCGGTGCGTTCGTCGCGGCATCGGCCGCCGCCGGACGGCTGGTGGTCCAGCCCCGTATGGGCTTCGGCGATCCGCACGCCATGCGTACGGGGCTTGAGCGGACCCGGGCCGCCACGGCCACGACCGTCGGCACGCTCACCATCGACAGCTACACCCGTGTCGGCGACCTCGCGGGCGCCCGTGCCGCGCTCACCGAGGGCGCCGGGCTCAACGGCTACCCGATCGCCACGCACCCGCTCGCCGTCACCCGCGCCCTGCTCGACGGGGTGCACGACGACGGCTTCCCGGTCCAGGTCCGCCACGGCTCCGCCCGCCCGCAGGCCATCGTCCGGGCCCTGCTCGCCGCCGGCCTCGACGCGACCGAGGGCGGGCCCGTCTCCTACTGCCTGCCGTACGGCCGCACCCCGCTGCGCGAGTCCGTCGCCGCCTGGGCCGAGGGCTGCGAACTCCTCGCCGGGCACGCCCGCTCCGGTTCCGTGCCGCATCTCGAAAGCTTCGGCGGCTGCCTGCTCGGCCAGCTCTGCCCGCCCGGTCTGCTCGTCGCGATGAGCGTGCTGGAATGCCTGTTCTTCGCCCAGCACGGGGTGCGCAGCATCTCGTTGAGCTACGCGCAGCAGACGGACCCGGGCCAGGACGAGGAGGCGATACGGGCTCTGCGCCGGCTGGCCGGTGAGCTGCTGCCGGCGGGCGTCGACCACCACGTCGTCCTCTACACCTACATGGGCGTCTACCCGCGCACCGAGCGCGGGGCGACCCGGTTGCTCGAAGCGTCGGCGCGGCTCGCGGTACGGGCCGGTGCGGACCGGCTCCTCGTCAAGACGACCGCCGAGTCCCGCCGTATCCCGACCGTCGCGGAGAACGTCCGCGCCCTGGAGACCGCCGCCGCGGCCGCCGCGCTCGCCGGTCCGCCGCTGCCCATGGACCGCGACGACTCCGAGGTGTACGCGGAAGCCCGGGCCCTGGTGGAGGCCGTGCTCGGGCTCCACCCCGACCTGGCCCGCGCGCTGCCCGCCGCCTTCGAACGCGGCCTGCTCGACGTGCCGTTCTGCCTCCACCCCGACAACGCGGGCCGCTCCCGCAGCGTCATCGGCGCGGACGGGCGGCTGCGCTGGTCGGACACCGGCGCGATGCCGGTCCGCCCCGACGCCCCGGCCGATCTGGCGCCGCTCACCGCGCATGGCCTCCTCACCGCCCTGAACCACATGGCCGACCGCTACGACCGGCCGCCGGACGACCTCGTGACCACGTACCGACCACGCACCGCCACCCCTCACCACCGCCACGAACAGGAGCCCGTCATGGACCACGCCCCGCAGCCCGCAGGACCCGCCCTGCCGCCCCCGCTCGGCGAGCACCTGCGCTCCCCGCGGCTGCGCGCCGCCATGCTCGTCCAGCAGGAGGCGCTGTGGGCGGCCCGCGACTTCCTGCGACGGTCGGGCTTCACGGAGCTGCTGCCCCCGCTCGTCGGACCCGTCACCGACCCGGGGGGCCGGGGTGCCAAGGCGCTGGACGTCGACTACTACGGGCGCCCGTACAAGCTGATGACCAGTGCCATCCTGTACAAGCAGGCTTCGCTGCACGGCTTCCCGAAGCTGTTCTACATCGCGCCCAACGTGCGCGTGGAGCCGGAGGAGACCGCCACCACGGGCCGCCATCTGGTCGAGTTCCACCAGATCGACGTCGAGATCGCCGGGGCGAGCCGCGAGGACGCCCAGGAGGTCGCCGCCGGGCTCCTCACCCATGTCGCCGAGCACGTGTGGACCGCCGCGCCCGGTGTCCTCGCCGAACTGGGCCGCCACGAGGCCGACTTCGCGGACGTCCGCAGCGGCAAGTACGACGTGTGCACCCATCAGGAGGCCGTTTCACGGCTCCTGACGGCCGGTCACCCGCAGAGCCCCGACAGCGAGATCGACTGGACCGGGGAACGGCTCCTCTCCCTGGAGAGCGACCGGCCGTTCTTCATCAACGACTACCCGAAGGGCTCGCGCGGCTTCTACGACCGCGAGGACCCCGAACGCCCGGGAGTGCTCCGCAACTTCGATCTGATCGCCCCGCACGGCTACGGCGAGCTGGTCTCGGGCAGCGAGCGCGAGTCGGACTACGCGACCATCGTCACGCGGATGCGCGAGAGCGGCGAGAACCCCGCCAAGTACGCCTGGTATCTGAAGGAGGCCCGCGAGGGCATCCCGGCCAGCGCCGGCTTCGGGATGGGCCTTCAGCGCCTCGTCCGCTTCCTCACCGGACTGGACTCGCTGTGGCAGGTCAGCGCCTACCCGAAGCTCCCCGGGGTGGTGGCCCCGTGAGCGCCCTGACCTCCCCCGGCCTCCCCGAGCGCGCGATCCGCGCCCGCGCCCGGCGCGGCACCGCCGAGGTGTTTCCCGACCCCGGCTCGTACGGGGGAGAGCTCCACGGCCCCGGGTCCGCCGCCGGTACGGACGCGCTCGACCGGGCCAGGATCGTACCGCCCGTCTTCATGCCGGAGCGGCTGGAGAAGCTGATCGCCCTCGCCCGCGAACCGGAGTTCGGCGATGTCGAACTGGGCGTCAGGACCGGCGGGTTCACCGCCGCGCTGCCCCTGTACCTGTCGGCCTTCGGTTCGACCCGGGCGGGCAGCGGCGATCTGGCCGTGCAGGCGTCCCGGCAGGCCGGCCGCCTCGGCATCCCCATGGTCATCGGCGAGAACATGGTGCCCGTGCACGGCTACCGGCGCGGCGGTGACGCCGCCCGCTCCGCGCTCCTCGCGCGCATCGAGGCGTATCTCGACGCGGCGCCCGAGGGGGTCGGCGGGATCGTCGTCCAGCAGTCCACCGAGGACGCCGACTCGGAGGTCTGGAACCTCCTCTACAGCGACCCCGCCACCCGGCCGCTGCTCGAATCCGGGCGCCTGGCCTTCGAGTTGAAAACCGGCCAGGGCGCCAAGCCGGGGCTGGGCGGCATGACCGTCGTCGGGGGCGCGGAGGCGGCCCGGCTGGCGGACCGCTTCACGGTCACCGAGGCGTTCGGCGCGGACGACGAGCGCCGACTGCGCTGCGCCACGCCGGGCACCTTCACCGACGAGATCCTGCGCCAGCAGCTGCGCTTCATGCGGAACAACTTCCCCAAGGCCCGTACGTGGGTGAAGTTCCACCCGGGCCGCGACATCGCGCACGCCGCCCGCACCGCCTGGGCGGCCGGGGCGGACGCCGTCACCGTGGACGGAGCGGAGGGCGGCACCGGCTGGGCGCCCCGGGTCTTCCTGGACCAGGTCGGTCTGCCGCTCGCGGAGTGCCTGCGCCGGATCGGGCGGCCCGGGGGCTGCCTGCTCGCGAGCGGCGGGATGTGGGAGGGCGGCCGCGCCCTGCGCGCCCTCGCCCTGGGCGCCACGGCGGTCGGTCTCGGCCGCGCCGCGCTGGTCGCCGTGGACGAGGACCCGGAACACGGCCTGGTACGGCTCGCCGAGAGCATCGCGCTCGAACTGCGGCTGCTTGTCAGCGCGTTGGGCAAGTACGAGGTGGGCGCGCTGGGCCCCGAGGACCTGTGGTGGCCGGACGGCGGCCCCTTCGACACCGGAGCCCCGCTGCCCGCCGACCCGGCGGCCGCCGGAGCGACGCCGTGAACGGCCGCGCGATGTCCGCGTCACGGCGGGCCTCCCGGAGCCGGCCCGCCCCGCCCCGGCGGCCCCGCCGCGTCACCGGCCGCCACCGCACCGTCCGGGCCCGGTTCGTACTGCGGGAGACCCCCGGCGTCACCGTCGGACCGGCCGGCCACGGCGTACGCGACGCGGACGGCCGGGACCCCGTGACCGACGGCCCGGACCTCGCGACCGACGGCCGGGACCCCGTGGCCGACGCACCGGACCCCATGGCCCACGCGGCCCGGCTCGCCGCCCAGCGGGCCCTGGCCGAGGCGGGCCGGGGCTACCTCGGCGGCCGTCTGGAACTCCGCGCCCCCGGGCGCACCCGCGCCGCACACGAGCGGAGGGCCCTGCGGCGCGCCGCGTGCCGGGCCGCCGCGCTGGCCGTCGCGGCGACGCTGCGCGGCGACGACACCGGCGTCGACGTCCGCGTCACGCGCCGCTGAACCGCATACGCGGCGCGCCGCACCCGTACCGCACAAAGCCACCCCGGAAAGCCGACCCCAGGAAGCCGAACCCATGACAACGAACCCCACCGCCCCGCCGTCCGAGGCGGGCCCCGCTCCCGACTGGCGGCGCATCGGCAGCTTCGTCACCGGCCAAGCGGCAGTGCAGTGCGGCAGCTTCGCGCTGATCATCGCCATGAACTGGACGGCCGTCCAGCTCGGCGGCCGGTCCGCGGTGACGCTCGTCATCCTCGCCTCCACCCTGCCGCGCGCCCTGATGCTGCTGTTCGGCGGCGCCCTCGCCGACGCCCTCGGCCCGCGCGCGGTCCTCCTCCGGGCCACCGCCACCCGGCTCGTCGTGCTGGTGATCGGCGCCCTGGTCACCGCCGGCGCCCACAGCATCTGGCCGCTGATCGCCGTCGCCGTGGTCGAGGGCTCGCTGCTCGGCCTGACCGGCCCGGCGTCGGGCGTCCTGCTCACCCGGCTGGCTCCGCAGGAGCACCTGGGCCGCGCCAACTCCCTGTTCTCCATGGTGATGCGGCTGGCCCCGATCGCCGGATCACCGCTGGGCGCCTGGCTGGTGGTGGCGGGCAGCCTGTCCGGGGTCATGCTCGTCTCGGCCGCCGGGTGCGCCGTCTGGCTGGTCTGCGCGTTCCAGGTGACCCGGGGCATGACCCGGCCGGAGCGCGGCACCGGGCCGCGTCCGTCGTTGTTCCGGCGCTCCGGAGACGGGCTGCTCCTCCTGGGCGCCCACCCCCGGCTGCGCTGGATGTTCATCGCCTGCTTCTGCATGGACTTCGCGTTCCTCTGGCCGGCCGAGGTGGCCCTTCCGCTGCGCGCGTCCGGCGAGGGCTGGGGCATCGGCTCGGTCGCGGCGGCCCTGACCGCGTTCAGCGCGGGCGCCCTGGCGTCGGCGGCGGCCGGTGCCGCGCTCGCCCACCGCATCCCCGTCCCGGTCAAGCTGATCGTCACCGGCACCGGGCTGGCCGTGGGCATGGGCTCCATGGCCCTGGTGCCGTCGCCGGCGGTCCTCGCGGTCACGGCGTGCGCGGTGGGCCTGTTCTCGGGGCTCAACGGACCCGCCCTGGTCACCGCGTACCAACAGGCCGTGCCCGAAGGAAAGCTGGGCGCCGCGATGTCCACGTTCTCGCTGTCGAGCATCGGGGCCGCGCCCCTGTCCCTGGCCGTCTTCAGTTCGCTCTCCGCGCCCTTGGGCGTGACCGGCACGTGGCTGCTGTGCGCATCCGTCGCACTGTTCTCACCGGTCGCCGCCACGCTCGCCCTGCGCGCCCCCCTGACGCGGAAGGCCCCCGCCCCGAAGGTTTCCGCCACCCCCGAGCCCACCGCCACCGCCGTGTGAGGCAGCCATGTCCCTGCTGGATCCCCGCCCGTCACCCGTCCTCGAATCCGCCGTCCTGGAATCCGCCCTCCTGCCCACCGCGCTGCCGCCGCTGCCCGCCGCACTGCCCCCGCCGGCCGGTCCGGGCCCCGGCCGCCCGCAGCTCTGGCTGGTGGCCACCGCCGCGCACGAGGAGACCGCGACCCGGTACGCCCCGCTCGTGCTCGGCCCCGCCGAACTGGCCCGGGCCGAGGAGTTCCGCCGCCCCACCGACCGCGCCACCTATCTGTGCGCCCACGTCGGGCTGCGCCGGGTCCTCGGCAACCACCTGGGCGTCGCCCCGCGCACGGTGTCGGTGGCCCGGGCGCCCTGCCCGGGCTGCGGCGAACCGCACGGGCGGCCCGTGCTCCCGGACGGGCCCCTGCACTTCTCGCTCTCGCACTGCGAGGGCCTGAGCCTGATCGCCGTCGCCGCCACCCCGGTCGGCGTGGACGTCGAGCCCGTACCGGACCCGCGCACCCTCCTGGAGGCGGCCGATGTCGTCCACCCCTGGGAGGCGGCGGAACTCGCCGCGCTGGCACCCGCGTCGCGGCCGGCCGCCTTCGCCCGGGTGTGGACCAGGAAGGAGGCGTATCTGAAGGGCCTCGGCATCGGTCTGGGCGCGGACCCCTCGGCGGAGTACGTGGGTGCCGGACCGGCACCGGCCGCCCCGGGCGGCTGGCTCCTGGCCGACATCGCCGTCCCGTCCGGCCACCGGGCTGCGGTGGCGCTCCGCCGCGACGAGACGGGCGGCACCGGTCCGGACTGACCCGCTCTGCCCCGTAACGCCCCCGGCGGTGACCACCGCCGGGGGCCTCCGCCTGCCGGACGGGCTGGGCCCGGCACTACGTTGTTCCGGAAAAGGCAACCGACTTCCAATATCCGGAACAACGTCGAAGCGAGGCAGCCCCGTGCACACCGTGACCTTCCTGACCATCGGCCAGTCCCCCCGCCCCGATCTCTCCGTGGCCATCGAGGCGGAGCTGCCGCCCAGCGCCCGGATACGGCATGCGGGGGTCCTCGACGGGCTCGGCCGGGCGGAGGTGGAGGCGCGGTTCGGGGCGGTGGCCGGGCGGGCGACGCTGCTGAGCCGGCTGACCGACGGGACCTCCGTGACCCTGGACGCCGACGCTGTCGGGGCCGGGCTCGCCGCCCTCCTGGAGCGGGTGGAGGCGGAAGGGGCGGACGTCGTGGTGCTCCTGTGCACCGGGGAGTTCCCGGGGCTGCGGACCCGGCGGGCGCGACTGGTCGAGCCGGACGCGCTGCTCACGGGGTACGTGGGCGCGGCGCTGCGGGGCGCCCGGGTCGGGGTCGTCGTGCCGCTGCCGGAGCAGGTGGCGGAGGCCCGGACGAAGTGGCGGGCGCTGGACCCGGCCCCGGCGTTCACCACGGCCCCGCCGTACGCCGACGACGACGGCGCCCTGTGCGCGGCGGCCCGCGCCCACCTGGACGCGGGGGCGGAGGCGCTGGTGCTCGACTGCATGGGATACGGGACCCGGCACCGGGAAGCGCTCCGCGCGGCCGGGATCACCGCCCCGGTGCTGACGCCGGGCGCGGTGGTGGGGGCGATGCTGGGGCCGCTGCTCGCCTGAGCGACTGCCCCGGGCCAGGGCCTACTCGGCCACGTACCGCAGCCAGTACGGATCGCCGATCCGCTTGCCCACGCGCCGGGCGGCGTCGCGCACCGCGCGCCCGAAGCGGGCCTCGTTCTCGTGGCGCAGCTCGGGGGCGGGCAGGGCGATCCCTATGCCGAAGACCTGCCCCGTATCGCTGTCCACGACGGCGGCGGAGATGCCCGCGACGTTGGGCACGAACTCGCCGCGTGAGGACTCCCAGCCGTCGGCGCGCACCCGGGCCAGCGAGGAGACCAGCTCACCGGGGGTGCGGGGGGCCGATCCGGTGGCCTGTTCCAGGCGGGCGTCGACCAGCCGCAGCACCTGCGCGTCGTCCAGGCGGGCCAGCAGGGCGCGGCCCATGGAGCTGGCGTAGGCGGGGGCGCGGGTGCCCGCCGGGGTGTACGCCTGGAGGGCGCCGACGGTGCCGATCCGCATGTGCAGCACCAGCGATTCGGCGCCGTCGAGCACATCCACGTAACCGGTGTAGCCGATGTCGGCGACCAGCCCGGCCAGCTCCTCCTCCAGGAGCGAGGCCGTGGAGCGGGAGGCGCGGAAGTGGTACGAGGCTTCCATGACGAGTTCGCCGGGCCGGTAGGCGCGGCTCACCGGGTCGCGGTCCAGGAAGCCGTAGTCGGCCATCATGCTCAGCGTCCGTGACACGGAGCTCTTCGGCAGGTCGAGGGCGCCCGCCACATCCGTCACGGTCAGGTCGCGCTGAAGGCGCGCCAGCAGCCGCAGGACGTCCCGCGCGTTGGCGAGTGTGCTCACCGTTCTCCTGCCTCCCCCGGGCCCCGGGCCCGTGCGTTCCGATCGTAAGGGGCGCCCACATACCGAGACCGCCGCCCACCCCCTTGACGGGCGGGCGTGCCGCGGAGATGATCCAGCACATCCAGATATTCACACATGGTTCCATATTTTGGAACTCCTGGAGCGGCGGAGACGCCGCCCCGCACGGAAGCACCGGAGATCCATGAGCACCGACGCGACGAACCGGGCCGTCACCGACGCCCCGCACCCCGCGCCCGACGGAGCGCGCCACCCCCGCGCCCTCGCGCCCGGCAACCTGATCCTGACCGTGGTGCTCAGCGTGTTCGGCGCGGTCGTCGGTGTGCAGCTGCTCGCCACCCTCGGCGTCACGCCCAGCACCTCGCTGATCGGCGCGCTGGCCGCGATGACGCTGGCCCGCGTGCCGCTCGTCGCGCTGCGCGGCTTCCGCTCGGTGCACGCGCAGAACCTGGCGCAGACGAGCATCTCCTCGGCCACCTTCGGCGCCGCGAACAGCCTGTTCCTGCCGATCGGCATCCCGTACCTGTTCGGGATGGACGACATGATCATCCCGATGCTGATCGGGGTGTCCGCCGCGATGCTGGTCGACGCCTGGCTGCTGTACCGGATGTACGACACCCCGGCTTTCCCGGCGCGAAACCCCTGGCCGCCGGGGCTGGCCGCCGCCGAGGCGATCAAGGCGGGCGACGAGGGCGGCCGACGCGCCAAGGTGCTCGGTCTCGGTCTGCTGACCGGCCTGGTGGGCGCGGTGTTCGCGCTGCCGATGTCGGCGTTCGGTGTGGCCCTGATCGGCGGTTTCGCCGCGATGGCCGCGTTCGGCGTCGGCCTGCTGTTCAGCCAGTACGCGGACCCGCTGTTCGGCCTCGACCTGAACGGGATGTACCTGCCGCACGGCATGATGATCGGCGCCGGTCTCGTCGCCCTCGTCCAGGTCGGGCGAACCGTCCTCGATGCCCGGCGCGCGAACGCGGCACAGGCCCCCGCGACCGCTGCGGCGGAGGACTCCGGCGAGGGCGCCCGACGGCTGGGCCGCTCGATGCGCCTCGGATTCGGCGCCTACCTCGTCATCTCGGTGCTGCTGGCCTTCGGCACCGGCGCGGCCACGCACATGAGCCCCGGCATGCTGGTCGGCTTCCTGCTGTACGCGACCGTCGCGGCGTTCCTGCACGAGCTGCTGGTGGGCATCGCTTCCATGCACTCCGGCTGGTTCCCGGCCTTCGCCATCGCCCTGATCACGCTGCTGCTCGGCATCCTCATCGGCTTCCCGGCCGAGGCGCTGGTCGTGCTGTCCGGCTTCACCGCCGCGACCGGTCCGGCCTTCGCCGACATGGGCTACGACCTCAAGGCCGGCTATCTGCTGCGTGGCGAGAACGTGGACCCGGCGTTCGAACTGGAGGGCCGCCGCCAGCAGCTGATCGCCGCGATGATCGGCTTCGGCGTCGCGATCGTCGTCGTGCTCGTCTCGTACCGGATCTTCTTCGACAACGGACAGACCGCGCCGATCGACGCCGCGTACGTCGCCGCGATCAAGGCGGGCCCGTCCGTCGAGACCGCGAAGCACCTCGCGCTGTGGGCGGTCCCGGGCGCGATCGTGCAGCTCATCGGCGGCTCGAAGCGCCAGCTCGGCATCCTCCTCGCGACCGGGCTCCTCATCACGACCCCGATGGCCGGCTGGATGGTCGCCGCCGGCATCGCCGTTCGCGTCGTCGCCCCGCGCCTCTTCGGCAAGGACGTCAAGAGCGACCTGGAGGTCCTGGCCGGCGGTGCCATCGCCGGTGACGCCCTCTACTCCTTCGGCAACGGCGTGTTCAAGGCCGCCAAGTAGCCGGACCCCACTCCATCCCCTCGTACCACCCGCACAGCACCACCCTGGGAGAACCCGTGAAGCGACAGCTGACCCATGACGACATCCGCGCGGCCGTGTACGGCGGTGCCGTACTCGGCGGAGGCGGCGGCGGCTTCGTGGAGCGGGGCCTGCGCACCGCCGAGCTGGCCCTCCAGGTCGGCACGCCCGAGCTGTGGAGCGCCGACGAGTTCGCGGACGACGACCTGACCGCGACCGTGGCCCTGGTCGGCGCCCCCGCCGCACCCGACCCGCAGGTGCTGCCGACGCACCTGGTGCGCGCGCTGGAACTGCTGCGCCGCGAGCTGCCGTCCGACCTGGTCGCGCTGCACACCAACGAGAACGGCGCCGAGACCACGATCAACGGCTGGTTCCACTCCGCGCTCACCGGCCTGCCCGTCATCGACCTCGCGTGCAACGGCCGCGCCCACCCCTCCAGCCAGATGGGCGCGATGGGCCTGCACCGCCGCGAGGGCTACCGCTCCAGCCAGGGTTACGCGGGCGGCAAGCCGCACGTCTACGTCGAGGGGGCCGTGTCCGGCCGCCTCGACGCGACGTCGAACGTGGTCCGCCGCGCGTCCGTGGAGGCGGGCGGCTGGGTGGGCGTCGCCCGCAACCCGGTCGAGGTCGGTTACGCCGTCCGCAACGGCGCCCCGGGCGCCATCGGCTTCGCGATCGAGCTGGGGCACCGCTTCCTGGCCGAGGGGCCGGCCGGCGCGGCCGCGCAGCTGGGCGGCGAGATCGCCGCGGCGGGGACCGTGCGCGAGTACCGCTGCGAACAGCGCGAGGGCCTGGACGTGGGCGTCGCCGTGCTGGACGACGCCGACGGCACCACGCTGCACTTCGTCAACGAGTACATGGCGCTCGACCTGTCCGGCGGCCGCCGTGCCGCGTTCCCGGACCTGATCACGACGTTCGACGAGGCGGGGCAGCCGCTCGCCTCCGCCGATGTCGCGGTGGGGCAGCGGATCGAGGTCCTGGTCGCCCCGGCGGAGCACCTGCTGCTGTCGCCGACGATGTACATGCCCGAGGTGTACGCCCCCGTCGAGGCGCTGCTCGGCATCGAGTTCGCGCCCGACGTGAAGGCGCTCACCCATGTCTGAGCCGGTGTCCGAGCCGTTCCTCGCCGACCCCGTCCCCGTACGGGAGTTCTGCGACGCGCAGTGGGAGACCGAGGTGCTTCCGCTGGTCCGGGACCACATCCGGGTCCCGGCGGTCAGTCCCGCGTACGACCCCGAGTGGGAGGCCCGCGGGCACCTGGACCGGGCCGTCGACGCGGCGGCGGCCTGGCTGGGCGCGGTGGAGCTGCCGGGCCTGCGCACCGAGGTCCTGCGCGCCCCCGGCCGTACGCCACTGATCTTCTTCGAGGTCCCCGGCGCGGGCACCCGGTCCGAGGAGACCGTCCTCTTCTACGGCCACCTCGACAAGCAGCCCGAGGGCGAGGGCTGGACCGGGGGACGCACCGCGTGGGAGCCGTCCTTCGACGGCACCCGGCTGTACGGGCGCGGCGGCGCCGACGACGGGTACGCGCTGCCCGCGTCGGTGACCGCGATCCGGGCGCTGGCCGGGCAGGGCGCGGCCCGGCCCCGGTGCGTCGGGGTGTTCGAGGCCGGGGAGGAGTCCGGCAGCCCGGACCTGGACCACTGGTTCGGGGTGCTGGCGGACCGGATCGGCGAGGTGGGCCTCGTGGTCTGCCTGGACTCGGGCGCGGGCGACTACGAACGGCTGTGGCTGGTCACGTCGTTGCGCGGGGCCTGCGGCGGGACACTCGACGTGCGGGTCCTCGGCAACGGCGCGCACTCCGGGGACGCCGGGGGCGTGGTGCCGTCATCGTTCCGGGTGCTGCGGCAGCTGCTCGACCGCGTGGAGGACGGGGCGACGGGCATGCTGCGCCCCACCGTCCTGCACGGCGTGATCCCGCCGGAGCGCCTGGAGCAGACCCTTACGGCCGCAAGGCTCCTCGGCGACCGGGTCCAGGAGCGCTTCGACTGGTACGGGGACACCTCGGCCATGGCCGACGACCCCGGGGAGCTGCTGCTCAACCGGGCGTGGCGCCCCAGCCTGGAGGTCACCGGGGCGGACGGGCTGCCCCCGGTCGCCTCGGCCGGCAACGTGCTGCGCCCGCACACCCGGGTGAAGCTGGCACTGCGGCTGCCGCCGACGGTGGACGCTGCGGCGGCCGTCGCGGAGCTGGGCAGACTCCTGGAGGCGGACCCGCCGTACGGCGCGGCGGTCCGCTTCACGCCCGACCGGGTCCTCGCGGACGGCTGGCAGGCGCCCGCCGAGGAGCCGTGGCTGAGCGCCGCGCTCTCCGGGGCGAGCCGGGCCTGCTTCGAGGGGGCGGACGTCGCCCGGATCGGGCAGGGCGGCACGATCCCGCTGATGGGGAAGCTGTCCCGGCGGTTCCCCGGGGCCCAGTTCCTGGCCTGCGGGGTGCTGGGCCCGGGGGCGAACGCCCACGGCCCGAACGAGTCGCTGCACGTCCCGTACGCGCGGCGGCTCACCGCGAGCCTGTCCCTGGCCCTGAACGCCTTCGCCGTACGGGAGCCGGCGGCGGGGTGAGGGCCCGTCAGGCCTTCTGCTTCATGAGTTCAGGCCTTCTGCTTCTTGAGTGACGTGAGGTGGGCGAAGACGACGACGTTGGCCGCGTAGCCGTCCTTCTTGTTGAAGCGTCCGCCGCACGTCATCAGGCGGAGCTCCGCACGGCCGGTGCTGCCGTACACCTTGTCGTCGGGGAACTTGTCCTTCGTGTACGTCTCGACCGCGTCGACCGTGAAGACCGCGGTCTGCTTGTCGGCCCGGGTGACGGTGACCTTGTCGCCCTTGTGCAGGGCGTTGAGGTTGAGGAAGATCGCCGGTCCGGTCTCCGTGTCGCGGTGGCCGACGATCAGCGAGGTGCCCTTCTCGCCGGGCGAGGGCCCGTCGCGGTACCAGCCCACCTCCCGGGGTCTGCTCATGGGCGGGGCCCCGAGGTGCCCCTTCTTGTCGAGCCCGAGGCCGGTGACCGGCGCCTCGATGAAGATGGCGGGCACCGCGACCTTCACCGGGCGCGACGGCGACAGGGGTGCGTGGGTGACCGGCCGGTCACCGCCGCCCGCGGCGTCGTTGCCGTGGGCGGCGGCGACCGGATCGTCGGGCGAGTCGGAACTCGCCCAGACGATGCCGGCCACCAGCGAGGAGGTCACGCTCAATGTCATCGTGAGACGACACGCCCGGCTCGGGCCCCGTCGGCGTCTTCTGCGCGGGTTATGCCTCGTTGCGGGCACGGCGGCGTGCGGCTCGGCGGACCATGATCAGCCCGGCGGCTCCGGCGGCGCCGGCCGCGAGCGCGGCGGTGGTCCCGACGTTCGAGTCGCTCTCGGAGCTGACACCCTCCATGTCCGGGACGCCGCCGCCACCGGCGGGCACACCGCCGGACGGCTGCTCGTAGCCCGACTCGGAGCCCGAAGCGGCGGAGCCGCGCTCGGCGTTGTTGCCGGAGCCGTTGTTACCGGCCGGCTTGGTGCAGTTGACCTTGAACGCCTTGTTCTTCGGGCCGGACGGAACGATCCACACCAGCTGGTACGTGCCCTCGGGGAGCAGGTACTCCTGGCTGCGCGCCGAGCCGTTCACCAGGGGAAGGGTGCTGGCGAGCGTGTCCCCCGGCGGAACGGTCGGGGGCTGCGCGGTGATGGTCCACGGCACGGCCGGCATGTCACCGAAGTTGCTGGCCTGGAGGACGAACTTGCAGACCTCGTTGCCGTCACCGCCGCGCGCCGCCCAGCCGCCGGAGCGGATGTCGATGTCACCGCTGTCGCCGGGGGCGGCGAATGCGGCCGACGCCCCGCCCAGCGTGGCGGCGGCGGCCGCGACCACGGCGGCCGCGACGGTGCCCGCGCGAACGCTGCGGGCACGGACAGAAGCGGAAATACGCATGCTGAACTCCTTCGAGCCGGGATGATTGTCGTACTGATCAATCGATCGACCTAAGAGATGCCATGACGCACGGGATAAATGCCGCGTAACACTCTGAAAAGTGCGACAAGTACCCTGAGTAGCCGATAGCGGTCCGACCCGAAGAGCCCCCGGACACGCGAACGGGGCGCCCGGTGAGCGCCCCGATTCGTCCGTGTCCCCGCAGGTCAGCCCGGTCCCGCCGCGGCCTCGGCTGCCGCGCGCCGCCTGCGCTGCTCGGCCACGTCCGCCACCGGCGAGGCGAGCAGCAGGGTGCGCGTGTAGGCGTGGCGCGGTGCGGAGGTGACCGTCGCGGCGTCGCCCGACTCCACGATCCCGCCCCGGTGGATGACCGACACGCGGTGGCTCATGAAGCGCACGACGGCCAGGTCGTGCGAGACGAAGAGGTACGCGACCCCCGTCTCCTCCTGGATCTCCAGGAGCAGGTCGAGCACCGTGCGCTGGGTCGTCAGGTCCAGCGCGGACACCGGTTCGTCGCAGATGACCAGCCGGGGCCGCAGGGCCAGCGCCCGGGCGATCGCGACCCGCTGCCGCTGGCCCCCGGAGAACTCCCGGGGCAGCCGGTCCGCCGCGTCGGCCGGCAGATGGACCCGCTCCAGCAGCCCGGCGACCCTCCCCCGGGCCTCCCGCGCCCCCGTGCCCTGCCCGATCAGCGGCTCGGCGAGGGTGTCCCCGATGGTGCGGGACGGGTTCAGGGAGGTGTACGGGTCCTGGAAGATCACCTGGAGGTCGCGGCTGAGGGCCCTGCGGCGGCGGGCGGTGGCGTGCTCGATGCGCTCGCCGTCGAAGGTGACCGTGCCGGAGCGCACCGGGACGAGCCCGAGGACCGCGCGCCCGATGGTGGACTTGCCGGAGCCGGACTCGCCGACCAAACCCAGGGTCTCCCCGGGCCTGACGGAGAGGCCGACGCCCTTGAGGACCTCGGTCTCCGGGGCGCGCCGCCCCTTGCCGGGGAAGGAGACCCGCAGGTCCCGCACGGCGAGCAGGGCGTCCGCGTCGGCGGCGGCGTCGGGCGCTGCGGCGTCTGGGGTCTTCATGCGGTGACGGTCCTTGCTTCTCGGGGCTGCCATGGGGCGCGGGCCGGTTCGTCGTCGAGGACGGCCGCGAGCAGGGTGCGGGTGTACGGGTCCTGCGGGGCTCCGAGGATCTGTTCGGTGGTGCCGGTCTCCACGATGCGGCCGGCGTTCATCACGGCGACCCGGTCGCAGAGGTCGGCGACGACCCCGAGGTTGTGGGTCACCAGGAGGACGCCGAGGCCGCGTTCGTCCCGCAGCCGGCGCAGCAGGGCGAGCACTTCGGCCTGGACGCGGACGTCGAGCGCGGTGGTGGGCTCGTCGGCGATGAGGAGGTCGGGGTCGCAGGACATGGCGCCGGCGATCAGGACGCGCTGGGCCATGCCGCCGGAGATCTCGTGCGGGTAGAGGCGCAGGGTGCGGTCCGGGTCGGGGATCTCGACCAGGCGCAACAACTCGCGGGCGCGCTCGGCGGCCTCCTTGCGGCCGAGTCCGAGGTGGTGGCGTACGGGCTCCATGAGCTGGCTGCCGATGGTGAAGGCGGGGTCGAGATTGCTCATGGGTTCCTGCGGTACGTACGCGAGGGTGCGGCCGCGCAGCGCGCGGTGGTCGCGTTCCCGCAGGCCCGCCGTCTCCCGGCCGTTGACCGTGATGCTGCCGTGCGTGACGCGTCCGCCCTCGGGCAGCAGGCCCAGGACGGAGAACGCGGTCTGGGTCTTCCCGGAGCCGGACTCGCCGACCAGGCCGACGATTTCGCCGGGGCGCACATCGAGGTCGATGCCGTGCACGACCTCCTTGTCGCTGCCGTCGGGCCGGGCGTAGGCGACGGTGAGGCCGCGCACGGAGAGCAGTTCGGCACGCGGGGCGGTGGACTCCGCGACCTGGGCCGGGGCCTCGGCGGGCCCGGTGCGCCGGCGGCGGGCGGGCCGGGGCGCCTGTTCCTCCAGGGCATCGCGTACGGCTCCGGCGAGCAGGACGAGCGCGCAGTTGGTGAGGCCGAGGGCGAGTCCGGGCCAGAGGATGAGCCGGGGCGCGCGCTGGATGTTCTGGAACGCCTCGTTGAGCATGGCGCCCCAGGTCGCGGACGATCCGCTGCCGACGCCGAGGAATTCCAGGCCGGCCTGGAGGGCGATCGCGATGCCGGCGACCAGGGCGATCTGGATGATGATGGGTCCGCGTACGACGGTCAGGACGTGCCGGGCGACGATGCGCGTGTCGGAGAGTCCGGAGACCTTCGCGGCGTCCACGTACAGCTCGCCCCGGACGTTGGCGACGATGCCGCGCACCAGGCGGAAGAAGCTGGGCGCCACCAGGACGCCGAGCACGATCATCAGGACGTGGACGTCCGGGCCGAGGATGGCGCGGGAGGCGAGCAGCACGACCATGGCGGGCAGGGCCATGACGAGGTTGACCGTCCAGTTGGCGGCCGAGTCGAACCAGCCGCCCCGGTACCCCGCGAAGAGCCCCGACGGCACACCGAGCACCAGCGCGATGGCGAGCGCGAGCAGCGCGCCGCCCAGCGTGTTGCGACCGCCGTAGAGCACGCGGGCGAGGATGTCGCGCCCCGCCGAGTCCATGCCGAGGGGGTGCCCGCCAGCCGGTCCGGCGAAGGCCTCGCTCAGTGACGAGGCGCCCGGGTCCTGCGAGGCGATCACGGGCGCGAGGAGGACGGCCGCGACGACGATCAGGAGCAGGGCGGCGGAGAGCCCGCCGAGGGGGTTGCGCAGGACCTTGCGCAGGGTGCGGCCGGTCTTCATGCGACCCTCGCCTTGGGGTTGAGCCAGCCGATCAGGATGTCGACCAGGAGGTTGATCAGGACGACGCCGACGACGGTGAGCATGACGAGCGCCATGATCACGGGGATGTCGCCGCGGGTGGTGTAGGTGACGGTCATGGAGCCGATGCCGGGGAGCCCGAAGATCTGCTCCACGAGGACGGCGCCGCCGAGCAGCCCGACAAACTGCATGCCGAGCACGGAGAGCGCGGGCGCCGAGGCGTTGCGCAGGACGTGCTTGAACACGATCCGGGACGCGGGCAGCCCACGAGCGCGCAGGGTGCGTACGTAGTCCTGCCGCAGGGCGTCGATGACGGCGCCGCGCACCTGCTGCGAGACGCCCGCGACGGAGGCCACGGACAGGGAGAGCACCGGCAGGGTGATGGTGGAGAGCCAGCCGCTGGGCGAGTCGGTGAACCCGGTGTAGCCGATGGCCGGGAACCAGCGGAGCCGTACCGCGAAGACCAGCACCAGGACCAGGGTGAGCAGGAATCCCGGCAGGGCGTACCCCACCACGCCCAGCACCTGCACGAAGCGGTCGGCGGCGCCGCGCCGCACCCCGGCCCACACGCCCAGCAGGAAGGCGAGGACCGTGGTGACGGCGGTGACGCCGAGCATCAGGCTGGCCGTGACGGGGAGGCGGTTGCCGACGGCCTGGCCCACGTCCTCACTCGTGAACCAGGAGGTGCCGAGGTCGCCCCGGACGGCGTGGGCGAGCCAGCTCCCGTACTGCTGGAGCACCGGGTCGTCCAGGCCCAGCGACGCGTTCTTGGCGTCGATGGCGCTCTGGGACGCGCTCTCGCCGAGCAGTTGCCGGCCCACGTCGATGTGCGGGACGGACAGCAGCAGGTAGGTGAGGAAGGAGATCACGACCAGGAGCAGGGCTCCGGCGGCGATCCTGCGGGCGATGAAGTTCAGCATGACACTCGGTATCCGTCGGCGCGGGGCGCTACTTGGCGGGCGCGTAGTTGTAGATCGAGGGGACGGCCATACCGGACTGCGGCGCGATCTTCACGGTGCCGTCCGAGACGTGCAGATAGCTCATCCGGTAGAAGGGGACGAACCACGCGTCCTCGACCAGGTGTTGGTTGAGTTCGCGCGCGGCCGACTTCGCCTCGGCCTCGCTGCCGGCCTTGAGGACGGGCAGCAGCTTCCGCGTCACCTTGTCCGTGGTACCGAACATGTTGAACGCGCCCGGGGTGACGAGCTCGTCGGCGGCCGCCCAGTCCGAGGTGGACTGGCCCATGTTCATGACCATGCCGGAGTACTGGCGGTCCTTGAACACCTTCTGGACGGCCGAGGCGCCGTCGAGCGTGTCCCAGACGAGCTTCACGCCGATGGCCTTGAAGTCGGACTGGAGCGAGGCGGCGAGCGCGTCGTTGACGATCGCCGTGATCCTCGGGAGCTTCAGCGTGAAGCCGTTCCCGTAACCGGCCTGCTTGAGCAGGGACTTGGCCTTGGCGGGGTCGTGCGCGTAGTAGGTGTCCAGCTTCTTGTCGTACGCCTGGGTCTCGGGGCCGAAGACCTGCGAGGTGGTCCGGCCGCGGTTCTGGCGGATGCGGTCGAGCATGGTGTCCCGGTCCAGGGCGTAGTTGAGCGCCTGGCGCACGCGCGGGTCGCGCAGGGCGGGGGTGATCTTGCCGTCGCGGTCGAAGAGCAGCAGCCCCTGGAAGTCGAACTCCTGCTTCTCCGTCTTCACCTTCGGGTCGGACTCGATGGCGATCTGCTGGTCGGCTGTCTGGAGGAGCGCCGCGTTGATCTGCCCGGTCTTGAGGCCGTTGGTGATGGCGGTCTCGTTGTCGAAGAAGCTGATGTTGATGTTCTTGTACGGGAGTTCCTTGCCCCAGTAGTCGGCGTTGCGGGTGTAGGACCACTTGGTGCCGACGGTGGTACGCGTCTTGTCGAGGCGGTACGGGCCGGTGCCGTCCGGGGTGGTCTTGAGGCTGTCGGCCTTCGCGAACTGCTGGGGGTTGGCCATCAGTCCGGGGGCGTCGCTGAGGTAGAACTCCATCGCCGGGTTGGGCTGCTTGAGCTTCAGCGTGACGTGGGCGGCGTCGGTGACGTCGACGGCCTCCAGGTCGTTGAGCCACTTCGCGGAGGCGCCGCCGCCCTTCTGGAAGCGCTCCAGGTTCGCCTTGACCGCCGCGCCGTCGAAGGCGGTCCCGTCGGCGAACTTCACGTCCTTGCGCAGGGTCAGCGCGAGCGCGGTGTGCTCCTTGTCGTACGTCCACTCCGTGGCGAGCATCGGGCTGAAGGTGCCGTCGGGTTCGCGCTTGATGAGGGTGTCGTACACCGCCTGGAAGTACGGCAGGGCGCTGCCGGTGGCGACGGCGGGGTCCAGGCTCTGCGGGAGGGTCATCGTCGCGATGTTCAGCGTGGACGATCCGGCGCCCGCGGTGCCGCCGTTGTCGCCGGCGCATCCGGCGAGGGCGAGCGAGGCCGCGACGCAGGCGGCGACCGTCGCGGTTCGGGCAGTTCTGCTCATGTCTTTCGCTCCGTCTGGAGAGCCGGGGGCACCGCCCCGGCGAAGATTGCCGGTGAGCCTACCCACGGAATTAACCAGTTGGTAGGTTTTTGCTCGGTGGAATTAACCAGCCGGTAAGTTCTGCTGGACGAGGACCGATCGCGGCAGGAGACCGAAGTGACCGACCTTGCGCCCGAGGCGCCCCGGCGGCTGTCGAAGGGTGAGCGCACCCGCGCGCGCATCCTGGACTCCGCGACCGAGCTGTTCGCCCGTTCCGGCTTCCTCGCGGTCTCGCTGCGCGACATCGCGGCCCACGCCGGGCTCACCCACGCCGGGGTGCTGCACCACTTCCCGGGCAAGGACGCCCTGCTCCTGGACGTGCTGAGCCTCCGGGACGAGCTGGACGCGCGCCGCCTCTTCCCCGGTGTGCTCGCGCCGGGCGAACCGGAGCCGGAGCCCGCCGAGCGGCTGCGCCTGCTGCTCGGCGTGGTCGACCGCAACGCCCGGACACCGGGCCTGGTCGCGCTGTACGCGAAGCTGTCGGCGGAGGCGTCCGATCCGGACCACCCCGCCCACCTCTACTTCGTACGGCGCTACCAGGTCCTGCGCCGCGAGGTGACCGGCCTGCTGGCGGAGCTGTTCGCGGCGTCCGGCGTCCGGGAGGACCCGGCCGCCGTGGCGCAGCAGTTGCTGGCCCTGATGGACGGGCTCCAGACGCAGTGGCTGCTGGAACCTGAAGCGGTCGACATGGCGGAGCAGGTCCACGCCTTCCTCCGCCGCTACGGCCTCGCGGCGGAGGGGCGTGACTGAGGCGTCAGTGGCCGAGGGCGGCGAGGACGGCATCGGCCGTGCTCCTGTGTCCGGAGGCGTTCGGGTGGAAGCCGGCGCCCTCGGCGGAGTCGCCCGGTTCGATCCAGCGCACCCCCGCGGACTGGCAGGCGTCGTGCCCGACGGACGGGCCGTAGGTGTCGACGTAACCCGCGCCGCGCGTCCCGGCCCGCTGCGCCATCATCGCGTCGAGCTGCTTCTCCTTGTCCCGGACCCAGCCGAAGTCGCCCTCGGCGAGCGGGATCGTGGCGCGGCAGGCGCTGCCGTCGTCGGGGGTCGCGGCGGACGCCACCAGTGCGACGGCCGCCGCCGCCGCGAGGGCCAGGCGCGGGGCGCGGGCCGGGTGGCCCGGCTCTCGGAGCGCGGGGGTGGTCGACCGACCGGATACCGACATGACCGTTCCTCGATTCAGGGGAGAGCGGAGCCGACGGGACGGACGGCAGCAGCAGGGAGCTCATCGGAGCGGACCGCCCGAGCTCGAAAACCGTACGGTGATCGGTTTCTGGCCGTCAAGAGCCGCGTCCGAAATGAAATCCGGCCGATCGAGGAGGTCCCACACGCCGCGCGCGGGGACCCTTGACACCGAAAACCGATCACCATACGTTTTTGGGTCGCATGCCGTCTTGCCCCGATTCGCTCCGCCGGACGGCCACGGCCCGCCGCTCGCGCCCGGCACCCCGCCCCCTTCACGGAAGCCCGACAGGTATTCGTATGACTCAGCGATCCACCCCCCGCCCCTCCCCCGCCACCGCCCTCCCGCTCGCCGAGAAGGCCGCTCTGACCAGCGGTTCCGGGGATTTCGTCAGTGAGGGGTCCGAGGCGGCGGGGCTGCCCGTCGTCCGGATGTCCGACGGCCCGCACGGGCTGCGGCTGCCCCGGGAGACCGGCGACGGCGGCCAGCTCGACCTGCACAGCGCGGCGCCCGCGACCTGCTTCCCGCCCGCCGTCGCCCTCGGCAGCAGCTGGAATCCGGAGCTGGCCGAGGAGGTCGCCGCCGCCATCGCGGCCGAGGCCGTGGCGCACGGCGTGCACGTGGTGCTCGGGCCGGGCATCAACATCAAGCGGTCACCGCTGTGCGGCCGGAACTTCGAGTACTTCTCCGAGGACCCGCTGGTCTCGTCGGAGCTGGGCGGCGCGATGGTGCGCGGGCTCCAGAAGGCCGGGGTCGGGGCGTCGCTCAAGCACTACGCGGCCAACAACCAGGAGACCGACCGGATGCGGGTCAGCGCCGACATCGACGAGCGCCCGCTGCGCGAGATCTATCTGCGCGCCTTCGAACGCGTCGTCCGCCGCGACAACCCCTGGTCCGTCATGGCCTCCTACAACGGCGTCAACGGCGTGCCCGTGGCGCAGCACACCCGCCTGCTGACCGAGATCCTGCGCGACGAGTGGGACTTCGACGGGATCGTCGTCTCCGACTGGGGCGCGGTACGCGACCGGGTCGCCGCCCTCCGCGCCGGCCTGGACCTCCAGATGCCGGGCCCGGGCGGGCACACCGACCGCGAGGTGGCCGCCGCCGTGGAGTCCGGCGCGCTGGACGAGGCGGTGCTCGACCGGACCGTCGAACGCCTCGCCCTCTTCGCCGACCGCGCGACGGGCGGCGCCGGGGCATCCGTGGCGTTCGACGCGGACGCCTCGCACCGCATCGCCGGGCGGGCCGCCGACCAGTGCGTGGTGCTCCTGAAGAACGACGACGCGCTGCTGCCGCTGGACCCGGCGCGCGGCAGTCTGGCGGTCGTCGGGGAGTTCGCCCGTACGCCCCGCTACCAGGGCGCGGGCAGCTCGCAGGTCACCCCCACCCGGCTCGACGTGCCGCTGGACGGCCTGCGCGAGCTGGCGACGGGCGCGGAGGTGCGGTTCGCCGCCGGATACGCGCTGCCGGGCGCCGAGGACGGGCCGTCGGACGCCGAACTCGCGGACGAGGCAGTGCGGTTGGCGGAGTCGTCCGACACGGCGGTGCTGTTCCTCGGTCTGCCGGCGCAGGACGAGTCCGAAGGCTTCGACCGCGACCATCTGGACCTGCCCGCCGCCCAGACCGAGCTGCTGCGGCGGGTCCTGGACGTCAACCCGCGCACGGTCGTGGTGCTGTCCAACGGCGGGGTCGTCCGCACCGCGCCCTGGCACGACCGGGTGCCCGCGCTCGTGGAGGGCTGGCTGCTCGGCCAGGCGGGCGGCGGCGCGCTCGCCCGCGTCCTGTTCGGCGCTGTCAACCCGTCCGGGAAGCTGACGGAGACCGTCCCGCTGCGCCTGGAGGACTCCCCGAGCCACCTCTCGTTCCCCGGCGAGGAGGGCAGGGCCCGGTACGGCGAGGGGATCTTCGTGGGGTACCGGGGGTACGACGCGCAGCGCCGCGAGGTCGCGTTCCCGTTCGGCCACGGCCTGTCGTACACGACGTTCGGCTACGAGGACCTGGCCGTACGGGAGGACGGGGACGGCTTCCACGTCACGCTGACCGTCACCAACACCGGCACGGTCGCCGGGCGCGAGGTCGTGCAGCTGTACGTGGGCGGGCCGGACGGTTCACGCGTCCTGCGGCCGGTGCGCGAACTGCGGGGCTTCGCCTCGGTGTTCCTGGAGCCGGGCGCGAGCGACGAGGTGGCGGTGCATGTGGCGCGGCACGATCTGGCGTACTTCAGCGAGCGCGAGGGTGGCTGGAAGGTGGAGGACGGGCGCTACCGTTTCGAGGCCGGCGCCTCGTCGCGCGACCTCCGCGCCCAGGTGGAGCTCGACGTGGCGGGCGACCCCTCGGGGCTGCGGCTGACCGGCCGGAACACCCTCGCCGAGTGGTTCGAGCACCCGGTGGGCGGCCCGGTGCTGATGGACGCGTTCGCCAAGGCCCGTACGGACGACTCCGCGAGCGCGCTCGCCGATCCCGTGATGCTGCGCTTCCTCGCCGGGGTGCCGCTCGACGTGATCTGCGAGTTCCCGCAGAGCCCGCTGTCCCCCGAGAGCCTGCCCGCCCTGGCGGACGAGGTGGAGGCGCGCACGGCGGCGCTCTGACCGTACGGGACACGCGAGGAGGAGGGACGGCGCCGTGGAGCGCCGTCCCTCCTCCTTCCGCTGTTCAGGCGCCTTCGGGGGCGGGGCGCGGATCCAGAATCGAGAGCAGGTCCTCGATGGGCTGCTCCATGTCCGTGGAGCGGTCGATCAGCCATTGCAGCTGGATGCCGTCGGCCACGGCGACCAGGAGCACGGCCAGCCGCTCCGGTGGGATCGCGGAGCTGATCCGCCCCTCTTCGATCCCGTCCCGGACGAAGTCCGCGACGCGTTCGCGCACCACCGGATAGCGCTCGGCGAAGTGGGCGTGGGCGGGGTGGGCCGGGTCGCTGGCGGCGGCGGCCATCGAGACGAACAGCTCGACCAGGCCGGGCGTCTTGGCGCCCTCCCGGATGATCTCGCGGTAGCCGTACGGATCGGCGCGCTCCACCTGCCGGGCCCGCGCGGTCTCGTCACGCATCCGCAGGACCTGGGTGAGCAGGTCCTCCTTGGAGTCGAAGTAGTGCATGAGTCCGGGCAGGCTGAGGCTGCACTTCGCCGCCACCTTCCGCAGGGAGGTACCCCGGTACCCCTCGGCGGCGAAGATCTCCAGTGCCGCGTGCAGGATCTCGCTGCGCTTGGCCTCGCCCTTCTCGTACGGGCCCCGTTTCGCCATGCCGGTCACCCTAACGCGAGGAGGGCGCGGTCACCGACCCGAGCGGAGCCCCGGCGGGCAGCCGGCGGTCCCGGGACAGGCCGCCCAGCCAGCGCGCCGACTCCTTGGGCGTGCGGGCGAAGGTGTCACGGTCGACCGCGATCAGCCCGAACGTCGGCCGGTAGCTCCCCCACTCGTAGTTGTCGAGGGCGCTCCAGTGCAGATAGCCGCGTACGTCGACGCCCTCGGCCATCACCTCGGCGAGGCTCGCCAGGGCGCGGGCGGTGTAGGCGGTGCGGCGCTCGTCGTCGTCCGTGGCGATGCCGTTCTCGGTGACCAGGACCGGCACGTGCGGGCCGACGACCTCCGCCGTGTGCCGGACCGCCTCACCGAGCGCCTCGGGATAGAACTCCCAGCCGGTGAGCGTCAGTTCGGCGCCCGGGGGCGGGGGCAGGGTGCCGTCGGGGCCGATGCGGTGGCGGGTGTACGCCTGGACGCCGATCCAGTCGTCCTCGCGGGCGGCCTCCAGGAAGACGTCCTCGCGGGGCCACGCGTAGGCGGTCGCGGCGGACTCGCAGCCCGGCTCGGCCTGGTAGACCTGGTTGGCCACGGTCCAGCCGACCAGGACGCCCGGCACAGTGTCCTTCAGCGCGGCGGTGGCGGCCCGGTGGGCGCGGATCAGGGCCCGGATGACCTCGGGGTCCGGGGCGAAGGAGGCCGGGTCGACGGCGGCGGCCCCGGCCTCGCGGGCGGCGTTCGCCCCGTGCGCGACGCTCTCCCAGCCGTGCTCGGCCGCATGCCGCTTGAGGGCGTACATCAGGGCCATGATGTTGGGCTCGTTGATCGTGGCGACATGGCGGACGCCCTCGCGCAGGATGCCGGCGCAGGTGCGCGCGTAGGCCGCGAACAGCTCGTCCGCGCCGGGGGCCGTCCAGCCGCCGAGGTCGCTGAACCACCGGGGCGAGGTGAAGTGGTGGAGGGTCACGACCGGGGTCAGCCCGCGTTCCAGCGCGCCGCGCACCATGGCCCGGTAGTGCGCGACAGCGGCGCGCGAGATCCGGCCGCGCTCCGGCTCGACGCGGGCCCACTCGATGCTGAACCGGTAGGCGTCGAAACCGAGTTCGCGCAGCAGGTCCATGTCCTCGGGCCAGCGGTGGAAGCTGTCGGCCGCGTCCCCGCTGGGCTCCTGGACGAAGCTCCCCGGGTGGTTCTCCAGGGTCCACCAGTCGCTGGAGACGTTGTTGCCCTCGACTTGGTGGGCCGAGGTCGACGCCCCCATGAGGAAGCCTTCCGGCAGGGCGAAACCGGGTCCGGCCTCGTGCACCATCGGGTTCTCCTTTCGCCCGGAGGCGGGCCGTTCGCCCCCTCCGCAAAAAGCGTTCATTGATCGGTTTTCGTGTTAGCGTACAGGTGGCAGCGGTACGGGAGAAGAGGCGGCCGGTTCGGTCTCACCCCGGCGCCCGCGCCGAATGCCCTGGGGGCCGGGCCCGCCGGAACCTGACGCCGCCGGCTCCGGCCCCCACCGCGTACACCTCAGGGAGAAGCCTGTGAACGCCGTCATTCCGCACGCCGGCGCCCGACCGTCATCCCCCGCCGGCGCCCTGCCCGCCGCCGGCCCCTGGCACGTACGGGCGGCCGATCCGGCGCTCGTGGAGGTGGCCGAAACCGTACGGGCGCTGCTCGCCCCGCACCTGCCGGACGCACCCGGCGGAGCGCCCCTGGAACTGGTCCTCGCCCTGGAGGAGTCGGCGTCCGCGCCGCCCCTCGGCGTGTCCCCCGACGGGGCCGCGCAGCCGGTGGACGAGGGCTACCGGCTGCGCGTGGACGCCGACGGCATCACGTGCCACGGCCGCACCCCGGCCGGGGCGTTCCGGGGCGCGACCACGGCCCTCCAGCTCATCGCCACCGGCCAACTCCCCTACCAGGAAGTCACGGACGCCCCGCGCTACGCCTGGCGCGGCCTCATGGTCGACCCGGCCCGCAGCTTCCTCACGCCGGACGAGGTGCGCCGGATCATCGACCTCGCCGCGCTCTACAAGCTCAACGTCCTGCACCTCCACCTCACCGACAACGAGGGCTGGCGCATCGAACTGCCCGGCACCCCCGCGCTGACGGCATCGGGCACGGACTTCTACACGGCCGCCGAGTACCGGGAACTCCAGGAGTACGCGGCCCGCCGGTTCGTCACGGTCGTCCCCGAGATCGACCTGCCGGGCCACTGCGCGACGCTCCGGGCCGCCGTCCCCGGGCTGCCCCCGGCCCCCGCCCCGGCCGGGCTCGCCGACCGCTTCCCGTTCGTGCCCCCGCTCGACCTGACCGACAAGGCGACCCGCGCAGCCGTCGCCCGTATCCTCACCGAGGTCTGCGCGCTGACGACCGGCCCCCACGTGCACATCGGCGCCGACGAGGCGTTCGGCGCGACCCCGGAGAGCTTCGACGCCTCCGTACGCGAACTGCGCGCCCTCGTCCGCGAACTGGGCAAGCGCCCGGTGGCCTGGCAGGAGTCCTCACGCGCCGGGATCGGCCCCGAGGACATCGCGCAGCACTGGGTGGACGTGGCGATGATGGACCTCCCGGACACGGTGGAGGAGCTGGCAGCCCGCCCCGAACTCGTCGCCGCCGGAAGGACCATGGAGATCATCACGGCCCTGAAGAACTTCTTCGCCCCCACCGACGACGACCTCCGCCGCACCGTCGAGGGCGGCGGGCGCGTACTGCTCTCGCCCCAGTCCCACCTGTACCTGGACCGCCCGTACGCAACGGAGTTCGCCCCGCCCGAGCAGTCCGCCGAGGCCGCCCGGCTCGGCTTCGACGGATACCGGCCGCTGGGCGTCCGGCACACGGCGGAGTGGGACCCGGGCGCCTACGCGGTCCCGGACGCGAACATCGCGGGCGTGGAGGCCACGGTCTTCGCCGAGAAGTTCAAGGGCTTCGAGGACGTCTCCGTACTCCTGCTCCCCCGGCTGGCCTCGGTCGCGGAGGCCGCCTGGTGCGGGCGCGCGCCGGAGTGGGCCGAGTACCGCGAGCGCCTGGCCCACCACGGCCGCGTCTGGACCGACCGGGGGCTGCCCTACTTCGCCTCCACGGAGGTGGACTGGCGCTGAGGGCGGCTCACGCGGCCACGGAGAGGGCGGCCCCTCACGCCTCCACCCCCAGCAGTTCCGCGAACGCCGTGGTTCCCTCCGGCGTCACCTTCACCGCGCGCCCCGAGCCGACGCGGCGGACCCAGCCGCGTTCCAGGGCCGCCGTGCACAGCGCCGCGCCCAGGGCGCCGGCGAGGTGGGAGCGGCGCTCGGTCCAGTCCAGGCAGCTCCGGACGAGGGGGCGGCGGGCCCCGGCGGGCTGCCGGTAGTCCAGGGTGTCGGTCAGCCAGGCGTGGCCCGCCGGGGTGACGGCGATCCCGGAGCCGGTGTCGACCAGGCCGCGCGCGGTCATCGCGTCCGCCAGGTCCACGCCGAGCCGGCCCGCCAGATGGTCGTAGCAGGTGCGCGCCCGGGCCTCGGCGTCCTGGCGGACCGAGGCGCGCAGGGTGCGCGGGCGGGGCGTGCCGGGGGCGTACGCGGCAAGCGCCTCGGTGAGCGCGGCCGCCTCCGGGCCCGCCAGCCGGACATAGCGGTGCCGGCCCTGGCGCTCCTCGGCCAGCAGACCGCCGGAGACGAGGCGAGAGATCTGCTCGCTGGCGGTGGACGCGCTCACGCCCGCGTGCCGGGCCAGCTCGCCGGCCGTCCAGGCCCGCCCGTCGAGCAGCGCCTCGCAGAAGGCGGCACGGGTGCGGTCGGCGAAGAGGGCGGCGGTGTCGGCGAGAGAGGACATGCCTCCATGGTGGCGCAGGGACGGTTCGGCGGGGGCCGAAGTGTTCCGGGCCTACGGTCGGAGCCATGAGCCACGCGACGACGACACATGAGTTCAGCCGGTACACGGAGGTCCGGGCGGCGCTGGCCGACCCCGCGCTCGTCCCTCCGGCGCCGGCCCCCGACGCGGGACCGCCCGGCGCGAGCGTCGCCTGGCTGCGGGCCACGGTGGCGAGGTTCGCCTCCGGCGAGCCGCACCGGCGGCGCCGGGCCCTGGTGGAGGCGGAGCTTGCTCGGCCGGCCCCCGCCGACCTCCATCGGGCGGCATCGGCGGCCGCCGGGGGCGGCGACCTGCGGACCCGTGTGGTGTGCGCCCTCGCCACCGCCCTGGACATGCCGAAGCCCGAACTGATCGCCGGGGAAGTGGCGCAGATGGCGGACGCGTACTTCGGTGGGGACGGAGGGCCCGACGCCGATCGCACCGTGGCCCGGCTCGTGGCGATGCTGGCGCCCGGCCCGGTGGACGAAGCAGGCGGGGAGGCCGTCGCGAACCGCATCGGGCTGCTCGCGCAGGCCTGCGCCGCGACCGCCGCGCTGGTGGAGGCCGCCGGGGACAGCGTGCCGACGGCCCGGGTGCTGCGGGACAGTCCGCCGGTGCGGGTCATGCGCCGGACCGCCGCGCGGGCCACCCGGGTAGCCGGGCGGGACATCGCCGAGGGCGACGAGGTGGTCCTCGACCTGGTGGCCGCCCAGCAGGGGAGCCCCGCCCCGCTCACCTTCGGCGCGCCGCCCCGGGTCTGCCCCGGCAGGGCGCACGCCCTCGCGCTGGCCGAGGGGCTGCTCGGGCGGCCGATGACCCCGTTCGCCCGCCTCCACCACCAGGGGAAGGCCCTGCTGCTGCCCAATGCCTGGGACTACGCCTCGGCCGCCGCGCTGGCTGCCGAGGGGTTCGAGGCGGTGGGGACCACCAGCCTCGGCGTGGCGGCGGGGCTCGGGCTGCCGGACGGGGCGGCGGCGACGAAGGAGGCGACCGTGGACCTGGCCCGGCGGCTAGGGCGAGGGCCGTTCCTGTTCAGCGTGGACGCCGAGGGCGGCTTCAGCGACGACCCGGCCGAGGTCGCGGTGTTCGCGCGCCGGCTGTACGAGGCGGGGGCGGCGGGGATCAATCTGGAGGACGGACGGGCCGACGGCACCCTGGCCCCGGTGGCGCTGCACGCCGCGAAGATCGCCGCCGTGAAGGAGGCCGTGCCCGGGCTCTTCGTCAACGCCCGCACGGACACGTACTGGCTGGGGCGCGACCAGGAGCGGACCGCCGGCCGACTCGCGGTGTACGAGCAGGCCGGGGCGGACGGGGTGTTCGTGCCGGGGCTCTCGGACCGGGCGGGGATCGCCGCGCTGACCCCCGCCCTGGTCACCCCGCTGAACGTGCTGTACAGCCCGGCCGGACCCGGCATCGCCGAGCTGGGCGCCCTGGGGGTGCGCCGGGTCAGCCTGGGTTCGCTGCTGTACCGGGAGGCCCTGACCGGGGCCGTGTCCACGGCTGTCGCGATCCGGGACGGCGGGCCGGTTCGGGGCGGGGCACTCCCGTACGCCGATGTGCAGGCGCTGGCTCCGGGCTACGGGTCAGGGGGTCGCGGCGGAGACGACGTACACGACGGGTGACATCGGGTCCGTCATGTCGACGGTGATGTCCTGGGTGGGGCGCGGGTCCTTGTTGGTGTGGGTGGTGCCCGCCCAGGAGACGCCGTCGCCGAAGTACCAGCCGGCGATCTTCGTGTCGCGCTTGCCGATGGTCACCTTGCCGGGTTCCAGGGCGGCGCGACCGGTGCCGATGTCGGTCAGGAAGGCGTCCAGGCCGTTGGACGTCGTGCGGAACTGCACGTACATCCGGCTGGCCTTCCAGTTGTTCGTCTCGTAGTACTGCACGCCGGACGCGTAACCGGGGATCGGGACCTCGAAGATGCGGCGCAGCATCTTCGACGGCCAGCCGGGGCGCAGCCCCTGCGCGGCGGCCTCGGCGGCCTTGTCCTGGCCGGAGCGGCGGCTCTGGCCCGCCGAGATCAGCAGGTAGCCGGCGGGCACGCCGATGAGCAGCACGATGATCGTCGCCGTGATCAGGCGCCGGCGGATCAGATGGCGGCGGGTCTCGGGGGGCCGCCCGTCGCCCTCGTCCGGCGGCGGCGGGGACTGGCGCGGCACGACGGGGTGCTCGGCTGCGGTCATGGGTGTGGGGCCCCTAGGAAGTGCGGGTGTTGCGGTTGCTGCGGAGGGTGCTCGCCGCTTGGTCGTAGATCTGCGCGTACCGCTCGTACCGCTCGACGCGGCGGCGGTTGGTGCGGCGGAAACGCCGCGCGACCAGCCGGGCGAGGTCCGCCGCGCCGACCATACCGGCCTCCGGCCCGAGCTGCGCCTTGGCGATCCGGGCCTCGGGGCGGTAGCCGCGCCCGGTGAGCTGGCGCTTGAAGGCGTCCCGGGCGGGGCCGATGAGCAGGTCGTCGGCGGCGCTGACCCCGCCGCCGATGACGAAGCAGGAGGGGTCGAGCGCGGCGGCCAGATTGGCGATGCCGACGCCGAGCCACTGGCCGATGTCCTGGAGGAGCTCGACGCACATCGCGTCGCCCTCGCGGGCCAGTTCGGTGATGAGCGGTCCGGTGATGTCCGGGACGTTGCCCTTCACGCGCTCGATGATCCCGTGGGCCACCGGCGAGTCGGCGGCGGCCAGCTCGCGGGCCTCGCGGACCAGCGCGTTGCCGGAGCTGTACTGCTCCCAGCAGCCCCGGTTGCCGCAGGGGCAGCGGTGGCCGCCGGGCACGACCTGCATGTGGCCGAACTCACCGGCGACACCGTACTTGCCGCGCTTGACCTGGCCGTCCTCCAGGATCGCGCCGCCGATGCCGGTACCGAGGGTGATCATGACGAGGTGGTCCTCGCCGCGCCCCGCGCCGAAGCGCCACTCGGCCCAGGCGGCGGTGTTGGCGTCGTTGTCCACCATGACGGGGACGACGAGCCGGGAGGCGAGGGCGTCGCGCAGGGGCTCGTCGCGCCAGGCGAGGTGCGGGGCGAAGAGGACCTTGGAGCGGTCCGCGTCGACCCAGCCGGCCGCGCCGATGCCCACCGCGTGCACGTCGTGCCGGTCGGAGAGGTCGAGGACCAGCTCCACGATGGTGTCCTCGACGACCTTCGGACTCTTGGACTTGTCCGGGGTCTCGGTGCGCACCGTCTCCAGGATCGTGCCGTCGGCGTCCACGACACCGGCCATGACCTTGGTGCCGCCGATGTCGATGCCGACGGTGGGGACCCGGGGCGCCGTGAGGTGCGAGCGCCTTTCCCGGGTGCCCACGGTCCGCAGGACGGTCGCGCGGGCGGAGCCGCGGTGTGCGAAGTCGCGGTACGTGCTCATCGTCCCTGAAAGGTGTGGGGTGACCGGGTCAGGAGTGACCCCGGTGGCGGACGGCGCCCGTCCGTCCCGATTCTGCCACCCCGGAGCCGACGGGGTCGCCGGGCGCCTCCGCTACACGCTGTCCTCGGGGCCGGGTCCGGAGGCGCGCTCCAGCTCGTGGCTCAGCTCCTCCAGCTCGCTGCCGCCCGCCATCTGCCGGGTCAGCTCGTCCAGGGTGACGCTGTCCTTGGTGTGGCTGCCGGCCATGGCACCCCGCTTCAGGAGGACGAACCGGTCACCGACGAGGTACGCGTGGTGCGGGTTGTGCGTGATGAGGACCACGCCGAGGCCGGCGTCCCGGGCGGCCGCGATGTACTTCAGGACGACGCCGGACTGCTTGACGCCGAGCGCGGCCGTCGGCTCGTCCAGGACGAGGACCTTCGCGCCGAAGTGGACGGCGCGCGCGATGGCCACGCACTGCCGCTCGCCGCCGGACAGGGTGCCGATGGGCTGGTCCACGTCGCGCAGGTCGATGCCCATGCGGAGCAGCGCCGAGCGGGTCGTCTCACGCATCAGCCTGACGTCGAGGCGCTTGAAGGGGCCGGCGCCGGTGGTCGGCTCGGAGCCCAGGAAGAAGTTGCGCCAGACCGGCATCAGGGGGACGACCGCGAGGTCCTGGTAGACGGTGGCGATGCCCCGGTCCAGGGCGTCGCGCGGGTTGGCGAGGGTGGTCTCCTCGCCGTCGATGAGGAACCGCCCGGCGTCGTGCCGGTGCAGCCCGGCGATGATCTTGATGAGGGTGGACTTGCCGGCGCCGTTGTCCCCGAGCACGCAGGAGATCTCGCCCGCGTGGACTTCGAGCGAGACGCCTTCGAGCGCCTTGATGTTCCCGTAGTACTTGGCCACGTCGTCCAGCTCGACGAGGGCCTGCCGGCCGGTGTCCTGCGGCCCGTCCTGGGCCTTGGGGGCCGTCATTTCGTCGCCTCCGCGCGCTTGCGTACCCATGCGTTGAGCAGGGTGGCCAGGAGCAGCATCGCTCCCAGGAAGAACTTGAACCAGTCCGGGTTCCACTCCGCGTACACGATGCCCTTGCTGGTCATGCCGAAGATGAAGGCACCGACCGCCGAACCGATCGCGGAGCCGTAACCGCCGGTGATCAGGCAGCCGCCGATGACGGCCGCGATGATGTACGTCAGCTCGTTGCCGACGCCCTCGCCGGACTGCACGACGTCGTAGCTGAAGAGCAGGTGCTGGCCGGAGACCCAGGCGGCGAAGGCGACGCCGAGGTAGAGCCCGATCTTGGTACGGATGACCGGGACGCCGACCGCGCGGGCCGCGTCCGCGCCGCCGCCGACGGCGAAGATCCAGTTGCCGAAGCGGGTGCGGATCAGGATCCAGGTGGCGACGGCCACCAGACCGGCCCACCACAGCAGCGTCACCTTGAGCTCGACGCCGCCGACGGTCCAGTACGAGGCGAAGAGCTTACGGGCGGAGGGGAAGCCCTCCATGTTGCCGATGGCCTTCGTGGAGACGGTCCCGCTGATCAGCTTGGTGAAGCCCAGGTTGAGACCGGTCAGCATCAGGAACGTGCCCAGCGTGATGATGAAGCTGGGCAGTTTCGTACGGGTCAGCATGAAGCCGTTGAACGCGCCGATGGCGAGCGTGACCAGCAACGACACGAAGACGCCGACCCAGACGTTGGCGGTCATCTGGTAGCTGAACATCGAGGAGACCAGCGCGGAGCTGGTGACCATCACACCGGCGGAGAGGTCGAACTCGCCGCCGATCATCAGGAGCGCGACCGGCGCCGCCATGATCCCGATGATGGAGGCCGCGTACAGCACGGTCCCGAAGCTGGTGAGGCGCAGGAAGCTGTCGGCGACGACCGCGAAGAAGAGGAAGACGGCGAGCGCGCCGACGACCGAGCCCAGCTCCGGGCGGCCGAGGAGCTTACGCAGCGGTGAGGTGCGCAGCAGCCGTTCGTCGACGACGGCGGACGATCCGGGCCCGGCGGTCATCGGGTGCCCCGGTCGGCGTACTCGGCGAGCTGGTCGGCGTCCTTCGAGGTGATGATCTGCGGGCCGGTGAGGACCGGGCGGCCGCCGCCGAGGACGTTGCGGTTGTAGCGGTAGAGCCAGAGCAGGTCGACGGCCTCGTAGCCCTGGAGGTAGGGCTGCTGGTCGACGGCGAAGCCGAGGGTCTTGGACTTCAGCCCGGCGGCGACGGAGGCGTTCAGGTCGAAGGTGTCGATCTCGGCCTTGCTGCCGGCGGTCTTCTTCGCCTTGACGGCGGCGTCCGCGAAGGGCGCGCCGAGCGTGACGACCGCGTCGATGTCCTTGTCGGACTGGAGCTTCGCCTCGATGGACGCCTGGACGTCGGGCATGTTGGTGCCCTCCACGTACAGGTTCTGCATCTGGCCGTCGAAGGTCTTCTTCGCGCCGGCGCAGCGCTGCTCGTGGCCCACGTTGCCCTGCTCGTGCAGGATGCAGAGGGCCTTCTTGCGGCCGCGCTTGTTCAGCTCGTCGCCGACGGCCTCACCGGCGATGGACTCGTCCTGGCCGATGTGGGTGAGCGCGCCGTACGCCTTGGACTCGGCGGAGCCGGAGTTCACCGTGATCACGGGGATGCCGGCGCGGACGGCCTTGGCGACGACGTCCTTGAGGGCGTCGGGCTTGGCGAGCGTGACGATCAGCCCGTCGACCTTCTTGTCGATGGCCGCCTGCACCAGCTGGGCCTGCTGCTGGCCCTCGTCGCTCTTCGAGTACAGGAAGTTGATGTTGTCCTTCTTGGCCGCCATGTCGGCGCCCTTCTGGACGATGTCCCAGAAGGTGTCGCCGTCGCCCGAGTGGGTGACCATGGCGAAGGTCCAGCGGGGCGTGTTCACCGCGGCCCGGCCTTCGGCCGCGGCCTTGGCCGCACGCTCCTCCGCCCGCTTGCCGCCGGTGCTGCTGCATCCCATGAGGGACACCCCCAGCACCGCCGCAAGCACGGCGCCCATCGCACGTACCCCTGTCCGAACCCTTGCCACGACGCCGTGCCCTTCTTGTGCTGCTCGCTGTGCTGCTGCCGGTGGAGCCGGGGCCCTGTGGTCCCGGCCCGGCTGGGCAAGTATCCCCGAGCGGGCGCCGCCGCGACCCGGAGGGGCACGAAGAGGACGGCGGCGCGTCGCTCACCAGCGCACCGGCAGGCGGCGCACCCCCCGGATCAGCGTGCCGGGCAGCCAGTCGAAGGGGGCGGCCTGCGGGTCGGCCTCCAGGCCGGGGCAGCGCTCCAGGAGCGCCCGGATCGCGATGCGGCCCTCCATCCGGGCCAGCGGGGCGCCCAGGCAGAAGTGGATGCCGTGTCCGAAGGCGAGGTGGCCGCGGTTGTCACGGCGGATGTCGAAGCGGTCGGGCTCGGGGTAGCGGGCCGGGTCGCGGTCGGAGCCGGCGAGGGAGACCAGGACCGCGTCGCCGGTCGCGATGGTCCGGGAGCCGACCTCGACCGGTTCCCGGGCGAACCGGAGGGTGGCCGTCTCGACGGGTCCGTCGTAGCGCAGCATCTCCTCGACGGCGCCGTCGAGGAGCGAGAGGTCGGCGCGGAGCGCGGCGAGCTGGTCCGGGTGGGCGAGCAGGGCGCGTACGCCGTTGGAGATGAGGTTGACCGTGGTCTCGTGGCCGGCGACGAGCAGCAGGAAGGCCATGCCGACCAGCTCGTCGGGCGAGAGCGCGTCGTCGTCCTCGTGGCGGGTGGCGATCAGGGCGCTGAGCAGGTCGTCGCCGGGTGAGCGGCGCTTGTCCTCGATCAGCTCCGCGAGGTAGGCGCCCATGGCACGGACCGCCTCGCCCTCCTCCTCCTCGTTCACGGGGGCGACGATGCCGTTGGACAGCTTGCGGAAGGCGGACCTGTCCAGGTCGGGGACGCCGAGCAGCTCGCAGATCACGGTCATGGGGAGCGGGAAGGCGAGCGCGTCCACGAGGTCGGCGCGGCCCTCGGGGACCATCAGGTCGAGGAGTTCGCCGGTGATCTCCTCGACCCGGGGGCGCAGCGCCTCGATGCGGCGCGGGGTGAACTCGCGGGCGACGAGCTTGCGCAGCCGGGTGTGGTCGGGGGCGTCGGTCTCCAGCATGTTGGCGTTGATCGGGTCGCCGCCGGTCGCGCCGGGCAGCGCCCGCCAGTCCTTGCCGAAGCGCTGGTCGGCCAGGACGGCCCGGCCCTCTTCGTAGCCGACGACGAGCCAGATCCGGTCGAACTCGTCGGTGCGGACGAGGTGCACGGGTCCGGTCGCGCGCATCCGCTCGTAGTAGGGGTACGGATTCGCGGTGAAATCCGCCAACCCGCTGAGATCCACAACGACTTCGGACATGGGCCCGCCCTCCCGGTCGTGTCGTCCCCGCTGCGAGGACCGGCCCGTTCAGCGTATGCCGGGACGCGGCCGGGGGACGAGGGACTTCAGGCCGGATTCGATCGGCTCTCATCTGGGTAACCGTGGCGGCGGCTACTCGTTGTGTCGAGTAACAGGTGGGCACGGGCGGCGGAGCGGGGGCGGGATGCGAGACCTGGCCGCATCCTTCGACACCGCCCCGTGCGCACCGGAGCGATGCGCACGGGCATCGGACCGTCCAGGCCGCACCAGGTGCCCCAGGGCGTGAGGGACCCCGCCCCCGCATCCCCGGACCACGGACACGATCCGTGCCGCCGGACGCGGCGAGAACGCGGGCAACCAGGACACCCAAACCCGTTCGGGACGTCCGCAGTGAGCAGGAATGGGTCCGAGACCCACATCAGCGCACTGGCTAGGAACGGTACTCCGTACGCGTCATGCCCACGGAGGACGTCTGCCGAGGATAGAGACCGCAAACAGGCGAGCCGCCCCAGGCGGACGCGATCAAGGAGTGAGCCCGGTCAGGGCGCGCCCGGGTCCGCGCTCCGCCGTCCCCAGGCGGTCCCGGCCAGCACCAGCACGGCGCCCGCCGCCCCGGCGACGCCCAGCCGTTCGCCGCCGATCGCGATGCCGGCGGCGGCGGCCCACAGCGGCTCCGTACCGAGCAGCAGGCTGACCCGGGACGGCGAGGTGCGGCGTACGGACCACATCTGCACGAAGAACGCGAAGAGCGTGCAGAACACCGAGAGGAAGAGCAGTCCGGCCCACTCCCGGGCCCCGAATCCGGCGGCGACCGTCCAGGGCGTCTCGCCCGTTCCCGGCGCGGCGGCCAGCAGGGCGAAGACGGCGACGGCGCTGCCGAGCTGCACGGTCGTCAGGGACAGCGAGTCCGCGTCCTGGACGGACTTGATGCGGGCCATGAGCAGCACGTGCAGGGTGCGGGCCAGGGCGGCGGCCAGCATGAGCAGGTCACCGGCCGAGGGGCTGGTGAATCCGCCGCCCTGGGTCAGCAGTACCACCCCGGCCACGGAGAGCCCGGCGGCGGCGAGGAAGGCCCCGGTCGGCCGGGTCCGGGTGACGGCGGCCTCGGCGAGCGGGGTGAAGATCATGGTGAGGCTGATGATGAGCCCGGCGTTGGTCGCCGAGGTGTGCACGATGCCGTACGTCTCCACCAGGAAGATCCCGCTGAGCACGAGGCCCAGCAGCCCGGCGCCCCGCCACTGCGCGGCGCTCAGCGCACGCAGCCGGCGCCATCCGGCGACCGCGAGGACGGGCAGCACGACGGCGAACCGCAGCACGAGCACGGCGACGACGGTCGCCGGGGTGGTGATGCCCTTGGCGGCGAGATAGCTGGACCCCCAGACCACCGCGACCAGCAGGACGGGCAGATCGGTGAGCCAGGCCCGGCGCGGCGGGGCGAGGACGGGGGCGGGGGCGGGGACGGCGGCGGAGGACACCTGGACTCCTGCTCTCTCCACGGGGACGACGTGGAGACGGCACCGGCTCGCACTGGGGAGGGATCACGCTACCGGGCACCCTCCTAGAATGACGAGCCCCGGACGCGCTCGACGCGGGCCGACCGCACCTCAGCCCTCACCCAAGCTCGGACCTCATCGGAGTACGGAGTCACCGGATGGCCGGAACACGCCAGGACGGCAGGGTCGAGCGCGGCAACCGCACCCGGCAGCTGGTCCTCGCCCGGGCGGCGGCGGTCGCCTCGGTGGAAGGGCTCGACGGGCTGTCGCTGGGCCGGCTGGCCACGGATCTCCGGCTGAGCAAGAGCGGGGTGTTCGCGCTCTTCGGCTCCAAGGAGGAGCTTCAGCTGGCGACCGTGCGGGCCGCCGCCGCCGTCCACGACGAGCATGTGGTGGTCCCCACGCGTGGGACGCCCGCCGGTCTCGGCCGGGTGCGGCGGATGTGCGAGTCCTGGATCGCCTACTCGCGGGACCGGGTCTTCCCCGGCGGCTGCTTCTTCTACGCGGCGCTCGCGGAGTTCGACGCCAGGGAGGGCGCGGTGCACGACGCGCTGCTGGCGGCGCAGGCGAGCTGGTTCGCGTTCGTGGAGGCGCGGATCGAGGAGGCCCGGACCCTGGGCGAGATCCGGGACGACTGCGACGCGGCCCAGCTCGCCTTCGAGATCATCGCCTTCCTTGAGCTGGCGAACGGCGACTCGGTGCTGCGCGGCAGCGCCGAGAGCTATACGAGGGCGTGGCGCGCGATCCTGGGCCGGCTCCGGGCGGTGGCGGTGGACGTGTAGCGCCTGCGGGAGCCGGTGCGGCTCGTTCCGGATAAACTAATAGCACGATCGTTCGTCTACTTGTATGGTCGTGGGCATCCGGCCGCGAGGACCTGCGGCGGACCATCCCGCGTGCCAGGAGGAGACCGACCGTGCCGCAGATTCTCTGGAGCACCCGCTGGCAACCGGGCTCCGCCGCCCCGGCCGTGGAGCCCGGCGCCGAAGTCGTCGTCGGGGTCACCGAGTTCGTCACGCACCGCCCGTGGCGCACGTTCTCCGTCGGCGCGGCGGGCATGCGGCTGCGCCGCACCTGGCCCCGGACGCCGGGCGCGGTCGGCATGTGGCTCTGGGTGGACGTGGGCCCCCGGATGAACCGGTCCGGTTCGATCACCGTCTGGACGGCCCAGGAGCACCTGATGGGCTTCGTCGCCCGCCCCGACCACCGTGAGATCGTCCGCGCCCACCGGGACGGGGGCGCCCTGCGCTCGGCGACCTGGACGGCCCCCTTCACCAGCCGCTCGGCGGTGTACGACGCCGCGTGGCGGCTGGTGTCCGGGGCGGCACCGTGGCCCGTGGGCACGCCCTGACCGTGGGCACGCCCTGACCCGCCTTCCGCTGACGAGGAGACCCGCCATGGACATCATCGAGCTGGACCGGATCGCCGTGCTGGAATCGGTGCGCCTCGCCGGCCGCGCGGGACCCGGCGACTGGGACCGCCCCACCCCGTGCGACGCCTGGACGCTGCGCCGCCTGGTGGAGCACATGGGCACCCAGCACCTCGGCTTCGCCGCCGCCGCACGGGGCGAGGGGGCGGACGCCGCCGCCTGGGCGCCCCGGCCGGCCGGGGACGATCCGGCGGCCTGGTACCGGGGGACGGCGCGGACCGTGCTCGACGCGTTCGCGCGGCCGGGCGCTTCGGAGCGGTGGTTCGCGCTGCCGGAGATCGGTGCGGCGACGTTCCCGGGGGCGACCGCGATGGGGTTCCACTTCATCGACTACGTCGTGCACTCCTGGGACGTGGCCGCGACGCTCGGCCTGCCCCTCGCGCTGCCGGACGAGGTGGTGGAGGCCGCCCTGCCCCTGGCCCTGCGCGTCCCGGGCGGGGCGGCGCGCGAGCGCCCCGACGCCGCCTTCCGGCCCGCCCTTCCGGTGGCGGACGGCGGCCCGCTCCCCCGCGTACTGGCGGCGCTCGGCCGTTCGCCGGACTGGCGCTGACCGTCTGACCGTCACGGATTCGGCGTCCAATTCCCGCCGGTTTCCGGGGCGCCGAGCGACTTTCCTGGTTCCTGTCAGCACGACCGGCAACGGACAGGAACGACGATGAACAGCACCCTTCCCACCCCCCGCACCGCGCTCGTCACCGGCGGCAGCCGGGGCATCGGTGCCGCGACCGCGCTGCGGCTCGCCCGGGACGGCGCCGACGTGGCGCTGACCTATGTACGCGACGAGGGCGCCGCCAAGGAGGTCGTCGCCGCGATCGAGGCGACCGGGCGCCGCGCGGTCGCGCTGCGCGCCGACTCGGCCGACCCGGAGGCCGCCGGCTCGGTGGTGCACCGGGCGGCGGAGGAGCTCGGACGGCTGGACATCCTGGTGAACAACGCGGGCATCGGCGTCCTCGGCCCCATCTCCACGCTCACGCCCGCCGATGTGGACCGGGTCCTCGCCGTGAACGTCCGTGCGGTGTTCCTGGCCTGCCGGGCGGCGGCCGAGGTGATGGAGCGCGGGGGCAGGATCATCTCCCTCGGTACGGCCCTGAGCCGGCACGCGGGCGGGCCCGGCGCAACGCTGTACGCGATGAGCAAGTCCGCGCTCTCCGGCCTGACCAAGCCGCTGGCCCGCGAGCTGGGTCCGCGCGGCATCACGGTCAACCTGGTGCAGCCCGGCGCCGTGGACACCGACATGAACCCGGCCGACGGCCCGTTCGCCGAGGGCCAGCGCGCGGCCAACGCGCTGGACCGGTTCGGTACGGCGGCCGAGATCGCCGCGCTGATCTCGTACCTCGCGGGCGCGGAGGCAGCGTTCGTCACCGGGGCCGAACTCGTCGTGGACGGCGGCCACGCCGCCTGACGTCGCGCTGCCGGTCCTCCCCGCCCCGCCTACGCTGGGCGGGGAGGCATGCCCGTAACGGCAGAGGACGAGAAGGGACGATCATGTCCGGTATCCCGGCGCACACCCTGAACGACGGCCGTACGATCCCGGCGGTCGGGCTCGGCACCTATCCGCTGGACGACGACGCGGCGGAGAAGGCCGTCTCCGGGGCCCTGGACCTCGGCTACCGGCTCGTGGACACCGCGCTGAACTACGGCAACGAGACCGGCACGGGGCGCGGCGTCGCCCGCAGCGGGGTACCACGCGAGGAGATCGTCGTCACGACCAAGGTGCCCGGCCGGCACCACGGCTACGAGAAGACGCTCGCCTCGTTCGAGGAGTCCCGGAGCAACCTCGGCCTGGACTACGTGGACCTCTGTCTCATCCACTGGCCGCTGCCCAAGGTGGGTCTCTACGTGGACACCTGGCGGGCCCTCATCAAGCTGCGCGAGGACGGCCTCGTCCGGTCGATCGGGGTCTCCAACTTCACCGCCGAGCACCTGAAGCGGCTGGAGGATGAGACGGGTGTGGTGCCCGTCGTCAACCAGATCGAGCTGCACCCCCGGCTGCCCCAGGAGGAGCTGCGCGCGGTGCACGCGGCGCTGGGGATCGTCACGCAGAGCTGGAGCCCGCTGGGGCGCGGCCGGGACCTGCTGGCCGACCCGGACGTGGTGGCGGTCGCCGAGGCCCACGGTGTCACCCCGGGTCAGGCGGTACTGCGCTGGCACACCCAGCTCGGGGCCGTACCGATCCCGAAGTCGGCCGATCCGGGGCGGCAGCGGGAGAACCTGGACCTGTTCGGGTTCGAGCTGACGCCCGAGGAGCTGGGGCGGATCTCCGGCGGACCCAGGGAGCGGTTCGGCGGGGACCCCGAGGAGCACGAGGAGTTCTGACGCTCCCCGGGGCCCCGGGGCCTCAGCCGCCGAGTTCCGCGTGGCGGGCCGCCAGCCGGGCCGCCCCGCGTTCGGTGAGCGAGCCGAAGAGGCGGAGCCGGGAGATCCCGCCGTCCGGGAAGATATCGATCCGCACCTGGTCGGCGCGGATCGCGTCGGGCAGCACGAAGCGGTGGTCGGTGTCGGGCTGGAGCCGGGTCCGGGGCAGGAATTCGGTCCAGGCGCCCGTCTCCGCGTCCCGGGCGGTGAGCCGGGCCCAGCCGGCCGCGTTGCCCTTGAGGTAGGCGGTGTCGATCTCGACGGCGCGGATGTCCGCCTCTTCCACCAGGTGGTAGTGGATCCAGTCGTTGCCCCGGTCGCGGCGGCGCCGGGTCTCCCAGCCGTCGTCCATCTTGTGGGAGCGGCCGGGCTGGATGGTGTTCGTCGCCGGGGAGTAGAAGCGGTCGGAGGCGTCCTCGACCCGGCCGCCGTTCTCCAGGGCGACGACGTCGAACGTACCGAGCGCGGTCAGCCAGGCGGGGTCCGGGGCGACCTCGCCGTAGACCCTCAGGCGGGCGATGCCGCCGTCCGGGTGCTGATTGAGCCGCAGATGCGTGAAGCGGCGCTCCGCGTCGACGGCGAAGCCGTTGGCCGCGTGGCCGCCGACGGCGGTACGGGGGACGAGCGTCGTCCACTTCACGTCCGGGGCGAGCAGCTCCTGTGGCGAGGGCGAGCCGGGCAGCGAGACGGCCTCGACGGAGACGGCCTGCGGGTAGTTGCCCCGGAAGTGGGCGGTGTCCACGACCAGGCCGCGCACGATGCCGGGGGCGCCGAGCCGGATCAGCGCCCAGTCGTGGTCCTCGTCCACCGGGTGCGGCCGCTCGGCGCTCGCACCGCGCCGACGGCGGGTCTCCCAGCCGTCCATGATCTTGCCCTTGTGCCCGAAGCGCTCCGGGTCGAAGTGGGCGGGCTCCGGCTTGAGCAGGTTCTCGCGCTCGGCGAAGAACTCGTCGTTGGCGGCGATCACGCCCGCGCCGAGCCGCCGGTCGGCGAGGTCCACGAGGTGGGTGAAGGGGTGGTCGGCGGTGCGGTAGTCGGCGTACGGGTCGCCGCCGCCGTACGGGTTCGCGTCGCCGGTGAAGTGCGCTGTCGCCGTCATGCCTGGGGGTCCCTTGTCTGGAGGCGGCCGGTGGGTTCGGAGAGCACGCCGTCGGCGGCGATGCGTACACCGCGCAGCCAGGTGGAGCGCACCACGCCGGACAGGGTGCGGCCGGCGTAGGCGGTGACCTGGTTGCGGTGGAACAGCTCGGCCGGGTCGACGGTGAAGGTGGCGTCGGGCGCCAGGACCGCGAAGTCGGCGTCGCGGCCCGCCTCGATGGCGCCCTTGTGGTGCAGCCCGGCCAGGGCGGCGGGGGCGGCGGACATCCAGCGGGCGACGTCGTCCAGGGTGTGGCCGCGCCGGCGGGCCTCGGTCCAGATGGCGGGCAGGCCGAGCTGGAGGGAGGAGATCCCGCCCCAGGCGGAGGCGAAGTCCGGGGTCTTGAGGTCGGTGGTGCACGGTGAGTGGTCGGAGACGATGCAGTCGATGGTGCCGTCGGCCAGCCCCTCCCACAGCGCGTCCTGGTTGGCGGCCTCCCGGATCGGCGGGCAGCACTTGAACTCGGTGGCCCCGTCCGGGACTTCCTCGGCGGTGAGGGTGAGGAAGTGCGGGCAGGTCTCGACGGTGAGCCGGACGCCCTCGCGCCGGGCGGCGGCGATCAGCGGCAGCGCGTCGCTGGACGAGAGGTGCAGGACGTGGACGCGGGCGTTCAGCCGGCGGGCGTGGGCGATCAGGCCCTCGATCGCGGTGTTCTCGGCGTCGCGCGGCCGGGAGGCGAGGAAGTTCGCGTAGGCGGGGCCGCCCTGCTGGGGCGCGGAGGCCAGGTGGTGCGGGTCCTCGGCGTGCACGATGAGCAGCCCGCCGAAGCCGGCGATCTCGGCCATCGACCGGGCCAGCTGCTCCTGGTCCAGCTCGGGAAACTCCTCGACGCCGGACGGCGACAGGAAGCACTTGAAGCCGAACACCCCGGCCTCGTACAGCGGGCGCAGGTCCTTGACGTTGGTGGGGATCGCACCGCCCCAGAAGCCGGTGTCCACGTGCACCTTGGGCTCGGCGACGCCCTGCTTGACCCGCAGGTTCTCCACCGTGGTGGTGGGCGGCAGCGAGTTGAGGGGCATGTCGAGCAGCGTGGTGATGCCGCCGGCCGCCGCCGCGCGGGTGGCGGTCCAGAAGCCCTCCCACTCGGTGCGGCCGGGGTCGTTCACATGGACGTGGGTGTCCACGAGACCGGGCAGCACGACGTCGTCCCCGAAGTCCTCGACGCGGGCACCGGCCGGCGCCTCGGTGTCGTACGGGAGAACGGCGTCGATGGTCCCGCCGGTGACGGCGACCGACGCGGGCCGGGTCCCCTCGGGGGTGACGACGCGCGTCGAGCGCAGTAGCAGCTTCACGTCCGGACCGGACACCGGTGCTCCTCACTTCGCACTTTCAACGAACTGTTGAAGGAGTCTTCACTCGGGAACGCGACCCGTCAAGACCTCACCCCCGTACCCCGGCCGCCCCCGGAGCCGCGCTGGAGGTTTCCACAAAGTAAAAGGTGAATTTCGGAGTGCGGAACGTAGAATGGGCCAGGTGCCGCGCGGCCGGGCTGCCGCACCACCTGCGGACACCCGGACAAACGGGCGCTGACCGGCCACGACGGCCCCCGTCGACTGTGGGCCGATCGGAAAGGGCCCGGTAGGCTGCTGCCTTGCTCCTCCGCTTCGAAAGGACCGTTGACGTGCCGCCGTCCCACGCCAGCACTTCCGACTCCAAGCCCGCCGGATCCAGCGGTGGTGTGCAGTCCCTTGAGCGCGCCTTCGACCTGCTGGAGCGGATGGCCGACGCGGGGGGCGAGGTCGGCCTGAGCGAGCTCTCCGCGAGCAGCGGACTCCCGCTGCCCACGATCCACCGTCTGATGCGCACGCTGGTCCTGTGCGGCTACGTACGTCAGCAGCCCAACCGGCGTTACGCGCTCGGCCCCCGGCTGATCCGCCTCGGCGAGTCCGCCGCACGGCTGCTCGGCACCTGGGCGCGCCCCTATCTGGCCCGGCTGGTCGAGGAGACGGGCGAGACGGCGAACATGGCGCTGCTCGACGGCGACGAGATCGTGTACGTGGCGCAGGTGCCGTCCAAGCACTCGATGCGGATGTTCACGGAGGTGGGCCGCCGGGTGCTGCCGCACTCCACGGGCGTCGGCAAGGCGCTGCTCGCGCACACCCCGCCGGACGAGGTGCGCGCCCTGCTCGCCCGCACCGGGATGCCCGCCGCGACCGAGAAGACGATCACCACCCCGGACGGCTTCCTGGAGGCGCTGGACCAGGTGCGCCGGGTGGGCTACGCGGTGGACGACAACGAGCAGGAGATAGGGGTCCGCTGCCTGGCGGTCTCGGTCCCCAACTCCCCCACCTCCGCCGCGATCTCGATCTCCGGCCCGGCGGGCCGGGTCACCGAGGCGGCCACGGAGCGGATCGTGCCGATCCTCCAGCAGGCGGCCAAGGAGCTGTCGGACGCGCTGGCGAGCAGCGGCGCGACGGGCTGAGAAGCCGTTGGGGCGGGCCCGGACCTCTTCGGGGGTCCGGGCCCGCTCCCGTTTCAGGTGAGCGCCGGGGCCGTGAGGCGCCCGTCCACCATCGTGACCGTCCGGTCCGCGCGGTCCAGGTGGGCGCGGTCGTGCGTGACCAGGACCGTCGCCGTGGACCGCTGCCGGGTCAGGGTCACCAGCAGGTCCAGGACGGCCGCGCCGCGCTCGTGGTCCAGGGCGCTGGTCGGCTCGTCCACGAGGAGCAGGGCCGGGTCGTTCATCAGGGCCCGGGCGATGTTGATCCGCTGGCGCTGTCCGCCGGAGAGCTGGTGGGGCCTGCGGCCGGCCTGCCCGGCGAGTCCGACCGCGTCGAGCAGATCGAGCGCCCGGGCCCTGGCCGCCCCGGCCCGGCCGCCCGAGAGATGCGTCATGACCTGGAGCTGTTCGACGGCGGTCAGGGACGGGAGCAGGTTGGGCTGCTGGAAGACGATGCCGACGCGCTCCCGCCGCAGCGCCGCCTTCTCCGCGCGCCCGAGCCCCGTGGTGTCCGTACCGGCGACGACGACCGCCCCGTCGTCCGGGGCGACCAGGGTCGCGGCCACCGCGAGGAGGCTGGACTTGCCGGAGCCGGACGGGCCGACGACGGCGGTGAGGGTGCCGGCGGGCACGTCGAGCGCGACGCGGTCCAGGGCGGTGAGCCGCCCGTCGCCGTCCGGGTAGGTGAGGGTGACATCGGTGAGCGTGAGGGTCATCGGGCACTCCCGAGCGCGGTGAGCGGGTCGACGGCGGTGATCCGCCGGATGGACAGGGCAGCCCCGGCCGCGCCGAGGGCGATCAGCACGGCGGCCGGGACGAGGACCGTGGCCGCGTCCAGGACGAACGGCACGGAGCCGCCGGAGACCAGGGCGCCGATGCCGGCGGCGAGGGCGGTGCCCAGACCCGTACCGGCGGCGAGCATCACGACGGCCTGGCCGAGCGCGTCCCGGAGCAGATACGGGGTCGAGGCGCCCAGCGCCTTGAGCACGGCGACGTCGCCGCTGCGCTGGATCGTCCAGACGGTGAAGAACGCGCCGATCACCAGGGCGGAGATGGCGAAGAGGAAGCCGCGCATCAGCTGAAGGGAGCCGTTCTCGGCCTGGTAGGAGCCGATGGCGGTCAGCGAGTCGTCCAGCGCGAGCGTGCGGGTGCCGGCCGCCCGGTCGCCGGCGGCGAGATCGGCGGCCCCGGTGGTGGTCAGGGCGATCACGGTGGCAAGCCCGTCCCCGCTCCCGGACCGCCGCCAGTCGGCGAGGTCCGTCCACACGACCGGGGTGTGGCTGTACGAGGCGTCGCCCGCGACGGCGGCCACGGTGGCCTCCCGGCCGCCGAGCGTGAGCCGGTCGCCGGGGCGTGCGCCCAGCTCGTCGGCACCCCCGCGCGAGAGCACCACCTCGCCGGGGCCGACCCGGGCGGGCGCCAGGCCGCTGCCGGGCTCGACACCGAACGCGGAGACGGCGGCGGTGCGCTCCCCCGTACGGGCGGTGGCGTTCAGGGTGCGGATGCCGAGGGGGTGCGCGGACTCCACGCCGGGCCGCCCGGCCCAGGCGCGTACGGCGTCCTCGCCGACGGACGAGTCGGCGAAGGACACCGACCGGCCGTCCGGCGGGGCGGCGAACGCCAGATGGTCGGCGTCCAGGCCGGTGACGGCCGAGGTGTTCTCCCGGGCCAGCCCGGCGGTCAGGCCGGACAGCAGGCCCACGAGCAGGGTGATCAGCACGATCACCGTGCCCATGAGCGCGAACCGGCCCTTGGCGAACCGTAGGTCTCTCCATGCGACGAACATGGGTCCAGCGTCGTTTTCCCCGGCCCCGGAAACATCGCCCCCGGGCTGGTGACGACATCAACCTTTCGATTGACCGGCCCCGGGCGGCCCGCGCCTACGCTGGAACATCATGGAAACGCGTGTCCATCCCCCGGTCGCCGCCGCGCTGCGGCTGTGTCTGCACGGGCTGATGCTCGGCCTGCTGGCGCTCGCCGTCGTCAAGGCGTACGCCGACGGCGGCCCGCACCCCGGCGCGGTGACGGCGGTGTCCGGTGTGCTGGCGGCGGTGTACGGGGCGGGCGCGGCGGCCACGTCCGTGCGGCCGGGGACCCGGGCGGGCGCCGGGTGGCTCGTGGTGCTCGGGGTGCTGTGGGCGGCGCTGCTCGTGCTGTCGCCGGACGCCCTGTGGGTGGCCTTCCCGCTCTACTTCCTCCAGCTGCATCTGCTGCCGACGCGCTGGGGCCTGCCCGCCGTGGCGGTGACTGCGGGCGCCGCCATCGCGAGCTTCCTGCTGCACGGGCAGGCGGTCACACCGGGCACGTTCATCGGTCCGCTGCTCGGCGCGGCCGTCGCCGTCGCCACGGTCCTCGGTTACGAGGCGCTGTTCCGGGAGAGCGAGCGGCGCCGCGAGCTCATCGAGGAGCTGGTCGCGACCCGTGCGGAGCTGGCCGAGGCGGAGCGCACCGCAGGCACGCTGGCCGAGCGCGAGCGGCTGGCCCGGGAGATCCACGACACCCTCGCCCAGGGCCTGTCCTCCATCCAGCTGCTGCTGCGCGCCGCCGAGCGCACCCTGCCCGAGGGCGCCCCGGCCGCCGCCCATGTGCACCGGGCGCGCGAGGCGGCGCAGGACAACCTCGCCGAGGCGCGCCGCTTCGTCCGCGCGCTGACCCCGCCGGACCTGGCGAACGGCTCGCTGACGGCCGCCCTGGAACGGCTGTCGGCCCGCTCCACGACGCCCGCGCTCACCGTGCGCTTCGCGGTCAGCGGCACACCGGTGGAGCTGCCGACGCCGTACGAGGTGGCGGTGCTGCGGACCGCCCAGTCGGCACTGGCCAACACCGTGCGGCACGCCGGGGCGGAACGGGCGGAGATCACGCTGAGCTTCATGGACACCTCGGTGTCGCTGGACGTGGTGGACGACGGACGCGGCTTCGCGCAGGACGTGCCGGAGGCCGGCGCCACGGAGTCCGGCGGCTTCGGGCTGCCCGCGATGCGCTCCCGGGCCCGGTCGCTCGGCGGCACCCTGAGCGTCGAGTCGGCGCCCGGCCAGGGCACCGCCGTCGCGCTGACCCTGCCGCTGCCGGCGGGCCTGACCGGGCGGGAGGCGGCATGAGCGCGGAGCCGGTCCGGCTGCTGCTGGCCGACGACCATCCGGTGGTCCGGGCGGGGCTGCGGGCCGTCCTGGACACCGAGCCGGACTTCCGGGTCGTCGCGGAGGCCGCCACCGCCGAGGAGGCGGTCGCCCGGGCCGCCGCCGGCGGGCTGGACGTCGTGCTGATGGACCTCCAGTTCGGCGCCGGGATGCACGGCTCGCAGGCGACCGCCGCGATCACGGCGGCGCCGGACGCGCCCCGGGTGCTGATCCTGACGACCTACGACAGCGACGCGGACATCCTGGCGGCGGTCGAGGCGGGGGCGGCGGGCTATCTGCTGAAGGACGCGCCGCCCGAGGAACTGGCGGCGGCGGTCCGTACAGCGGCGGCCGGGCGTTCGGCGCTGGCCCCGGCCGTGGCGCACCGGCTGATGGACCGGATGCGCACCCCCGCCCAGGCGCTCACCAAGCGCGAGCTGGAGGTGCTGCGACTGGTCGGCGAGGGGCTGTCGAACGCGGAGATCAGCAAGCGGCTGTTCCTCAGCCAGGCGACCGTGAAGTCCCATCTGGTGCACATCTACGCGAAGCTCGGCGTGGACTCGCGCACGGCGGCCGTGGCGGCGGCGACGGCCCGCAGGCTCATCCGCCGCTGACCGCATCCGGCCCGGCCCGTTCAGCGCTGCGGCGGCTCGCCGAAGAGGTCCACGGCGACCCGGACGTCCCGCAGGGCCGCGGCCAGTGCGCTGACCGAGCCGATCGCCCCCGCGATCAGCAGCAGCGAGCGGCGCAGCCAGGGGATCTCGGGCGCCCCGCTGCGCGCCATCGCGTCCAGCGCCGCGAGCTCGTCCTCGGCGATGGCGCGGTCGGGGAACTGCCCGGGATGGCCGGCCAGGGCCCGCCGGAGCCGGGAGACCGCGGTACGCAGCTCCGCCACCCTGGGGTCCTCACCGCTGCCGGTCACCCGCTCCTGCCCGACGCTCTTCAACAAAGCTCCCCCTCGCACGTCCTTGTGCCAGTGTCGTTCCGACCCGCCCCCCGACCGTGGTCAAGTGTCCGGGGATGCGGGCAAGTTAACGCCATAAAAGGTGCCGGGCGCCACTCCGCGTACGTAACACACGCCGTAGAGGTACGAGGCGGTGGGCGGGAGCGGCCGCCGTGGGGTATTCAGGCGGCATGACACACGCACAGATCGCCGGACTGCTGCTCGCCGCGGGCGGCGGCCGCCGGCTCGGCGGACGCCCGAAAGCCCTGCTGGAACACCGTGGCGGACTGCTCGTCGAGCACGCGGTGCGCACGCTCCGCGAGGGCGGTTGCGGCCCGGTCCATGTGGTGCTCGGCGCCTCGGCCGACGAGGTGCGGGCGCGGGCCGGGCTGGACGGCTGCGGGGTGAGCGTCAACCCGGAGTGGACCGAGGGCATGGGCTCCTCGCTGCGGACGGGGCTGGACGCGCTCGCGGGGACGGGCGCGGACGCGGCGCTCGTCCTCCTGGTCGACCAGCCGGGGATCGGGGCGGAGGCGGTGGCCCGGGTGGCCGCGGCGTACCGGGACCGGACGAGCTTGGTGGCGGCCTCGTACGCGGGGGAACGCGGGCATCCGGTGCTGTTCGGGGCCGACCGGTGGACGGACATCGCGGCGGGGGCGGTGGGCGACCAGGGGGCGCGGGCCTATCTGCGGGCGCACCGGGAGGCGCTGACGCTGGTGGAGTGCGGGGACGTGGCACAGGCGTTCGATATCGACACCCCGGCGGACCTCTCGCACCTGGAGTGAACACCCTGGCACGCTGCGCCAGCGCGCGGGCGGTTCTGTCGACCCGAAGAATCTCGACATCAACAAACCATTGAACTTCCACCATGAGGAAACTACTATCCACTGTTCAGAAGCCCTCTGCACCTCAGACGGCGGCCACAGCCGTATCCCGGAGCCCTGGCACGCCGTGCCGAATCGGGCGGCCCGGCGGCCGTGACGCCGTCCGCACCGCCCGCTGAAGGAGTGACAGCTCATGTCCGCACCAGCGCCGTCCTCGCTGGCCATCGTCGATGCCGAGCCCCTGCCCCGGCAGGACGAGGTCCTCACCCCCGCGGCCCTCGCGTTCGTGGCCGAGCTGCACCGCCGGTTCACGCCCCGGCGGAACGAGCTGCTCGCCCGCCGCGGTGAGCGCCGTGCCGAGATCGCCCGCACCTCCACGCTGGACTTCCTGCCGGAGACCGCGGCGATCCGGGCGGACGACTCCTGGAAGGTCGCGCCGGCCCCGGCCGCGCTGAACGACCGCCGGGTGGAGATCACCGGTCCGACCGACCGCAAGATGACCATCAACGCCCTGAACTCGGGCGCGAAGGTCTGGCTCGCCGACTTCGAGGACGCCTCCGCCCCCACCTGGGAGAACGTGGTCCTCGGCCAGCTCAACCTGATGGACGCGTACAACCGCGCCATCGACTTCACCGACCCGAGGTCCGGCAAGTCGTACGCGCTGAAGCCGGCCGACGAGCTGGCGACCGTCGTCACCCGCCCGCGCGGCTGGCACCTCGACGAGCGCCACCTCCAGCTCGACGGCACCCCCGTGCCCGGCGCGCTGGTCGACTTCGGCCTGTACTTCTTCCACAACGCCCAGCGCCTGATCGACCTCGGCAAGGGCCCGTACTTCTACCTCCCGAAGACGGAGTCGCACCTGGAGGCCCGCCTCTGGAACGACATCTTCGTCTTCGCGCAGGACGAGCTGGGCATCGCGCAGGGCACCGTCCGGGCCACGGTCCTGATCGAGACGATCACCGCCGCGTACGAGATGGAGGAGATCCTGTACGAGCTGCGCGACCACGCCTCCGGGCTGAACGCGGGCCGCTGGGACTACCTCTTCTCGATCGTCAAGAACTTCCGTGACGGCGGCGCCAAGTTCGTCCTGCCGGACCGCAACGCGGTGACGATGACCGCCCCGTTCATGCGGGCGTACACCGAACTCCTCGTGCGCACCTGCCACAAGCGCGGCGCCCACGCGATCGGCGGCATGGCGGCCTTCATCCCGTCCCGCCGCGACGCCGAGGTCAACAAGGTCGCCTTCGAGAAGGTCAAGGCCGACAAGGACCGCGAGGCGAACGACGGCTTCGACGGCTCCTGGGTCGCCCACCCGGACCTCGTCCCGATCGCCATGGCCTCCTTCGACGCGGTCCTCGGCGAGAAGCCGAACCAGAAGGAGCGCCTGCGCGAGGACGTCTCGGTGGCGGCCGGCGACCTGATCGCCATCGACACCCTGCACGCCAAGCCCACGTACGAGGGCCTGCGCAACGCGGTCGCCGTCGGCATCCGCTACATCGAGGCGTGGCTGCGCGGCATGGGCGCGGTCGCCATCTTCAACCTGATGGAGGACGCGGCCACCGCCGAGATCTCCCGCTCGCAGATCTGGCAGTGGATCAACGCGGACGTGGTCTTCGAGAACGGCGAACACGCCACCGCGGACCTGGCCCGCAAGGTCGCCGCCGAGGAACTGGCCGCGATCCGCGAGGAGATCGGCGAGGAGACCTTCGCCGCCGGCCAGTGGCAGGAGGCCCACGACCTCCTCCTCCAGGTCTCCCTGGACCAGGACTACGCGGACTTCCTGACCCTGCCCGCGTACGAGCGGCTGCGCTGATCCCGCTCGGGCCCACAACCGCTCCCGGTGCCGAGGCGCCGGGAGCGGTCGTGCGTCACGGTATGACGTGTCATCCGCAGCGGCAGCCTTGCGCCAGTGTGACCGGGGCGAGTGCCCGCATCGCCTCCTGCTCGGCCTCCGAGATGCACGGCAGCCGGCGTGCGAGTACGTCGAAGTGCTGGTGCCCACGCCACGCGGAGTGGTCCCCCACGACGAACAACCGTCGACGAGCGCGGCTCACCGCGACGTTCAACAGGTTCGGGGCCGAGGCCGCCCAGGCACGCGGCCCCGCCTTGTCCCCGCCCGCACCGAGGACCAGCAGCACCACGTCCGCTTCCTTTCCCTGAGTCGTGTGCACGGTGCCCACCCTGTCGCGCGGGACCACCTGGCAGAGGCTGCGGCGGAGCCCGGCCACCACATCCCGGAACGGGCTGATGACGAAGAGCCCGCGTGCCGGGTCGAGGCCCCGGTCAACCAGCCGGTGCACGATGACGTTCGCGCACTCCCCCTCTTCCGCCGACCACTTGCCCTGCGAGGCGCGTCCGCCGCTCACTGGCCACCAGACCCCGCGCCGGGCCACCGCGTACTCGTCGTCCCGATGCACCCCGTGCACCATGAGCCCGTCGTAGGCGATTGCGTTGCTGATGGTGAACATCGGGTCGTCGCAACGCCGGTGCACGCGCAGGGGTGATCCCACCCACACCTGGTCGTCCTCGGATCCCTGTGGTGCGGGCAGCCAGGTGCCGTAGCTGTTCAACCGGTCCGCGACGCGCTGCGCCGAGGTCCGGGACGGCTCCCACTCCTCAGCCACCCCATAGGTACGGCGAAGTGCTCGCTGTCCCGTGTGCGGCAGCGTCACCACCGGTTCCAGCTGGAGCGGGTCGCCCACGACAACGCCTCTGCGGGCACGCCACAGGGCACCCACCGGCATCTGGGCGGTCGCCTGGCCGGCCTCGTCGATCAGCATCCAGCCGAGCGACCGGGGCCCCAGGCCGGCGAACATCCGGTCCAGTGAAGCGAACGTGGTAGAGACGACCGGCAGAGCGAGGAACAGGCTTTGCCAGGCCGCCAGCACGACCTCCGGCTTCAGGGTCTTCGGGGCGTCGCCGCACAGAACGTCCATCGCCGCGTCGAGGTTCTTCCGCATACGGTCGGCCGCACCTTCGATGAAAGCCCCGTGCAGATCCATCGCGGCGAGGAAGAGCCGGGTGCGGGCCCGGGTGAACTCCGGATCGGACCAGGGCGAGGACAGTTCCCTGGCATCCTCCTCCGTCCGTTCGCCGCGCTCTTCCTGCCCCGGGACGAAGGTGCCCCAACGGTCGAGGGCGGTCCCCACGGTGGCCCGGACGCTTGCATGGCGTCCTTCCACCGCCCGAAGCGCCCGTCCGGCTTCCTCCAGAACTCCCCTGCGGGCTGCTTCGGCCCGGTCGTAAGCGGCGGCCGCCCGGCTCTCCTCCTCGTACACAACCCGGGCTTCCCGTTCGGCCGCGGCCAACAGCCGGTCTTCGGCCTGCCAGTCGCGCTGCGCCGCGCCGAGCGTGAAGATGCCCGCGGCCATGCCCGGTCGGTGGCGCCGGTGCTCCGCCCGCAGGCCCGCTGGACCGGCGAGGTCCTGCTGCGCCCTGCCACGGGCCGCGCGGGCGTCCGCGGCCGGCTGCCGAAGCGCCTCCAGGTCACGACGGGCGTCGCGCTCGGCCTCCTGGGCAGCGGCGACGGCCGCATGTGATCCGTTGAATTGCAGGAGCGCGTCGTACGCCCGCTGCCGCTCGTCCCGCATGTCCCGGACCGCCTGCCGGGCCTCCCGGAAACGGATGACGGCCTCCCGCCACCCCATCAGGTCGAAGCCGCGCGAAGCGGCCGTCCTCAGGCGGTCCCGCATCCCCTCGCCACGCTCTTCCCGCTCCTCGCTCGGCGGACCGAACCAGTACGCGTTGCGGAAGTCCGAGCGGTTCCCCTTGTTGCCGAGCCTTGCGGCGAGGGTTCCCCACGACGGCGCGCCGTCGAGAAGCAGGCGGCCTTGTTCCGGGAAGAAGGACGCTGCCTCCCGCCACTCCTCAGCGACAGATTCGAGCGCCGGGATCTCGTTGGAGACGTTCTCGACCGCACCGTTGTTGGCCGACGCGATCACCATCTCGTACCCCGTCAGTTCCGCTTTGAGCGTGGCGAGGGACCGCTGGTACGTGCCGGTGCTCCAGCGATGCGGCCGACCGGTGAACGCGTCCTCGGGCCGCTGGAGTTCGGACAGCTGTTCCGCGCGGTTGACCAGCACGGCGGCGATAAGGTCGCGCAGCTGGGTGGTCTTGCCCGTGCCGGGCGGACCGTTGACCGCGTACAGGCCCTCGGTAGCGGCGAGTTGCTCCAGAATCCGGTTCACGGCGAACTGCTGGCTCAGCACCAGCGGATGTTCCGTCTTCGCCGGCCATCGCCCGAGCGGGAAGTCGGCCGGCCGCACGCCTGCCAGTACCACTCCGGGTTCGTGCTTGAGATCGATGCGCGTACGGCCGCGCAGCGCGGCCGAGGCGGTCAGGTAGTCCCGGAGTGCGGGCCCCGGCTCGTCCTCGGCGAGCCGGCCCGCCACCAGGTCGAGGTCCGCCGCGATGAAGCTGTTCAGGAAGTCCGACCCTCCGGACCGGCCGGCCTTCCGCCGCGACACGGTTCTGCACTGGACCCGGATCGTCTCCGGACGCAGGTCGTCGGCGACACCGAACCGTTCGGCGACCCAGCGGGTGAGGGCCGACAGGTCCCGCACGGTGAGCGGCTTCTCGCCCAGTCTCGGCGGGGCGTCGTCGCCGTCATCGGTATCGGCCCCGTCGCCCTCGTCCGGTGGGCCCTCGTCCAGCGACACGCCGCCCTCGGCCACGGAATCGGCCGCGCCGGAGAGGGCACCGGCCGCCAGGTCGCCGAGCACCGGCCCCAGTGCGGCGTTCAGAGCGCCGCCGAGAGCGCCGACCGTGATCTCGCACAGCAATCCGGCGAAGGGCCGCCGCCCCTGTCCCGGCCGGGTGTCCGCGATCGTCACCCTGCCGTCACCGACGCCCAGCACGACGCCCTCGCACGCCTCGGCCTCCGCCTCGAAGCCGTCGAGCCAGTCCCGGGTACCCGGGCCGGGCTTGCGGCTGCGTCCCGTCGCCCAGGCGCAGGCGGAGAAGGTGAGGGAGTCCTGAACCAGCAGGCCCTCGTCGGTGACCTCGAAGGCGAGCAGCGCGCTGTCGCCGTCCACCCGGCCGTCGTGGTCCTCGTCGCTGCCGCCGAACACATCGAGCAGGACGTCGCGGACGGCCGCGACCGGGTACACGCCGCAGTACACGGTGTGCTGCCGGACCATGTTCCGCCCGGGGCTCCGCCGTCGTACGGGATGTCCTTCTTCCCACGGCAGGGGGCGTCCGGTCTCGACGGGGTGCATGCCTTTCGCCGGTGAGTTCTTCTCCACCTTCTGCGGGCTGAACATCTCCACCGCGCGCCAGTACCGCACGATGTCCGACCTGCGCCGCCGCTCACTGCTCGCCGCCATCCGACTCACCCCCATCGTTCCGGACCGCTCGGAACGATCAGCCTAACCAGCCGCGCCGACTCCGAGCCGGCCCAGCCGGTGCAGCTCCGAGATGTCCGCCGTCAGGCAGTCCTTGATCTCCTTGCCCGTCCTGCGCCACCCGAAGAATTCGCATGCCTGCTTGACCAGCTCCTCCTGCGTGCTGCCCGGGCACTCCGCCGCCAGCTCGCACAGCGCCAGGTGACGCTCGGCCGGGGAGATGTGTGCGACCTTGCGGGCGGCCTCCCCGTCCCCGGGGCGCCGGGCCTTCAGCCCGGCCCGCCGGGCCACGTCGAAGAACACGCCGTCGCTCGAGAAGCGCCGCGAGCCGACCATGGCCCGCAGCACCTGCCGGATGTTGTCCTGGATGCGGCTGCCCGCCTTGGTCACACCCCAGGCCGTGCGGGCACGCAGCATCAGCAGATCCTCGTGGATGGGCCCCTCGCACTCGATGATCTGCTCCAGGACCCCCTGCAGCTCGGGCCGGGCCTCCACGGTGTGCATCAAATGGGGCGAACCGACCCGCTGCGAACTGGTGCGGTAGGGAGCGCTCCAGTCACGGTCCGCCTCCACTTCCACGGGCACCCGCTCGTACTCCACGGCGGCGGCCTGTGCGGGCACGGACGCGACCGGAACCGTAAGCACATGACTGTCCGAGCGTGCCACGGCGCTGACCGACGGAACCGACCGAGCGGGAGCGGCGGACGGCTCGTGCACCGGCTCCGGGAGCCGCGGCTCTTGGACCGACGCGGTCAGCGGGCCCTGGGCGACGGCCTGCTCGACCGCCTCCCGCAGCCGCAGTTCCGCTGCCGCTCTTCCCCGGTACCAGTCGGTGCCCCAGATCCGGTACAGCCGCCAGCCCAGGCCGTTCAGCACCTGCTCACGCAGCCGGTCCCGGTCCCGGGCCGTCTTCGAGGAGTGGTACATCGCCCCGTCGCACTCGATGCCGAGGGCGTACGCGCCGGGCAGCTGGGGGTGGCGCAGGCCGAGGTCGATGCGGTAGCCGGCGACGCCGACCTGCGGCTGGACCTGGTAACCCCAGTCGCTCAGCACGGACAGGACGGACTCCTCGAAAGGACTGTCGGGTTCCGCGTCGGACTGCACGACATCACGTGCGAGTACGGCGGGGCCGTTCTCCGCGTACTCCAGGTAGCGCTTGAGGTGCTGGACACTCTCGTTCGGACTGTCGGCGAGGCCGGTGCCTCGGAAGGAGGCGACGACCTCCATGCGATAACGGGCACGGGTGACCGCGACGTTCAGGCGCCGCCATCCCCCTGCCTTGTTGATGGGGCCGAAGTTCAGTCCGAGCTTGCCGTGCTCGTCAGGGCCGTAACCGACGGACATGATCATCACATCGCGCTCGTCGCCCTGCACCGACTCGAGGTTCTTGACGAAGAAGCCGTCGAGGCGGCCCTCGGTGAAGCAGTGTTCGAGGTCGGGGCGCAGCAGGCGGGCCTGCTGCACGGCTTGGTCGATGGCCGATGCCTGGGCCTGGGAGAGGGCGACCACCCCGAGTGTCCTGCCGGGGCGGGTGTCGAAGTGATGGATCACCCTCTCGGCCACATAGCTCGCCTCGGCCTGGTTGTCGCGGCGGCCGCCCCGGTCGTAGACGCCTCCGGCCTTGAGGAAGGCGACGCCGACGTCGTTGCCCTCGTCGAGCGCACCGGGGAACGTGACCATCGAATTCCGGTAGAACGAGTGGTTGCTGAAAGTGATCAGGTTCTCGTGGCGGCTGCGGTAGTGCCAGCGCAGGGGGAGTTCCCGCATGGCCCCTGCCTTGCAGGCGTGCAGCAGCGATTCGAAGGAGTCGGGCACATCCTCCTCGTACTCGTCCGACTCGTCCTCGCCCGCGGAGTCGAAGAACGAGGTCGGGGGCAGCTGCTTGTCGTCACCGGCGACGACGAGCGTACGACCGCGGTAGATGCAGTTGATCGCGTCACTGGGCCGGACCTGGGAAGCCTCGTCGAAGACGACCACATCGAATGTGTAGTCGGAGGGCAGAAATTGACTGACCGTCAGCGGACTCATCATGAAGCACGGCTTGATCGACTGCACGACCTCGCGTGTCCGGCCGAGCAGTTCGCGTACGGGCATGTGCCGGGTCTTCTTCTCCGCCTCACGCTTGATGACGGCGCCGCCCCCACTGCCGAAGCGGCGGGGCCGGCGCTTGTTGCAGGCCTCGATCACGGCCCCGCCCGCGGCGGCGATCAGACGGCGGTCGGCTTCCCGGTAGTCCGCCACGCGTGCGTCCAGGTCGTCCGAGCGCGTCGTACGCAGTCGGGCGTCGGTGGCGAGGATGTCGTCGGCCCAGGAGCGGAGCATCGCCTGCTCGACGATGGGCGGCAACTGCTGCGGATCCACGCCCCGTTCGGCCGCGCTCGCCACGAGGTCGTCGGCGCCGCGCCGGGCCAGGACGTCGAGACCGTCCCGGTACGCGCGCCACTCCTCCGGGCCGTGCGGGTCGGCGAGAAGCGCGTCGACCACCTGTTGTGCCCGGTCGAAGGTGCCCGACAGAAGCGGGGAGAGCTGGGCCTGCCGCGCCGGGTCGAAGAGTTCGAGAAGCCCGGCCACGGACGTGTTCCAGCGTTCGGCCCGACGCGTGGAGGCCGCGCACCAGTCGCCCAGAGATCCCCGTACGCTGTCCGCCAGCAACCCCGGAAGACGGTCCGTCTCGACGCCATGGGCCAACTGCTCGGCCAGCAGGTCCCGTCCGACGGCACCACGGCTCAGCTCGGCGACGCGGTCGGCGGTCGCCAGAGCGCTGTCGAGCGGGTCCAAGGCTCCCTGGTCACGCGGGGTGTAGTCGTCCAGCAGGGTGGCGTGCTCGGCCGCGAGGCGTACGACCTCCGTCGCGGCCGTGTACCAGGCCAGAGCGTCGTCCAGACGGCCGACCAGCGACTTGGTCCACGTGCCGGAGTGGGTGAGTGCCGCGACAGCGGCACGGTCGGTCTTGTACTGCGCGGAGAACCGGGCTTTCAGTCCCCGGTGCTGCTCCGCGAATCGGGCGGTGAGGTCCGGCAGGTCCGCCGCATCGACGACCTTCGCGCCGAAGACGTCCTCGGCGGCCGTACGCGCGGCGGTCTCGGCGTCCAGGGCCTGCCGCAGCTCCTGCGCGGCCGAGTGCGCCCGGCGCAGCGTGTGTTCGTCGAACCAGCCACGCGGCGGTCGGTGTTCGGCCGTGGTCAGATCCGCGAGTTCGCACAGCGCGAAGGCCTCGTCCACGTGTTCCGGCTTGGGCAGGCCGAACAGATCGGCGAGCTGCGCGAGCAGGCCGGGCACGTCTTCCGGCAGAGGTGCTTCCGGCGAGCCCAGGCCGTCCGGAAGACCCGCACGTACCGCGCGCACCGCCTGCTGGAGCTCGCGAACCGATCGAGGGCCCTGCTCCGCGGTGAAGGGACGGCGGCCCCCCGCTGCCCGCACGCCGTCCAGGGCGGCGGACGCCTCAGTGGCGACCTGGTGCGCGGACGTGCCGGTCAGACCCCGCCAGGCGAAGGACTCGCCCTCGGCGACCGGGCGCCAGGCCCTGCTGACGGCCTTCGCGGCGGCGGCGAGTTCCTGCAGGGCGCCGGCGCTCAGGTTCCGGACGGTCTTCGTGTGCCGCGCGGACAGGGCCAGCTGCGGTGTACCCGCCTGCTCCAGCTGGACCAGCCGCCCCAGGACATCGTGGAGCGTCCGCCCGAGGGGTTCCCGGCTCTGGTTCATGCCGGCCGCGTACGCGGAGAGCTCCTCGCGCAGACGGCGGGCCCGTTCCAGTTCGTGCTCGGCCGCTCCGGTGACTCGGGCTTCGGTCGTGAGGACCCGGGCGAGTTCGGTGGCGACGGCCTTCTTGCTCGTATCACCGCTGTGGAGGGCCATGACGAAGTCACCGAGGCCCACTCCGCGCAGCCTGTTGCGTACGACGTCGAGGGCGGCGGCCTTCTCACTCACGAACAGCACGCTGCGGCCCGCGTGCATGAGGGCGGCGATCATGTTGGTGATGGTCTGGCTCTTGCCTGTGCCGGGCGGGCCGCTCATCACGAACGAGCGGTTGTCGAGCGCCGCGGCGATGCACTGACGCTGCGAGGCGTCCGCGTCCAGCACCAGAGGGGTCTTCTCGGGCAGTTGGACCTCGTCGATCCGGTCCAGCTCAGGGGGCTCGAATCCGATGAGGTCGTCGGGCAGGCCCGCGTCGGGGCCGAGGGCGACGGCACGGACCAGTGGATGCCCGAGGATCAGGTCCTCGTTCTGCTGCAGATCCTGGTACATCGCTTCGCGGTGCGACGCGAACAGACCGAGCACGGCACGTTCGTCGATCGTCCAGCCCTGCTGGCCGGCGGCCACCGCACGGGCGGCGGAGAGCAGGGCGGGCAGGTCGGTGACGTCGGTGCCCGTGACCGTGGACCAGTCGACGCCCATCCGCTCCAGCTTCACCGCGAGCGCCGGATTGTGGGCCCGGTCCTGCCCGTCCGCCACGTGGAGCCGGTACCGGCGACGACTGTCCCGGCGCAGCTCCACCGGCACCAGCAGCAGGGGCGCCGAGCTGCTCTCGTGGGCGCCGTCCTCGCGCCAGTCCAGCATGCCGATGCCCAGCCACAGGACCCAGAGTCCGTAGTCGTTGAACATCTGGGCGGACTTCTGCCGCAGTTGGTACAAGGCGCTGTCCAGCGCTGCCTGGGTTGTCTTCTGCGTGACCAGCCCGGAGTCGGGCCGCTGTTCGACGCCCACGCCGTTCAGCTCGTCGGCTTCCTCCGCGGCTTCCGTCACTCGTCCGAACTCCAGGCCCCTGACGAGTGCCGGCGGCAGGGAGATCGCGTCGGGCACGGTGATTTCCAGGGTTGACGTCCTGGTGTGCCGGAAGTTCAGCAGCCGGTTGCGCCCTCCCAGGTCCAGGAGGGAGTTGCGCCAACCCTCAAGTACCGCCTTCAGCCGATCGAGATCCGGATCGCTCGTGGTGGCGGAGAAGGCCTGGGGCTTACGGGGCATGTGGTGTGTACCTCCTGGCAGGGCGCACAGGGGTATGCACACGCGCAGGTCCCCCCTGGAGGTATCTCCCTATCAGCCCACATGGCCCGACACGCCGGAGTTGGTGAACACGATATGTATTTGTTGTGAAGGCCGCCATGAACGAGGTGAAAAGGGTCGCCCGTCGGCCTCATGAACGCCTTTCAGCCGACGCGGATCGAGGTGACCTCGTGGACCATGGCCGCGCTCGTCGACGGGCCGTTGCAGGTGAGTTGGTGTGGTGGGGCGCGGTGTGCGGTGACCTCCACGTCGTACGCGGGTGCGTGGGGTGGGGGGCCGGTGAGGCGGATCAGCCAGTGGGGGTCGGCTCGGGTGGTGCCGGCGACCGTGTAGGCGTGGCGGGCGGCCGGGCCGTTGCGGGCGAGCAGTGCCGCGACGGCCGCCTGCTGGGCCGGGAAGAGGTCGGTGTAGCCGCGCAGGTGCGTGGCGTGGACGCGGCCGGCGAGGTGCTGTTCGACCGCGGTGACGGACGAAGCGGCGTCCAGGCCGCCGTAGTAGACGCCGTCGGGGGCGACGAGCACGTTGGCGGCGAAGCGGTCGCCGCCCACGTGGGTGCACTCCCACACCAGGTCGGGCCACCGCTCGCTCAGCGCGCCGGCCACCGGGCGTCCGCGCACGGCGCAGCACGTGTCGTGGCGGCCGTGGGTGCAGACGAGGACGACGGGCGGGAGCCCCGTCTCCCCGTGCTCCCCGGGCGCTTCGAGTACGTCGGCGATGCGGGCCAGGTCCTCGTCGCGTTCCCAGGTCCCCCACTGCTGGCGGTGGGCGCCCGTGGCGTCGTACCGGAGTACGGCCCAGCGGCGGGGGCCCGGCCGCGGGGCGCGGCGGCCGTGGCGTCTGATCAGGAGGATGCGGGCCCGGACCGCCCGGGCGGCCTCGAAGAGGAGGGACTGGGCGACGGGGTCGAGCGGCAGGCCGTCGTAGCCGTTGGCGGGCCAGGGCGCGTGGTACTCGACGAGGACCCAGACCAGGCCGTACGGGGCGGTGCCCGGGAGCGCGTCGCCGCGGGCCCGGGCGGCGTCGGCGCAGAAGAAGCGTTCCGCTGTCACCGGGGGCGTTCCGCGCTCACCGGGCGGACGGGACGAGGACGCCGGCGCGCAGCAGCCTCCCCGCGCAGGCGAGGCCGAGGTCCCCGGCGGTGCGCACCTCGCCGGCGAGCAGGCGGGCGAGGGCCGGCAGGTCCGTAGCCGGGAAGTCCAGCCAGCCGACCCGGGTGACCAGGCGGTGGCCCTCCAGGCGGGCTTCCAGCGCACCCCGGAGGCGGACCGGGGTGCCGGGGGCGAGGCCGTTGACGGCGGCGAGCTGGGCGAGCGGGCCGAGCGGTGCGGGACGGGACTGGGCGCGCCGGGCGCGGTGGAAGTGCGGGGCGGGGTCGGCGCCGGTGAGGGCCGCCGCGAGTCGTTCGCGTACCGCAGCGGCCTCCTCGTCCGGGTCCGCCATGCCCAGCGGCAGCGCGCCGCGCATCCAGGGGTCGTCGCGCAGCTCCGCGAGCGCGGCGCGCATCAGCTGTTCGGCGAGGGCGTACCGGGTCCAGGTGTGGACGCCGAGCGTCAGGTGGACGGAGACCTCGCCCTGCGCCTCGGCGGCGTGCAGCCAGCCGCGCGGCAGGTAGAGGACGTCGCCCGGTCCGAGCACGGTGTCGAGATACGGCTCGCTCCCGGCGGCCTCGGCGACGGCGTCGCGGTGGTCGGTCCAGGGCTGGTCGCGCAGCGGGTCGGGGTGCACGGGGCGGTGGACGATCCAGCGCTTGGTGCCCTCGGTCTGGAGCACGAAGACGTCGTGGACGTCGTAGTGCGCGTCGAAGCCGCGGTTCTGGGGCGGGGTGACGTAGGCGTTGGCCTGCACCGGGTGGCCGAGTTCGGCGGCGAGCGCGGCGGTGAGGTCGCCGACAGGGGCCCAGGTGCGGTGGAGCGCTTGCAGGACGAGCGTGGCGCCGTCGGCGAACTCCCGCCACAGCGCGGTGTCGTCGGCCTGGTCGCCGATGGTGGCGCCGACCCCGGCGGGCGAGGTGAACGAGGCGTCGGGCAGCGTGGCGCCGTTCTTGGCGACGCGGAGGAACGGCGTACGCAGTCCGCGCCGCGAGACGAGTTCGTCCACGGCGGCGGCCGGGAAGAGGTCGGAGAAGTCACCGGCCCGGCGGGTGAGCAGGGCCTCGCGGCCCCAGAAGTCGCGGGCGAACGTGTCCCGGCTCGTGCCGGGTGTCAGGCGCGATTCCAGGACCCCGGGGGCCGCCGTCGCGGCCGGGGGGTCCTGGGTGCCGGTCGGGGTTGTGCTCAAGAACGGTCCGCGCCGCCGTCGGCCCCGCCGTCCTGGACGCCGGGCGTACCCGCGGCGCCACCGTCGGCCGGACCCTCGGCACCACCGTCCGCGCCGCCGTCGTGGACACCCGGCGTACCGGCCGCGCCACCGTCGGCCGGACCCTCGGCACCGCCATCGGCGCCACCGTCGGCCCCGCCGTCCGCGCCGCCGTCGTGCACACCCGGCGTACCGGACGCGCCGCCGTCCGCGGGGCCCTCGGCCCCTCCGTCGGCGCCGCCGTCGTGGACGCCGGGCGTGCCCGCGGCGCCTCCGTCCGCGGGGCCTTCCTGCTGGTTCGGGTCCTGCTCGGGGCTGGTCATGGTTCCTCCCGCGCATCGAACGGCTGAGGCCGGACCCGTAGCGGAGTCCGGTGGTGAGGCACGGCGGTGCCACGGGGGCACCGCCGCGACCAGCCTACCGCTATGGGCGGTAAGTCTCGATTTGAGGGAAATGAACCGGTGAAGGGCTATTTCAGTCCGTTGTCCAGGGCACCCATCAGCGTGCCCTGGGTGGTGTCGCCCGACATCTCCCAGACCATGACGCCGAGCAGCCCCTTGTCCTTCACATAGTCGGTCTTCTTGCCGATGGACCAGGTGTCGTCGAAGGACCACCACTGGCTGCCGGTATAGCCGTACGTCGAGATGGACTGTTCGTCGTGATGGACCGTCATCGTCGGATAGGCGCCGATGAGGTTCGAGTAGCCCCGGGTGCCCGCCTCCTCGGCGAACTGCCCGGGTGCCGCCCCGCCCGCCGGCTGCCACTCGCCCGCGACGCCGCCGTCGGTGACGCCCTGCCAGCCCCGTCCGTAGAAGGGGATGCCGAGGGTCAGCTTGCGGGGTTCGACGCCCGCGTCGGTGTACGCCTCGATGGCGGTGTCGGCGCTGAAGTGGAAGTCGTACGGGTCCTGCGTGTCGTTGTAGAGGTTGGCCTGGTGGCCGGTGCGGTTGGGCTCCCAGGAGTTGTCGCTGCCGGAGCCGTGGAAGTCGTAGCCCTGGACGTTGGCGGCGTCGAGCGAGTCGAAGACCTTGGACAGGTCCCAGCCCTCGTCGATCTTCTGCGGGTCGGCCGGGGTGAAGGCGGTCAGGAGGCGGTGCCCCCCGCCCAGCGCGTCGAGCTGCTTGCGGAACTCGGCGAGCAGCAGGGTGAGGTTGTCCTTGTCGTCGGGCGAGTAGTGGTTGCCGGGGTGTCCGGTGCCGGTGCCCGGCCACTCCCAGTCGATGTCGAAGCCGTCGAAGATGCCGGCCGCGCTGCCCGGGCCGCCCGCGCCGTTGTACTCGGGCAGATTGCCCTTGATGTACATGTCGATGCAGGAGGAGACGAACTTCTTGCGGGCGGCGTCGGTGGCGGCGACGTCGGAGAAGTACTTGGAGTACGTCCAGCCGCCGAGCGAGACCACGATCTTCAGGTCGGGGTGGAGCTTCTTCAGCTTCTTGAGCTGGTTGAAGTTGCCGCGCAGCTTGCCCCAGCCGTCGTCCGCGACCCCGTCCACGGACTGGGCGGCGCTGAACGGGCGGGCGTAGTCGGCGTCCGCGTCACCCGCGCCGGTGCCCTGCTCGGGGTCCTGGGGGTCGGCGGTGGTGCCCTTGGTGACGCCGTTGAGGCACGTGAGGTTGTTGGGGTCGATGTTGGCGAAGGCGTAGTTGACGATGTCGAGCTTGGCGGCGGCGCCGGAGGTCTCCAGGTTCTTGACGAAGTACTGGCGGCCGTAGATGCCCCACTGGACGAAGTAGCCGACCTTCGCGTAGTTGCCGGCGCCGACGATGTCGTCGGTCTTCACGGTCAGGGCGTTGCTCGCCGGCGAGGCGTTGTCGGCGGCGTCGCGGGCCTTCACGGTGAAGGTGTACGAGGTGGAGGGCGACAGGCCCCCGACCGTCGCGGTGGTCGTGGTGCCGGAGACCGTGGTGGCCAGGGCGGACCCCCGGTAGATGTCGTACGCGGCGACGCGCTGGTTGTCCGTGGACGCGGTCCAGGCCAGCGTCACGGAGGAGGAGTCGGCGGCGGTGGCGTGCAGGGCGCCGGGGGCCGTCGGGGGCGAGGTGTCGGTGGCCGGGTCGACGGTCTTCACGGTCAGCGGGGCGCTCTCGGCGGAGACGTTGCCCCGGGTGTCCTTGGCCCGGACGGTGAACGCGTAGGCGGTGGCCGGGGTCAGGCCGGTGACGGTGGCGGAAGTGGCCGCGGTGGCGGAGCCGACGACCCTGCCGCCCGCCAGGATGTCGTACGAGGCCACGGGGAAGTCGCCCGCCGCGGCGGCCGTCCAGGACAGCGACGCGGTACGCGCGGTGACATCGGTCTGCTTCAGCCCGCCGGGCGCGCCCGGGGGCGCGTCGGCCGAGCCGTCGCACTTGTCGCCGTTGATCCTGCACCCGGTCGGCGCGGTGATCGGGCCGGTGGCGACGAACCAGAAGCTGTACGGCTCGGTGCTGCTGTGCGCGGCGACCGTGCCGTTGTAGTGCGCGTTGACGGCGGTGATGTGGCTGCCCCGGGTGGTGGTGGTCCCGTTGTACGAGGACTGGATCGCGACCCCGGAGGGCAGGTCGAACTCCAGGGTCCAGCCGGTGACGGCGGTGTCCGTGTCGTTGCGCAGGACGTAGGTGCCCTTCCACCAGGGGCCGTTGTCGGCGGACGTGAAGGCAGCCGTGAGCTTGCCCGCCGCGTGCGCGGGGACGGCCTGCAAGGACAGCAGCGCGAGGAGGAGGCCGAGAACGGCGAGCAGGGCGGTCGCCGTTCTCCGTCTGAGTGGCATGTGCTCGAACATGGTTTCTCCCTTACGGCAGGGACCGGTGAGGCGGTCCTCGGGGAGGTGCGGATGTCGTGCCATGGAGCACCCGGGAACGTAATTGGTCTGGACCAAGCCGTCAAGAGGTACAGACCACTTGAGATTCGGGCGCGGCGCCGCCGCCGGTGCCCGCGTGACTGCTGGCGCAGGTGTGCGAATTGATCGCCGTCATGGATAGGATCACCGGCGGCAAGGCTGTAGCGCAGAGGTCGTCGCGCCCTAGCTGCAAGCTGGAGGACGTCGGTTCGAATCCGACCGGTCTTGCCGCCTTTTCGCAGACGGGGGTAAGAGATGTCGCAGCCGATGCCGGTGCGCTGTCCGGCCATTGAACATCCGGACCTGCCCCTCGCCGACCCGGCGTCGCTGGGGCCACTGCTCGACCGGCTGGCGGCGGCGCGGCCCGTCGGGGCCGACGAGGCGTTCCCGCTGGGCGCGCTGCGCGCCGACGGGCGCGTCGATCTCTGCAAGCAGGGCCTCGGCGCGGCCGGCGCCGCCCGGGTCATGCCCGCCGTCGCCCGCTCCCCGCACGCCACCCACGTACTGCTCGGCACCAACTCCCTCGGCGACGAGGGCGCGAGGGCCGTGGCGGCGGCGACGGCCGGGCCCGGGCACGGGCTGCACACCCTCTACCTCGGCTGCAACCGCATCGGCGCCGAAGGGGCCGCCGCCCTCGCCGCCGCCCTGGCCGACGACGCCACCGTCCGGGCCCTCTGGCTCAAGCGCAACCCCCTCGGAGACGCGGGCGTCCGCGCCCTGGTCCCGATGCTGCGCCGCAACACCGCGCTGCGCACCCTCGACCTGGTCAACACCGGGGTCACCGCCGACGGACTCGCCGCCCTGCTGGACGTCCTGAGCACCCGTCCGCGCCCCGTCGAACGGCTCTTCCTCGGCGGCAACGGGCTGGGCGCCGACGCCGCGCCCCTGCTGGCCCGGCTGATCCTGGACGCCGGGGTGCGGGAGCTGTACCTGCCGTCCAACCACCTCGGCGACGCGGGCGCCGCCGTCCTCGCGGGCGCCGCCGACCCGTCCCGCCCCATCCGCCTCGGCCTGGGCGGCAACGGCATCGGACCGGAGGGAGCCCGCGCCCTGGCCGGTGCGCTCGACGGGATCGAGGCGCTCGACCTGGGCCGGCCGCCCTCGGAACGCTCCCTGGGCGCCCCGCCCAACGTCACCGGGGACCCCGGGGCGCACGCGCTGGCCGAGGCGCTGCCCGGCAGCCCGCTGCGCCGCCTAGAACTCAGCCACACCGGGCTCACCGGGCGTGGCGCGAAGACCCTGCTCGCCGCCGTCGCCCCCGGGTCCCGGCTGGAGTACGTGGGCCTGGGCCCCGGCCTGCCGCGCCGGGTGAAGCGCTCCTTCGCGACGCTGCTGCGTCCGGACGGCGGCGCCCACGCCGATCTGCGCGCGGTCAGGAGCCTGTACCGGTGAGCCCGCACGACACCGCCCTGTTCCTATCCCCCCAGGAGGCGGCGAGCTGGCGCCAGGTCCGCCGCTACGCCGTGCCGCGCTCCGTGATCGAGGAGTCGGGCGCGCTGCGGGAGGCCGGCGACTGGCGGGGAGCCTGCGCGGCGGCCGGCTTCGAGGTGCGCGTCGACCCGGACAAGGTCGCCGCCCGGTACGGCGCCGAGACTGCTGAAGCCCTCCTCGCCGACCTCCGGGACCTGGCACCGGACCTGCTGCGCTGGCACCTGCCCAGGATCCTCGCGGGCCGCTCCACCCTGGCGACCGACCGGACCGTCCTCCTCGCGGGCTACGGCTCCGCGCCCGGCGCGTATCTCCAGCTGTCCACCCCGGCCATGGTCGACGGCCCCCAGCGCCTCCCGCTCCGGTTCGGCCCGCCCCGGCGCCGGGTCGCGTACGGCCTCGTCGACGACTGGCGGACGCTCGGGCACCTGTGGCGCGCGAGCCGGGCCGGTGAGCTGCGCGCCCGGGCCGGCGGCGCGGACCGGCTGCCGTTCCTCGCGGCCGACGGCACCCCGCTCCCGGCTCACCTGCTGCCGCCGGACGAGGACCCGGGCAGCGGCGACCCGGTGGCCCGCGCCGAGTGGATCAATCTGCTGTACGCGGACGAGCGGATCGCCGACGCGCTGGCGGCGGCCGGGATCGAGTGGGACCCGAAGCCGCCGGAGATGCCCGAGTACTACCGGACCGGCCCCGAGACGATCATGGCGGGCCTGGCGCTGGACGTGCCCCGGCTCGACGCGGAGGTCCGCCGGTTCGCGGAACTCGTGGGGGCGGAACGGTTCCAGATCGGCCAGGACTGGCGGGCGCGCGTCGTGCTCGACCTCGCCGGCTCCGGCGGCCGGCTGCGGATCGGGGTCGTGAAACGCGAGGCGGCCGAGGGCGCGGTCTTCCTGCCGGAGGCCCTGTGGCGCAGGCTGCCCGACCTGGAGCTGCTGGGCGACGGCGTCCTGACGCCCGCGGACCTGCATCCCCTGGTGGGCCGGTCGCTCTTCCCGGACCACGAGGGGCCGTTCGGACCGCCCGGGATCACGCCGCCCGCCCCGGCCCGGGTGCGCTGCCGTGGCGACTGGCACGAGGTCGGCTTCCGGGACGGCACGCTGACCTCCCCGCACACCGCGCAGGAGCGGCAGCGCGAGAGCGCCCTGCGCGCGTTCGGCGGGGCGGTTTCCGGCTGCTTCGCCGCCGAGCACGCCTGCCTCACCGGGACGGGCCGGCTGCCCGCGGCGCTGGCCGCCCAGCGGCGCGACCTCTTCCTGCGCGCCCAGCACGGGGACACGGCGGGGGTCGTGGCGCTGCTGGACGCGGGCGTCGATCCGCGCGTCCGGGACGGCGGCAAGCACACGCTGCTCCACGTCCTGCCCCTGCTCGACCACACCGTGCTGCTCCCCCGGCTGCTGGCGGCCGGCCTCGACCTGGAGGCCAGGGACCACCGCGAGCGCACCCCGCTGAGCGTCGCCGTATCGGGGCGCGGGACGGCGGAGCTCGTCCGGGACCTGCTCGACGCGGGCGCCCGGATCGACGTGAGCGACCAGACGGAACTCTCGCTGGAACAGGTGATCCGCAAGTACCGGCGGACCGATCTGCGGTTCCTCGCGGAACGGGTGCTGAAGGAGCACCCGGACGCCGGCTCGGAGTGGTGGGACGAGTGGGACGACGACGAGGACGGTTACGACGACGAGGAAGGTGACGACGCGTGAGCACCGTGGCCCCCGGTGTCCCCGCACAGGCGCCGCACCCCCTGGACGCCGCCGACGCGCTCAACGGGCGGCTGCGCGCCACCCGGACCGAGACCGTCGCCAGTCCGCAGCTCGAAGCGCTGGCCCTGGCGGTGACCGCCAATCAGCCGGTGCTGCTCTGGGGCGAGCCGGGCATCGGCAAGTCGGCGGGGCTGGAACAGCTCGCGGCGGGCCTCGGCCTGGACCTGGAAACGGTCATCGCCAGCGTCCACGAGCCGTCCGACTTCGCGGGGCTGCCCGTCGTCGGGGACGACCCGGCCACGACCGGGGTCCCGATGGCCCCGCCGGACTGGGCGGTCCGGCTCGCCCGGAAGGGCCAGGGGCTGCTGTTCTTCGACGAGTTGTCCTCCGCTCCCCCGGCCGTGCAGGCCGCCCTGCTGCGCGTCGTCCTGGAACGCCGGGTGGGCAGCCTGAAGCTGCCCGACGCCGTACGCATCGTGGCCGCCGCCAATCCGCCGTCGAGCGCGGCGGACGGCTGGCACCTGAGCCCCCCGCTCGCCAACCGCTTCGTGCACCTGTACTGGACGCACGACCCGCGCACCGTGGCACGCGGCATGGCCGGCACCTGGCCCGAGGCGCCCGTCCCGGTGGTCGATCCCGCCCGGGCCGCCGGTGCGGTGGCCCGGGCCCGGGGCGCGGTCTCCGGATTCCTCACCGCGCGCCCGGGGCTGGTGCACCACCTCCCCGCCGACGCTGAAGGCCGGGGCAGGGCCTGGCCGTCGCCCCGGACCTGGGACATGGCGCTGCGGCTGCTCGCCGCCGGTTACGCGACCGGCACCGGCCGGGACGCCGTCGCCGCCGCTCTGACGGGGGCCGTCGGGGAGGGGGCGGGCATCGAGCTGCTTTCGTACCTGGAGAATCTGGATCTGCCCGACCCGGACCGGGTGCTGGCCGATCCGGACGCCTTCGCGCTGCCCGAGCGCGGCGACCGGCAACTGGCGTTCCTGATCGCGGTGGTGGCCGCCGTCCAGGCCGAGCCGACCCGTCCGCGCTGGGAGGCGGGCTGGGCGGTGCTGGCGAAGGCCGTCGCGGCGGGGGTGCCGGATGTGGCGGCCCGGGCGGCGATGGACCTGGCGGCGATGCGGGACACCGACTGGCCGGTCCCGGAGGGCATCGACGCCTTCCTGGAACTCCTCCAGCTCTCCGGCGCGCTGCCGGGAAGCGCCTGAGGCCGTGTCCGTACCCGCGCGGCTCCCGCTGGACCACACCAAGCTGCTGGCGGCGCGTTACCGGGCGGCGAGCGAACGGCCCTATCTCGCCACGGCGTTGTACGCGCTGTCGGTGGTGGCGAGCGACCGGGTGCCGACCATGGGCGTGGACCGGCACTGGCGCTGCTATGTGTCGCCCGCCTTCGTGGAGCGGACGCCGGTCGCCGAGCTGGCCGGGGTGTGGGTGCACGAGGTCGCGCATCTGCTGCGCGACCACCACGGCCGGGCCGCCCGGCTCCCGGCGGCCGACCAGCGCGACGCGCACCGGGTCAACGTCGCCCAGGACTGCGAGATCAACGACGACCTGATCAGCGACGGGCTGCGGCTGCCGGAGGGGCGGATGGAGCCGGGGCTCTTCGGGCTGCCGTCCGGTCAGCTCTTCGAGACGTACCTCCCCGCACTGCCGCCCGGTCCGCCGCCGCACACCTGCGGTTCGGGCGCGCACGGCCGCCCCGAGCCGTGGGAGCTGCCCGGTTCCGAGGGGCCGTCCCCGCTGGGCGCGACGGAGGCGGAGGCGCTGCGGAGGCGTACGGCCGAGTCGATGCGCGCCCATCAGCGCACCCGGGGCAGCCTTCCGGCGGGCTGGCGGCGGTGGGCCGAGGAGGTCCTGGAGCCGACGGTGGACTGGCGGCAGGCGCTGGCCGGTGCGGTGCGGGAGGCGGCGGCCTGGGCCTCCGGGGCGGTGGACTACACCTACCGCCGCCCGTCCCGGCGCGGCGCGGCCCTGCGCGGCGTCGTCCTGCCGACGCTGCGCCGCCCGCTGCCCCGGGTGGCCGTCGTGGTCGACACCTCGGGCTCGATGGGCGACGACGAACTGGCGGCCGCGCTGGGCGAGGTCACCGGGGTGCTGCGGGAGGTGGGCATCCGGGGCAACCGGGTCTCCGTGCTGGCCTGCGACGCCGATGTGCACGCCGTGTCCCGGGTGACCTCCGCCGACCAGGTCGCGCTGGGCGGGGGCGGCGGCACCGACATGCGGGTGGGCATCGCCCGGGCGCTGGCCGCCCCGGAGCGCCCTGGCATCGTGGTGGTCCTCACCGACGGGTACACCCCGTGGCCCGACGAGTCGCCCTCGTGCCGACTCGTCGCCGCGCTCATCGGGACGGACGCGCCTCAGCCGCCGTCGTGGATCGAGACGGTCCGGGTCCCGGCCTAGTCGCCGAGCACCACCGTGCGGGCGGCCGAGAAGTCGCCCCACTTGCCGTCCGGGAGCTTGGCGCGGAGCTTGATCGAGTAGCGGGTGCCACGGGGGTCGTTGACGGTGAGCTCGTAGTGCGCCCGTCCTGCGGGCGGCTCGCCTCCCCAGACGATCGTGGTGGTCAGCCTGCCGTTCATGTAGAGCTGGTACGCGGGGATCTTGCCGCCCGTCCCGGGCTGCTTCCAGTCCAGCTCGACGATGTGCTCCTTGCCCTCGGCCCGGTTGGTGATCCGCAGGTCCGTCGGGGCGGTGGAGGCGGGCGCGCCGGGGGCCGAGGCGGTGGTGAGGTCGAGGCTCGCGCTGTCCGGCGACGAGGTGTCGGCCGCGTCCCGGGCCCGTACGGTGAACGTGTAGATGGTGCCGGGGCGCAGTCCGGTGAGCCGCGCGGTGGTCTGCGTACCGGGCACGCTGTGGATGCGGGAGCCCTCCTGGTAGATGTCGTACGCGGTGACGCCGACGTCGTCCGTGGAGCCGCCCCAGGACAGGGTGGCGGCGCGGCTGCCGTCCGCCTTGCCGCGCAGTTTCACCGGCCGGGTGGGGGCCTCGTGGTCGGCGGGGGTCGGGGCAGGGGTGGTGACGGACGCGGCGGCGCTCGGCGCGGAGAGGTTCCCGGCCGCGTCGCGGGCCCGGACGGTGAAGGTGTAGGCGGTGGAGGCGGTGAGCCCGTCGATGTCGATCATCACCCGGCTCGCGGAGACCGACTTGACCTTCTTGCCCTGGCGGTAGACGTCGTAGCCGGTGACGGCGGTGTCGTCGGTGGCGGCCTTCCACATGACGTGCGCGGAGGTGGCGCTGCTCGCCTGCGCGGTCACCCCGCGCGGTGCGGTCGGCTCGCTGGTGTCCGCGTGGGCCTCGGAGCCACAGGCGGTCGTGAGTGTGGCGAGGAGCAGGGCGGCGGAGCAGGCCAACGCGGCATGCGTGTGGGGGGATCGCACGGTCGTGCCTTCCATCCGGGAGCAATGGTCCAGACCTGTATCGCATGGGCCGGGGGTCGCAGACAAGAGGGTCGACGGGACGACGGAGCGGAACCTTCCGCAATGTGCCGGTGTGCCCCCGCTCCTTTGCGTGCGGAGCGCCTGACGTACCGTCTGCGGATGCTGTGCGTACGAGGTGTGGTGCTGCCGGTGCGCGAGGAGCGGGCGTTCTGGATCGAGGGCGAGGTGCTGCGCGAGGGCGCCCCGCCGGGCGGGTTCGCGGGGCGGCACGCCGAGACCGCGGTGGACGGCGGCTGGCTGCTGCCTGGGCTCGTCGACGTACACACGCATCCCGGAGCCACCGACACCAGCGAGCCGTTCGACGAGGAGCTGCTGCGCGAACAGCTGCGCGCGCACCGGGACGCCGGGGTCCTCGCCGTCCGCACCCCGGGCACGGCCGCGCGGATGCCGGCCTGGGTGGACGCGGACCGGGAGCTGCCCCGGGTCACATCGGCGGGCCGCTGGCTGGCCACACCCGGCAGGTTCTTCCCCGGCTTCGGCCGGGACGTGACCGAGGCGGAGCTCGTCCGGGCCGCCGTGGAGGAGTCGGCGGCCTCCTCCGGCTGGTGCAAGGTCGTCGGGGACTGGCGGATGGACGAGCCCCCGGTGCCGCTCGCACTGCTCACCGAGGTGGTGACCGCCGTGCACGCGGCGGGCGGCAAGGTGGCGGTGCACTGCCAGACCGCCGAGGGCACCCGCAACGCGGTCCTCGCAGGGGCGGACAGCCTGGAGCACGGCATGCATCTGGATCCCGGGCTGCTGGACCGGATGGCGGCTCAGGGCACGGCGTTCGTGCCGACGCTGGCGGCGTTCGGCAAGGGTGTGGACGCGATGCGGGCGCGGGAGCCGAGTGTGCGCCGCGATCTGTGGCTGGCCGGCTGGGACACCATGTTCGGCAACGTCCGGGCCGCCCACGAGGCGGGCGTCACGGTGCTGGCCGGCACCGATTCGTTCCCCTGCGGGACCGTCGCGAGCGAGGCGTCCTGGCTGCTCCGGGCCGGGCTGCCGGCCGATGCGGCGCTCGGCGCGGCGTCCTGGACGGCGCGGTCCTGGCTCGGCCTGCCGGGCCTGGTGGACGGGGCGCCGGCCGACCTGGTCGCGTACGACACCGACCCGACCGCCGATCCGGCGGTGCTCGACCACCCCAGCCGGATCGTTCTGCGGGGACACGTGGTGCGCTGAGCGATGAGTTGGGGGCGGTCGGGCAGTCTGCACCGGTATGGACACACGACCGCTCGACCTGGAACCGGCCGCGCGCCGGATCACCGCGCAGCTCGACGCCGTGGACGACGGCGCGCTGGGGGCCGTGACACCGTGCCCCGGCGTGACCGTGGGCGCCCTGCTCGCCCATATCGAGGGCCTGGCCGTCGCCTTCCGCGACGCCGCCCGCAAGGAGCCGGGACCGGCCACGGACTCGGCGCCCTCCGTGGAGTCCGGCGTCCTCGAATCCGGCTGGCGGACCACGCTGCCCGCCGCGCTCGACGGGATGGTGGCCGCCTGGCGCTCCCCCGACGCCTGGGAGGGCGTGACCAGGGCGGGCGGCGTGGACCTGCCCGGCCGGGTCGCGGGGATGGTCGCGCTCAACGAGCTGGTCCTGCACGGCTGGGACCTCGCGAAGGCGACCGGGCAGCCCTTCGACGCCGAGGAGGCCCACCTGCGCAGCACGCTCGCGCTGCTGGCGGACCAGGGCGACGACCCCGCCCCCTTCGGGCCGCCGGTGCCGGTCGCCGATGACGCGCCACTGCTGGACCGGGCGGTGGCTCGGGGCGGCCGGCGGCCGGACTGGCGGCCGGGAGACTGAAGAGGTGCGGGGCCAGGGCGTACGCGCCGCGCTGAAGGGCGCAAGAGCGAGCCCACGGCGCACACGCCGGAGCGCGCGCCCCGAAGCGCGCCGACCCGCCCGGCCCCTCAGCTCGTGAAGAACTCCGTGATCCGCTGAGCCGTCTGCTCCGGATCGGCCTCGTGCGGGCGGTGACCGCCGCCCATCGTGACCAGGTGGCAGTCCGGGATCATCGACGCCATGTCCTGGAGCCGCCCCTGCGGCATGGTGCTCGCCGGTCCGCCCGCCAGCATCAGCGTCGGCGCGACGATCTCCTCCAGGCCCCGCGCCCATGCCGGATCGGGGTCGGCCAGCTCGCCGTTCACCGCCGCGAGCACCGCCTCGTCGTAATCGGCGGGCCCGTCCGGCTCGATCGCCGGGCCCGCCGCTCCGGGGAACGGCGGCGGGGTCTCCACCAGCACCAGCCGCTCCACCCGGTCCGGGTGCTCCTGCGCGAGGAGGTGGGCGACGACCCCGCCCATGCCGTGGCCGACCACGCCCGCCCGGTCCAGCTCGCACTCGTCGAGGAACCCGAGCACGTCGTCGCGCATCAGCTCCAGGTCGTACTCGTCGGGCCAGTCGCTCTCCCCGTGGCCGCGCAGGTCGATTCCGTACACCCGCCATTCCCGCCCCAGCAGGCTCCCGGCCGCTTCCCAGCTCGCCGCGCTCGCGCCGAGATCGTGCAGCAGTACGACGGGCGACCCGAACGGGTCCCCCCAGGTCCGGTACGCCAGCCGCACGTCGCCGACATCCACCACAGACTGATCATCCATGCCCCCGACGCTACCGCCGAATGCGCCGGGATCACGCCGCCGGCCTGGCAGGCTGGACCGGTGAAGCTCACCCCGCGCGCCCTGGTCACCCCCTTCGCCGCGCTCCTGATGACCGCCACCACGCTCACCGGCTGCGCCCAGGCCGGGGGTTCCTCCGGCAAGGGCGCGGCGGACGGGCTGGCCGCCCCGGCGAAGAAGGACATCGCCATGCGGCTCGTCTCCAGCGCGGAGAACTCCACGCTGGACTGGCAGGCGCAGTACACGTACATCGAGGACATCGGGGACGGCCGCGGCTACACGGGCGGCATCATCGGCTTCTGCTCCGGCACCGGCGACATGCTCCGGGTCGTGGAGCGCTACGCGAGGTCCCGGCCGGGCAACGCGCTGGAACGGTTCCTGCCGGCGCTGCGGAAGGTGAAGGGCAGCGACGCGCACACGGGGCTCGGCTCCCCGTTCACCCGGGCCTGGGCGGAGGCGGCGGGTGACGCGAGGTTCCGGGAGGCGCAGGACGCCGAGCGGGACGCCTCGTACTTCGATCCGGCGGTGCGCCGGGCGAAGCAGGACGGGCTGGGCACGCTGGGCCAGTTCGTCTACTACGACGCGTATGTGATGCACGGGGAGGCCGACGCGGACGGCACCACCGGCTTCCGTACGATCCGGAGCCAGGCGCTCGACGCGGCCAGGTCCCCCGCGGACGGGGGCGACGAGACCGCGTATCTCGACGCCTTCCTCGACGCCCGCGTCGACGCGATCCGCGAGGAGCCCTCGCACAGCGACACCAGCAGGGTCGAGACCGCGCAACGGGTGTTCCTGGACGAGGGCAATCTGGACCTGGACCCGCCGCTGGCCTGGAAGGTGTACGGCGACAGTTACGAGATCACGCCAGGGCTGTCCGACGATTCCCGTCATCGCCCGAAGGTCGGCAGAACGTCGCGCTGACGCCCCGGGTACGGCGCAGGTCCGCGGCCACGGTCTGCTCGGCGAGCCGGACGTGGACTTTGCCGTCACCACAGCGACGGTCCGCCCGGTTGCCCCGCATCTCGTACGCACGCGCCCGCTGATCCAGCTCATACGGTCGCGACGGTCGGTCCGGGTGTGGCAGGTTCGGGACCTCATCCGGTGTGCGGGAGCCGACCGATTCGAGCGGCCGGCTCCCGCGGCGGGGCCTCAGCTACCGGGTCTCCGCATCACGGAGTTGGCCTTGGGTTCCGTTGACCAGCCGGATGGGGGAGTCGGCTGGTTCAGCAGGCGATGAGGACACTGGTCAGTGCGCTGCAGTGAGCTGTGGCGGAGTCGTTGGTGCTGATCGTGTCGGCGGGGCTGCTCGTGGTGCGGGTCGCAGTCGCGGGAAGGTCGCCGAGCGAGACCAGGTTGAGGCCGGCGGTGAAGGTGCGCGTGGCGGTGGCGCCGTTCGCGAGACCGCTGACGGTGCAGGTGACCGTCTTGGTCGGGCTGCTGTAGGAGCATCCCGTGGGGAGGCCGGTGACGTTGCTGGTCTGCGAGGGCAGGGTGGTGGTGACGGTGCCCTCGGCCAGGCCGGAGGGACCGTTGTTGGTGACGGTCTGGGTGTAGACGATCGCGCTGGAGAGCAGCGGTGCGGGGGTGGCCGTCAGTGCGACCGCGAGGTCCGCTTGGTCGTCACCGACGGTGTGGGTGGCCGATCCCCATGGTGTGGCTCCGGTGCCGGTGGCGGGGCTGACGCTGTAGCTCCCTTCAGGAAGGCCGGGCAGGTAGACGGTGACCGTGGTGTCCGTGATGCTGAGTTCGTATCGCAGGGTGACCGAGGTGGGGCCGACGATGGAGACCTGGCTCACCCGGCCGCAGTTGGCCTCATCGGTGAAGCCATGGCCCGTGATGACCATGTTCACCTCCTGGTTGACCCTGGCACGGTTCGGGGTGATCGAGGTGACGTCACAGGCGGCGGCCGCCGAGGCCGGTGCGGACAGCGGCACGATCCACGTCAGGGCCAGCGCGAAGGCGCCGCCCAGGGTGGCGAGACGACCGCGAGAGAAACGCCGCCGGGCGGGAGCACCGTGGTGTGTGGCCTTTGAGAACAGCATGGAGCATCTCCTTCTCGTACGAGGTGCGATCGCCGCCCGGAAGTCCCGCCGGGCCGACCGGCCGGACTTGTCCGGCCGGTCGGCGAGGGCAACGGCTTATCACCGCGGAGGACGGCACCTGGCGGTGACGGGCATCGGGCGCCCACCTGTACGTGCGGGTTGCGCACGGCAGGTGAGGCATGTCGCTGCTGGTGCCGGCGGTCAGCACTGTGCTCCAGCGGTGAACCCGGCCGAGTACCGATGCGGCCTGTGGCAGTCCGGCACCAGCCGTCGGCGGAGGAACGCCCGGCCCTCTCCAATCCCGTCCCCCTCCAGTGGATTTCATGGTCATTCCGAGAGCGATCTACCCCACACGCACGAATCTCACCGTCAGTATCTAGCCAACGTTCCCCTGTGCTGACTCGCTTCAGTTCGCCCAATCGCCGGCCGCCTGTCCGGAGCAGTGCGCAGGTGCGGGCGGGCGCGTCAGTCGTCGAGCCGCACGGTCCGGGGCATGGGAAGCACTGGCGGGGCAGCGTGGTGTCCGCGAGGGGTCATCCGCGTGAGGCCCTGTCCCTGGCCTGCTGACGCAGAAGCTTCTTGTCGGGCTTTCCCGCGTCCGTGAGGGGCAGGGTCTCAGCGAAGTGGATATGGTCGGGCTCATACAGGGCGCCGCGGCCTTCACGTACCCAGGCACGCAGGTCGTCCGCTGTCACCTCGGATTCAGGGGCGGTGACGGCGGTGCTGTGGATGTGCTCGAATCCGCCGTCACCCTTCACCCCGTAGACCGCGCTCTGCCGCACCGCAGGGTGGGTGTTGAGGAAGTCTTCGAGTTCGGTGGTGTACACGTGGCCGCCGACCACCGCGATCATGTCCTTGATCCGGTCCACGACGGTCAGGTAACCCTCGGCGTCGAGGCTGCCGAGGTCGCCAGTGTGCATCCACCCGTCGCGCATGACCTGGGCCGTGAGTTCGGGGTTCTTCCAGTAGCCCTCCATCATCTGGTCCGCACTGCGCACGCAGATCTCGCCCACCTCCCCCACCGGCAGGCGGGCCCCGGTCTCGTCGCGGATCTCCACCTCGACGCCGGGAACCAGCCGTCCCGCCGTGCGCAGCACCTCGGGGCGGTCTGGATCATGCTCGGCGGCCGGCAGCACACTCACGGCGCCGGCCTCGAACTGCCCGTACCCCTGCTGCAGGACTCGGCCGAATCGGCGTACCGCTTCGGCAATTCGGACCGGGGAGGAGGAGGTGCCGCCGTAGGTGATCTGACGGAGGCTGGAGGTGTCCGCGTGTGCGGCGTCGGGGTGATCGAGCACCTGGTAGAGCAGCGGTGGCAGCAGGTACATGTTCGTGATCCGCTCGCGGGCGATCGTGGCCAGGACGGCGGCTGGATCGAAGGTGTCATGCAGGACGACGGTGCCCCCGGCGGACAGCGTGCCATCCGCGATGAACCCCGCAGCGTGCGAGAGCGGCGTGCACACCAGATCCCTGCGACCTGTCCCGCCGAACAGCGCCCTGGTCCGCGCGATCCCCTCCTGCATCCTCCCGAAGGTGCTCCGTACGCCCTTGGGATGCCCGGTCGTTCCGCCCGAATGACGGATGAAGCACAGATCGTCGGGACGGGCCGCACTGGCAACCGGCGTGTCCGCCTCCTTCGCGGCGAGTGCCAGCAGATCCTCCCCCAGCCTCGCAGCCTCAGGCCCGGCACCGCTGCCGAGCAGCACCACGTGCCGCACGCGCGGGACACGAGGAAGCAAGTCCGCCGCGCGGGAGGCGAGACGGGGGTCGACGACGAGGGCGTACGTCTCCATATCGGCCATCATCAGCGCCTGCACATCCACCGCCAGCCGGTTGTACAGGTGGTTGAAGTGCGCGCCCAGCAGATTGACCGCGTACCGCACCGCGACCGTCTCCGGCAGGTTTCCACACAGCAGCGTGACCGTCTTGCCCGGACCGACTCCACGTTTGTGCAGGACTCGCGCCGTCCGGTACACCAGCGAGCGGAACTCCTGCGCGCTCAGACGGCGTTCACCGCACACCAGCACCGGGCTCCCCGGGCCGTCGTTCAGGCCACCGAGGATGATCTCGACGTAGTTGCGAAATGCGGGCAGCGCAGACAAGACAAGTACCCCTTCCGATGAACGGGACCCAGGGTCCGGCCCGCAGGCAATGCCGGTTCGCCCTGGGCGGCGTTCTTGCCATGATCACCCAAAGGCCGGCTGCGCACCCCTTCCTTCTCCTGATTCCCGGGCGGGCTTTCCCGTGGAACACGCACTACCGGGTTGGAGAAGTCCTGTTGATGCGGCGAGGGTGACGGTCCGGGTTCGCGATTCGTGGAGGATCCGTGAAACGAACGTTGCGCAGACCCTCGAAGGGTGTACGCCCACCGTTCGACCCTGATAGGAAAGCTTCCTAACAGAACAGCGGAACGACGAACTCCTTTGGAGGACAGGTGTACGCTCCCCACAAGCGCGCCGCACGTCGCACCACCCGATCCGTGCGCCTCGCACTCGTCGCGCTCGGACTGACCCTCACGGCGGTACCCGCCACCGCCTTCGCCGGCACCACCCCCGTCCCCACGGCGGCGGCTCACCAGCAGCAGGAGGCGGCCTTGGCCGGTCTCGACGATCCGGCGAAGAAGGACATCGCCATGCAGCTGGTCTCCAGCGCGGAGAACTCCACGCTGGACTGGAAGGCGCAGTACGGCTACATCGAGGACATCGGCGACGGCCGCGGCTACACCGCGGGCATCATCGGCTTCTGCTCCGGTACCGGCGACATGCTCGACCTGGTCGAGCTGTACACGCAGCGCAAGCCGGACAACGTACTGGCCGGGTATCTGCCGGCCCTGCGCGAGGTGGACGGCAGCGACTCGCACGACGGTCTGGACCCGGGCTTCCAGGACGCCTGGGAGACGGCTGCCCAGGATCCGGACTTCCAGCAGGCGCAGAACGACGAGCGCGACCGCGTGTACTTCGACCCGGCGGTCGGCCGGGCCAAGAGCGACGGCCTGGGCACGCTCGGCCAGTTCGCCTACTACGACGCCATCGTGATGCACGGCGACGGCGGCGACAGCACGAGCTTCGGGTCCATCCGGCAGCGGGCCCTGGCACAGGCGAAGCCGCCGGCCCAGGGCGGTGACGAGGTGGCCTACCTCGACGCCTTCCTGGACGCGCGGGTCTGGGCCATGGAGCAGGAAGAGGCCCACTCGGACACCAGCCGGGTGGACACCGCCCAGCGGGTCTTCCTGCGGAACGGCAATCTGGACCTGGACCCGCCGCTCGACTGGAAGGTGTACGGGGACAGCTTCCACATCGACTGAGCACCGGCAGAACCACTCGTGGCGCGTACGGCCAACCCCGTACGCGCCACGCTGTGCTGACTGTACGTCAGTGAGCGGCGACCTCCATCGCCTTGACCGGGTCGTGGCCGCCGGGCGCGGTGCCCGCCTCGTCCGTGTCGGCTTTGCGGCCGAGATGGTTGAAGGCCAGGTTGAGGACGATCGCCACCACGCAGCCCGTCGAGATCCCGGAGTCGAGGACGACCAGGAGGTCCTTCGGGAAGGCGTGGTAGAAGTCCGGCGCCGCGATCGGTATCAGCCCGACCCCGACGGCCGCCGCGACGATCAGCGCGTTCTCGCCCTTCTCCAGCGCGGCGCCGGCCAGGGTCTGGATGCCGCTGGCCGCGACCGAGCCGAACAGGACGATCCCCGCGCCGCCGAGCACCGGCAGCGGCACCAGCGCGATGACGGACGCGGCCACCGGGACCAGACCGAGCAGGATCAGGATGCCGCCGCCGGTCGCGACCACGAAGCGGCTGCGCACCTTGGTCATCGCGACCAGGCCGATGTTCTGGGCGAAGGCGCTGCACATGAAGCCGTTGAACAGCGGGCTGATGGCACTGCCCAGGGTGTCGGCGCGCAGCCCGCCCTCGATGGTCCGTTCGTCGGCGGGGCGGTCCACGATCTTGCCGAGGGCCAGCATGTCCGCCGTGGACTCGGTCATACAGACCAGCATCACGATGCTCATCGAGACGATCGCGGCGATCTCGAACTGCGGGGCCCCGAAGTGGAACGGGGTGGGGAAGCCGATCGCGTCGGCGTCCTTGATGGCGCCGAAGTCGGTGATGCCGACGGGGATCGCGATGAGCGTGCCGATGATCAGGCCGAGCAGGATGGCGATCTGCTGGAGGAAGCCGCGCAGCAGTTTGCGCAGGGCCAGCACGATGACGAGCGTGACCGCCGCCATGGTGATGTTGGTGGTGGAGCCGTAGTCGTGGGCGGTCGCGTTGCCGCCCTGGGACCAGTTGAAGGCGACCGGGAGCAGCGAGACACCGATGAGGGTGATGACCGTGCCGGTGACCACGGGCGGGAAGAAGCGGACCAGTTTGCAGAAGTAGGGCGCGAGGACGAAGCCGAGGAGGCTCGCCACGATGATCGCGCCGAAGATGACGGCGATCCCGTCGTGCCCCCGGTCCTTGCCGATCGCCACCATCGGGGTCACCCCGGCGAACGAGACGCCGTTGACGAACGGCAGCCGGGCGCCTATGCGCCAGAAGCCGAGCGTCTGGAGCAGGGTGGCTATGCCCGCGGTGAACAGGCTCGCCCCCATCAGGAACGCGGTCTCCTTGGGGCTGAGGCCCACGGCGGGTCCCACGATCATGGGCGGGGCCACCACGCCCGCGTACATCGCGGCCACGTGCTGGAGTCCGCTGGTGAACATCTTCAGTGGGGGGAGTGTCTCGTCGACCGGATGCTTCCGGTCGGGCGGGGCCGTCTCCGGCGCACCGTCGTTGTGGGGGGTCGCACTTGCGTCGTCGCGAAACCTGGGCGTAGCTGCCACGGCGGTTCCTCCGGTCGGTTACACGTCGGCGGTGACGTGGGGTTCAGGGAGGTGGTGCCGGGGCCGGTCCGCCGGACCGGGCCCCGTTGCTGCGGTGGTGCGGTGAGGCAGGTCGAACGGCTGGTGCGGGCAGCCGGGATCGCCGGTGCGGGAGGCGCGTGCGCGTGGGCGGCGCGCCTCCCGCACCGGTTGCCGCGGACCCCGCTCGGGTCCGCGGCGGCCTGGACGAGGGCCGTCCCCCTCGTCCGGCCGTTTCGGGGCCGCCGGGCCCGTCAGGCTCCGGCGGCGATCTGGGCGAGGCGGCGGGCCTCGTCGCGGGTGGCGCGGGCGATGGCCTCCTCGTCCGCGGTGACCAGGCGGCCGGACTCCACGACCGGCTTGCCGTCGACCAGCGACAGGGTGACCGGGGCGGCGGCGCCGAAGACGAGCGCGGTGACCGGGTCGGCGATGGAGGCGTGGGCGAGGGTGTCCAGCTTCCAGAGGACCAGGTCGGCCAGCTTGCCGGCCTCCAGCGAGCCGGTCTGCGCGGCGCGGCCGAGGACCTGGGCGCCGCCGTAGGTGCCGAGGCGCAGCGCCTGACGGGCGTTCAGGGCGCGTTCGCGGTGCGGGCCGAGGCGGTTGATGAGGAGGGCGTTACGCAGTTCGGTGTGGAGCTCGCCGGACTCGTTGGACGCGGTCCCGTCGACGCCGAGGCCGACCGGGACGCCTGCGGCGAGCATGTCCGGGACGCGGGCGATGCCTGCGGCGAGGCGGGCGTTGGAGGACGGGCAGTGGGCGACGCCGGTGCCGGTGCGGGCGAAGGCGGCGATGTCGGAGTCGTTCATGTGGACGCAGTGCGCCATCCACACGTCCTCGCCGAGCCAGCCGGTGGACTCGAAGTAGTCGGTGGGGCCCATGCCGAACAGCTCGTGGCAGAACTTCTCCTCCTCCACGGTCTCCGAGCCGTGGGTGTGCAGCCGCACACCCTTGCGCCGGGCCAGTTCGGCTCCCTGGCGCATGAGTTCGGTGGATACGGAGAACGGCGAGCAGGGGGCGACGGCGACCTGGGTCATCGCGTCGAAGGAGGCGTCGTGGTGGGCGTCGACGGTCGCCTCGGTGGCGGCGAGCGCGCCTTCCAGGGTCTCCACGGCGAAGTCCGGGGGCAGCCCGCCGTCCTTCTCGCTGCGGTCCATGGAGCCCCGGGCGAGGGTGAAGCGTACGCCCATGTCGCGGGCGGCCCCGATGATGGCGCCGGACAGGTCGCCGGATCCCTTCGGGAAGACGTAGTGGTGGTCCATCGCGGTGGTGACGCCGCCGAGCGCCATCATGGCGAGCGAGCCCTGCGCGGCGGCGCGGGCCATCGGCTCGTCGATGCGTGCCCACGTCGGGTACAGCGCCACCAGCCAGTTGAAGAGGTTGTGGTCCGTGGCGAGGCCCCGGGTGATCCACTGGTAGAAGTGGTGGTGCGTGTTGATCAGGCCGGGCGTTGCCAGGTGGCCGGTTCCGTCGATCCGGCGTACGACGTTCTCCAGGCCCTCGGGTGCCCGGCCGGCGCCGACGGACTCGATGCGGTTCCCGGCGACGACGACATAGCCCGAGGCGTACTCGGTGTCGGCGGCGTCGACGGTCGCGATCGAGCAGTTCTCGATGACGATGCGCTCCACCCGGTCGGGGGCTGCCGGTGCTGCCATGGTGCTTCCTTCTCTCATGCGGGATGTGGGCACGGCAGGACCCTAGGAGGATTTGAGTGCCACGGCGGTGCGGCCGTGGGTGCCGAGATGGTGGAAGAACAGGTTGAGCAGGACCGCGACGAGCGCTCCCGCACTGATTCCGGAGCCCAGGACGGTCTGGGCCCAGGACGGGAAGTCGGCGTAGAACCCGGGCGCGGCGAGCGGGACGATGCCCGCGCCGAGGGCCACGGCGACCAGGATGATGTTGGAGCTGTCGTCCAGGCCGGCTTCGGAGAGCGTACGGATGCCGCTGACCGCGATCGAGCCGAAGAGGACGATCCCGGCGCCGCCGAGCACGGGCATCGGGACGAGCGAGACGACCGCGCCGAGCACCGGGAAGAGCCCGAGGACCAGCAGGGCGGCCCCGGCCGCGGCGACGACGTAGCGGCTGCGGACCTTGGTGAGCGAGACGACGCCCACGTTCTGCGCGAAGGCGCTGGTGGGGAAGCCGCCGAAGACCGGGCCGATCAGGGTGGCGATGCCGTCGGTGCGCAGGCCCCGGGTGAGGGTGCGTCCGTCGGTGCGGCGGTCGCAGATCTCGCCGATGGCCAGCATCCCGGCGGACGATTCGGTCATCAGGACGAGCATCACGATGCACAGCGAGAGGATCGCGGCCGGCTGGAACTCCGGCGCGCCGAAGGCGAACGGGGTGGGCACGGCGGCGAGAGGGGCGTCGCGCAGCGCGGAGAAGTCGGCGAGCCCGAACGGGACGGCGGCCAGCGTGCCGATCAACAGCCCCATGAGCAGCGCGACTTGGCGCAGGAAGCCACGCCCGAAGCGCTGGATCAGCAGGATCACGACGAGGGTGAACGCGGCGAGCGCGAGGTACTTCATGTCCCCGAAGTCGGTGGCCGTCTTGTCGCCGCCCTGCGCCCAGGAGACCGGTACGGGCATCAGGGTGACCCCGATGAGGGTGATCACGACGCCGGTGACCAGGGGCGGGAAGAAGCGCAGGAGCCTGCCGAAGAACGGCCCGACTGCCAGGCAGAACACCCCGGCGACGAGCACCGCGCCGTAGATCGCGGGCAGTTGGTGCCCGGGCGCGCTGGTCTCGGCGATGGCGAGCATCGGGGCGATCCCGGCGGAGGAGGCGGCGTTGACGAACGGCAGCCGGTTGCCGGCGAGGCCGCCGATGCCGAGGGTCTGGAGCAGGGTGGCGCAGCCGGCGATGAGGAGGCTCGCCGCGATGAGCCGGGTCATGCCCGCCGCGTCGAGGCCGACGGCCTGACCGATGATCAGCGGAGGGGTGACGACGCCGGCGTACATGGCGGCGATGTGCTGGAGCGCGGCCGGCAGGAGCCGCGAGGGGCTGAGTTTCTCGTCCACCGGATGCACCGCACGCTCCGGCGGGGTGGAACAGGGGCCTTCTGCTTCCGCGGGCCCGGATGCTGGCTGTGCCATGAGGGTTCCCTCCGGCCCGGCCGGTGCCCGGCCGCGAGGAGCGGGCGGGCACCGGCGCGGCGCCGCGTCAGAGGTTGGTCATGTCGACCGGGATCTGGGGCTCGACGCCGTCCCGGAGCACGGTGCCCTCGATGAGCCCGTACGGACGGTCGGCCGCGAAGTACACCTCGTTGTCGTTCTTGAGGCCGAACGGCTCCAGATCGACGAGGAAGTGATGGTTGTTCGGCAGCGAGAAGCGGATCTCATCGACCTCGCTGCGGTTGTTGATGATGCGCGAACCCATCTGGTACAGGGTCTGCTGGAGCGAGAGCGAGTAGGTCTCGGCGAAGGCGTGCAGCATGTGCTTGCGCGCCTGCTCGTACGACTTCTCCCAGTTCGGCATGCGCTGCTCGTCGCTGGTCCAGTTGTAGCGCCAGCGGGCGGAGACGTCGGTCGCGAGGATGCGGTCGTACGCCTCCTTGAGCGTCGTGTACTTGTCCTTGACGTAGCCCCAGAACTCGGAGTTGGTCGAGTTCATCACGGTCAGGTCCTTGAGCCCGGAGATGACCTGCCACTTCTCACCGTCGAAGGTGATCTGGGCGGTGCGGATCTCCTGGTTCTTGCGGACGAAGGAGTGCTTGACCTCGTCGGACCCGATGAAGCGGGAGTTGGCGTCGGAGGTGGCGATGCGCTCCCAGGCGTACTCCTCGATGCGGATGCGCGCAGTCTTGATCGGCTCCTGCGAGGTCACGAAGTGACGGGCGAGGTGGATGCCGAACTGCTCGGCGGACTCGATCCCGTGCTCCTTGGCGAACGCGAACACCGTGTTCTTGGTGGTGTCCGTGGGCAGGACGTGCGCGTTGGAGCCGGAGTAGTGGACGTCGTCCATCTCGCCGGAGAGGGCGACCGAGACGTTCAGGTCCTTGATGTGGTGGGTGTCGCCGTCCCGCGTGATCTTGACGACGCGGTTCTCTGCTTTGCCGTACTGGTTCTGGCCGAGAATCGTGGGCATGTGTCTGCTAGCTCCCTCGGTATACGGAGTAGCCGAACGGGTTGAGCAGCAGCGGTACGTGGTAGTGCTCGCCCGGGGTGACGGCGAAAGTGATCGCCACCTCGGGGAAGAACGCGCCGCTGTCCCTTACGCGGGGGGCGTCCTGCTGCGCCTCGGCTTGCTTCTTGGCTGTGAAATACGGCTCGGTCTCGAAGTCGAGCCGTACATGGGTGGTGCCCTCCGGCAGGGCCGGCAGGTCCTTGCAGCGCCCGTCCGCATCGGTCGCGGAGCCCCCGAGCGTCACCCACTCGGCGTCGGCACCCTGGCGGGCGGCGAGCGAGACGGCGACATCGGCGGCGGGGCGGCCGATGCTGGTGTCCAGGATGTGGGTGGACACCGATGCGGTGGCGAAGGTGCTCAAGACTCTCCTTGTGTTACGCGTCTTCCGTGACGAGGCGGGTGAGGCGGATGCGGTTGATCTTGCCCAGTTCGGTGCGCACGATCCCCCGCTCCTGCTCGGGCGAGTTCCCGATGCGGGACTTCACCGCGTCGCGCATCTGCTCACCGGTGGCGCCGGTGGCGCAGATCAGGAAGACATGTCCGAACCGCTCCTGGTAGGCCAGGTTGAGTTCGAGCATCTCGGCCTTGAGCTCCTCGGAGGCCCCGGCCATGCCCCGCTGTTCGCGGGAGGAGGTCGGGTCCCCGGGCTTCGGGCGGCCGATCGGCGGGTGACCGGCCATGGCCTCCGCCAGGTCCTCCGCGTCGAGTGCCGCCGTGGCGGTGTCGCTCGCGGAGAGCAGGGCTTCGATGGTGGCGTACGGGCGGAGGGCGAGGATCGCTCGTCCCCATGCCGCACTGGCACACACCTCGTGCAGTGCGGCGGCCGCCTCGGCGTCCGCCTGGGTGTTGAACCGGGCGAGGCCCGGCGTGGAGCTCGAAGTCACGGGAGCCTCCGTGGCTGTTCTTCGCTGTGCGTTGGTCGGGCTGCGGATAGCTAACGCCCTCCGCAACACGACGTCAACAGTTTGTTGAAATTCCGTATACAGAAAAAGCCGCCGCCCGGTGACCTGGGCGGCGGCTTGATCGATCATGCATCGGCAGCCTGTGCGTGTGTGCTCCAACTACCCGCTCTTGGCGCCGTTCTCGCGGTTTAGGTAGTTGTAAACAGTGAACCGGGAGACGCCCAGCGCCCCCGCCACGGTCTCGACCCCATGGCGTACGGAGAAGGCACCGCGTGCCTCCAGCAGCCGGACCGCCTCCTGCTTGGCCTTACGGTCCAGCTCGGCCAGCGGTATGCCGTGCCGGCGCTCCATCGCGGCCAGGATGTGGTCCAGCGACTCCGAGAGCTGCGGCAGCCGGACCGCCACGACGTCCTCGCCCTCCCAGGCCAGCACCACATCGTCGGGGTGCGCCTCGCCGGGGCCGACGAGCTCGGCCCCCATGGCGTCCGCGAGCGGCTTCACGGCGGTGACGAGGGGGTGGTCCACCGGTCCGGTCACTTCGGGTCCTCTCCGATGACGTTGACCTGGAGCGAGACCCGGGTGGCACCCGATGCCAGCGCTTGCCGGAGCAGGCTGTCCACCGCGGTGAGCACCTCGTCGGCACCGCCCTCCGCCGTGTTGCCGAACGGGCCGACGTCGACGGCGTCCAGCCCGGCCCCCTGGATGACCTCGCGCGCCACGACCGCGTGCGCGGGCGCCTCGTCCAGATCGAAGGGCTCGGTGGTGAACTCCACTCTCAAGCGCATGGTGCCTCCCTGACACATCGCACCGCGTCCGGTGCGACCCGCGGCTCGGGCTCGACCCTAACGCCCTACACCGGCAGCACGCAGACCGCCGCCGGGGCCGCGTAGGGCGTCCCGACCGAGGTCAGGGAGCCGGATTCGGCGTCCACCCGGAAGGCGGTGACCGTGCCCGACTTCTGGTTGGCGGCGAAGAGCAGGGTGCCGTCCGGCGAGAAAGCGGTGTGCCGGGGGAAGTCGCCGCCCACGGGCACGGTGTCGAGCAGGCTCAGCGCGGCCCCGCCGTCCTCGATGGCGTACCGGGTGATGCTGTTGTGCCCCCGGTTCGCGAGGTAGGCGAACCGGCCGTCGTCCGTGACCAGGAACTGCGCGGGGTAACTGGTCCCGGAGCCCGTGCCGGTGGACTGCGGGTCCCCCGGCGTGAGCGTGCCCGTGGCGGGGTCGTAACCGCAGACCACCGCCGTGTTGTCCAGCTCGCAGGCCAGGTACGCGTGGCGCCCGTCGGGGTGGAAGGTGAGGTGGCGGGGCCCCGCGCCCGGCCGCAGCGCGGCGTACGAGACCTGTTCCAGGGTGCCGCTCGTCTCGTCCAGCCGGTACGTGTACACCGTGTCGTTCCCGAGGTCGACGGCGAGCACATGGCCGCCGTCGGGCACGGTGATGATCTGGTGCGCGTGCGGCCCGTCCTGCCCCGGTCCGGGGGCGGGCGAGCTGTGGGCTACCAGGTCGGTGCGCTCCCCCACCGATCCGTCGTCGGCCAGGGGGTGCACGGCGACGCTGCCCGAGGTGTAGTTGGCGCTCAGCAGCCACCGCCCGCCCGGGTGGACCGAGAGGTGACAGGGGCCGGCGCCACCGGTGGACCGGGTGCCGAGCACGCTGAAGGTGCCGTCGTCGGCGAGGGCGACCGCGGTGACGCCCCCGTTCTGCTGCTCGTCCACCGCGTAGAGCGTGGCGCCCGTGGGGTGGAGGGCGAGGTACGAGGGGTTCTCGACGCCCGTGACGACGGTGCGGGCGGTGATGCCCGCCGTCTCCGGGTCGTACGCGGCGACACCGATGCCGGTGCCGCCGGGGCTGGTGGAGGTGTAGGTGCCGAGGTAGAGGGTGCGGGTGCTGAGGGCCGCGGGGTGGGCGGGGCGCGGCGGGCGGTGGGGGTGGTGGGGCGCGGGGCGCGGGGCGGTGCGCGGGAGGCTGGGCGCGGCGGCGAGGGCACCGCCCGCCAGGAGCGCTCCGAGCAGGGTGCGGCGGCTGGTGGGGGACGTCATGCGAGGCACCTCGTGGGGTCGGTTGCGTCGGATGTCGCAGCCACAGTGGCCCTCCCCGGGGCCCGACGCAAGAGGCGCACCGGCCATTGCGCAGGGCGCAACGCGACGGCGCCCCGCGCGGGCGCCAGGACCGGAGCACGGCGGACCCGCCCGACCCGCCGCCTCAGTCGCCCGACTGGATGTCCCCCCGCGTCGAGGACGTGATCGGCTCGCGCTGTGCGAAGTCGCCCGGCGGGATGCCCGGGTGGTGGCCGCCCTCGACCGGCTCGACGGCGGCGGCCGGGCCGAGGGCCAGCCGGGACACGATGCGGTAGCGGTCACCCCGGTAGAGCGAGTGCACGTACTCGACGGGGCGGCCCGTGGTGTCCGAGGTCAGCCGCTCGAAGAGCAGGGCCGGCGAGAGCTCGGGCACGTCCAGGAGGCGGGCCTCGGCGCGGGTCACCACAGTCGGCTCGATCGCCTGGACCGCCTCGTGGACGTGCACGTCGTGGCGCTCGCGCAGGTGCTCGTAGAGGTCGCCGCTCTCCAACTCCTCGGCGGACAGCCCGGGCACGAGTTCCGCCCGGATGTGCAGGTGCTCGATGGCCATGGGCGCGCCGTCGACCAGCCGGAGCCGGGCGACGTACACGATGTCGGCCGCCGGTGACATGCGCAGCTTCCGGCCGACCCGGGCGCCGGCCTGGAGGGTGGTGAACTCCAGGAGCCGGCTCGACCAGGCCCCGGCCGCCTGCGGGACCGACAGGGCCAGGTCCGCCGAGATCAGCTCCTGGGTGATCTTCTCGGGCGCGACGAACATGCCCCGGCCGTGCTCCCGCACGAGGAGCCCCGTCGCGACCAGCTCGTCCACCGCGGCGCGCAGGGTGGGCCGGGAGACGCCGAGCGTGGCGCACAGGGACCGTTCCGAGGGGATCGCGTCGCCCGGGCGCCGGGACTCGATCATTTCCAGGATGGCGTCACGGGCCCGCTCACGTTTGAGCACCGTCCCCGATGCGTCGGCGTCCATGCGCTGCCCCCTTCTGGCGGGTTGGGTACCTGACCACTGGACCACTGGTCAGGTGGATTGTAGCCGCTCCTTCGGGCCATCTCTTCGGGAGATCGCCAAAATCCTTTGAATACAAGGGGCTTGACGGCTCCATTGGTCCATGCCACCTTCATCCACCAACAAGAGGTGAGCTGTCCAGCGGCCTTCACTGGTCAGGTGGTCAGGTCCTGTTCTCCCAGAGGTGAACCGTGAAGTACCGCTTGCTTGCCGGTGGGTCCGCGCTCGTGCTGGCCGCCGTCCTCAGCGCCTGTGGCTCGTCCGACGACTCGTCCGACTCCTCCGGCGACGGCCGGACCAGCATCGACGTCTGGCTGATGCGCGACAGCGTCTCGGCGCAGTTCCAGAAGGAGTTCGTCCAGGGCTTCGAGAAGGCGCACCCCGACATCCGGGCCCGGGTCCAGATCCAGGAGTGGGACGGCATCGGCGAGAAGATCACCGCCGCGCTCGCCAGCAACGACGCCCCGGACGTCATCGAGAGCGGCAACACCCAGGTCGCCCAGTTCGCGCAGAGCGGCGGGCTGCTCGACCTCAGCGACAAGGTCGACGAGCTGAACGGCAAGGACTGGCTCAAGGGCCTCGCCGAGCCGGGGGCGTACGAGGGCAAGCAGTACGGCATCCCGTACTACGCGGCCAACCGGGTGGTCATCTACCGCACCGACCTCTTCGAGAAGGCCGGCATCGACGCGAAGACCATCAAGACCCGCGACCAGTGGATCGCCGCGACCGGGAAGCTCAACAAGGGCGGCAACCAGGGCATCTACCTGCCGGGCCAGACCTGGTACGCCCTGGCCGGCTTCGTCTGGGACGAGGGCGGCGACCTCGCCACCGAGTCCGGGGGGAAGTGGAAGGGCGCCCTGGACACCCCGGAGGCGCTGCGCGGCATGGAGTTCTACGGGAAGCTCCAGGCGCTCGGCAAGGGGCCCAAGGACGCCGACGAGGCCGACCCGCCGCAGGCCGATGTGATGGCGCAGGGCAAGGTCGCCCAGGTCATCTCGACCCCGGGCGGCGCCAACGTCGTCATCGAGAAGAACCCGGACCTGAAGGGGAAGCTGGGCTTCTTCCCGATCCCCGGCAAGACCGCCGACACCCCGGGTGCCGTCTTCACCGGCGGCTCCGACCTGGTGATCCCCACCGCCTCCGGCAAGCAGGAGGCGGCGCTCACCTTCATCAAGGAACTCACCGGTGACGCCTGGCAGAAGAAGCTGGCCGTGGCCATGAGCTACGTGCCGAACCGGACCACGCTCGCCTCCGCCGTGGCCGCCGACCCGGGCGCCGCCGCGATGGCGGTCGGCGCGGCGAACGGCCACGCCACGCCCAACACCCCGAGCTGGGCCGCGGTCGAGGCGGAGAACCCGATCAAGGACTACATGACCGCCGTCCTGACCGGCGGCGACCCGGCGAAGGAGGCCGCCAAGGCGTCCGCCGACATCACCCGGGCCATGAACTCCGGCTCCTGATCCCCCTCCCCCACCCACACCGTCGAGAGGAGGCGTGCCGTGTCGGTCATCCGGGAACGGACCGCACCCCCCAGTCCCAAGCGCCGGGCCGTTCCCGGCACGTCCGGGCCGCCGCCCCGCCGGCGGCGGTCCGGGGAACCGCGCGGCCTGTGGCCGTACGCCCTGATCGCACCGGCCGTCGGCGGCATGCTCTACCTGCTGGTCTATCCGCTGCTGCGGGCGATCCTGATCTCGCTCCAGGACTTCCGGCTGCGGCAGCTGATCACGGGTGACGCGGAGTTCGTCGGGCTGCGCAACTACCGCGCGCTGCTGAGCGATCCGCGGTTCTGGGAGGTGGTCCGGCGCACCTTCCTGTTCATGGCGGTCAACGTGGTCCTGATCATGGTGATCGCCACCCTGGTCGCCCTGATGACCGAACGGCTGGGCAGGATCGCCCGGACGGTGGTGCTCAGTTCGCTGGTGCTGGCCTGGGCCATGCCGGTGATCGCGGCGACCACCGTCTTCCAGTGGCTGTTCCACTCCGAGTTCGGCATCGTCAACCATCTGCTGACCGGTGCGGGCTTCTCCTCGTTCGACCGCTATCCGTGGTTCGCGCACGGCACCGCCGCCTTCGCCATCCTGGTGCTCCTGGTCGTGTGGCAGTCGGTGCCGTTCGCGGCGATCACGATCTACTCCGCGCTGACCACGGTCCCGACCGAGCTGTACGAGTCGGCGCGGCTGGACGGGGCGAGCGGCGCCCGCATCTTCCGCTCGGTCACCCTGCCGGTGCTCCGGCCGATCTTCCTGCTGGTGTTCTCGCTGGAGGTGATCTGGACGTTCAAGGCGTTCGTCCAGATCTGGGTGATGACCCGGGGCGGCCCGGGCGACGCGACGACGATCCTGCCCGTGTACGCGGTCCAGACCGCGCTCGCCGGCCAGCGGTACGACCTGGGCTCGGCCGCCTCGATGGTCACCGTGGTCCTGATGTCCGGGGTGCTCGTCCTCTACTTCCGCCAGATGCTCCGCCAGGAGGACGAGATCCGATGAGCCGTACCCGTAGCGCCCGACTGCGGCGGCTTCCGCTGAACGCCGCCGCCGCGCTGACCGTCCTGGTCTGTCTGTTCCCCGTCTACTGGATGATCTCCACCGCGTTCAAACCGTCCAGGGACATCCAGTCCTCCGACCCGCAGCTCTTCCCGCACACCTGGACGCTCGACCACTTCCGCACCGCCGTGCAGGCCGACGGCTTCGGGATGTTCTGGCGCAACAGCGTGCTGGTGACGGTGAGTTCGATCCTGCTGGCCCTGATCGTCGCCCTGGCCTCGGCGTACGCGGTGGCCAGGCTGCGCTGGAAGGGGCGGCGGCAGTTCATGCTCATGGTGTTCATCGCGCAGATGGCGCCCTGGGAGTCGCTGATCATCCCGATCTACATCATCTCCCGTGACACGGACATGCTGGACCGGCTGCCCACGCTGACCCTCGTCTATTTCATGGTCACGTTGCCGTTCTCGGTGATCGTGCTGCGGGGCTTCATCGGGACGATCCCGCCGGAGCTGGAGGAGGCCGCGCAGGTCGACGGCTGCACCAGGACCGCCGCCTTCCGGAAGGTGGCCCTGCCGCTGCTCGCGCCGGGTCTCATGGCGACCTCGCTGTTCGGCTTCATCACCGCCTGGAACGAGTTCGCGTACGCCAACTTCCTGATCATCAAGCATCAGGACAGCCGGACCCTGCCGGTCTGGCTGTCCTCCTTCCAGAACACCTTCGGCACCGACTGGGGCGCCACCATGGCCGCCTCCACCCTCTTCGCCCTGCCCGCGCTGGTGGTCTTCCTGCTCCTCCAGCGCCATGTCACCTCCGGCTTCGCGGCCGGCGCCGTCAAGGGCTGACCGACGAACCCTCTCCCCTTCCGGAGGCCCCGCATGCCCGCATCCCGCCCCGAACACTCCCTCGTCCCCCGCCCCCGCAAGGTCTCCGCGCGCCCCGGCCGCTTCACCCTGACCCCGGACACCGGCATCCGCGCCTACCCCGGCGCGGAGGGCGCCGCCGACCTGCTGCGCACCCTGCTCCGGCCCGGCACCGGGCTCCCCCTCGCGCCCTCCGCCACCGGCCGCGTCGTGCTCGCCCTGGACCCGCAGCTGAGCGGCCTCGGCGAGGAGGGTTACGGGCTCACCATCGGCCCGGACACGGTGCTGCTGCGGGCCGCCGGGCTGCCCGGCCTGCTGTGCGGGGTCCAGACGCTGCGCCAGCTGCTGCCCTCCGAGGCGCTCTCGGCGGAGGCCCGGCGCGGCGGGGCCTGGACGCTGCCGTGCGTGGAGATCAGCGACGTCCCGGCGCATCCGTGGCGCGGCACGATGCTCGACGTGGCCCGGCACTTCCAGCCGGTCTCCTACCTGCGTCGTTACGTGGACCTGATGGCCCTGCACAAGCTGAACACGCTGCACCTCCACCTCACCGACGACCAGGGCTGGCGGATGCCGATCGCCGCGTACCCGAAGCTGACGGGGATCGGCGGCCACCGCAGCCAGTCGATGGCCGGTCCGCCGGGCGGCCCGGTCGAGAGCTTCGACGGCCTGCCGCACTCGGGGGCGTACACCACGCAGGAGCTGCGCGACCTCGTCCGGTACGCGGAGGCGCGCGGGGTGCGGATCATGCCGGAGATCGAGATGCCCGGGCATGTGCGCGCGGCCCTGGCCGCCCATCCGGAGCTGGGCAACGATCCGTCGCGGCGGCTGGGCGTGTGGACCAAGTGGGGCGTCTGCGACACGGTGTTCGGGGTGCACGAGGAGGTCTTCGACTTCTGCCGGACGGTCCTCGACGAGGTCATGGACGTCTTCCCGTCGCCGTACATCCACGTCGGCGGCGACGAGTGCCCGACCACCGAGTGGGAGAACAGCCCGGCGGCCCGGGAGCGGGCCGCCGCCGAGGGGCTGCCCGACGCACGGGCCCTGCACGGCTGGTTCATGGGCCGCATCGGGGCGTACGTCACCGAGCGGGGCCGAATCCCGGTCGGCTGGGCCGAGACCGGCACCGAACTCCCGCCGGAATTCGCGGTGATGACCTGGCGCGACCCGGCCCACGCCCGCGCCGCCGCCCACCGCGGCCACCAGGTGGTCGCCGCCCACTACCGGGCCACCTACCTCGACTACGCGGAGTCCGACGCCCCCGGCGAACCGCTCACGCAGCCGGGCCCGCCGGTCGAGCTGCGCACGGTGCACGGCGACCGTTCGCTGACCGACGACTGGGAGCCGGGCGACGCGGTCCGACTCCTGGGAACACAGGCCCAGTTGTGGACGGAGTACGCACCCACTCCGGACCGGATCGAGTACCAGACGTATCCGAGGCTGTGCGCCCTCGCGGACCGCGCCTGGTCCGGCGGCGGCGACGGCTGGCCCGGCTTCCTCGCCCGCCTCGGCCACCACACCACCCGCCTGGACGCGCTCGGCGTCCGCTACCGCTCCCTGAACCCCCGGCCGCTCACCGCGGCGTCCCCAGGAACAGCGCCAACCTCGTGAATCCCCGCTCCCCCACGACGTTCCCGGAAGGAACAGACGCATGAAGTCACACGCGAAGAGCCGGCTGCGCGCCGCCGCCGCGGCCGCCGTCACCGTGGCGCTCGGCTGTACGGCCCTGGCCGCCGTCCCCACGACGGCGAGCGCCGCCGGCGAGCCGATCGCCGTGCAGTACCGCACCGGCGCGTCCGGCGCGAGCGCCGACCAGAGCGAGCCCTGGCTGAAGGTGCGCAACACCGGCAGCGGGTCCGTGCAGCTCAGCGACGTGAAGATCCGCTACTACTTCAAGGGCGACGCGGTGGGCGAGGTCTACCGGTTCGCCTGCTCCTGGGCGGTGAAGGGCTGCGGGAACATCACGGGGACGTTCGGCACGCTCGCGAAGCCGACCGCCACCGCCGACCGCTACCTGGAGATCGGCTTCACCTCCGGCGCGGGCTCCCTGGCACCGGGTGCCGACTCCGGCGACATGCAGCTGCGGTTCTACCGGTCCAACTGGCAGCCGCTGGTGCAGAGCGACGACTACTCGTTCGGCGCCGGCTCGACCTCGTACGCCGACTGGTCGAAGGTGACCGCGCAGCTCGGCGGCACCAAGGTCTGGGGCACGGCCCCGGAGGGCAACGACCCGACCGATCCCACCGATCCGACCGACCCCACGGACCCGGGCGACCCGGGCGAGGACGGGCCGACCCTCTTCGACGACTTCAACTACAGCAACCACAGCGACCCGCAGATCGCCGCGCACGGCTGGAGCGTCCGCTCCAACGCGGGCGGGCCCGGTGTGCCCGGTGCCACCTGGGCGCCGGACAAGGTCACGTTCGCCACGCAGAGCGGCAACTCCATCATGAACCTGGAGACGTCGACGGCGGGCAGCGGCGAGTCCACGAAGCAGACCGAGATCCTGACCCAGTCCATGAAGTTCCGCAACGGCACCTACGCGGCGCGGGTCAAGTTCAACGACGCGCCGAAGTCGGGTCCGGACGGCGACCACCTCGTCCAGACGTTCTTCACCATCAACGACCTCAAGGCCCCGATGGCGGACGACTACGCCGAGTACGACTTCGAGTACCTGCCCAACGGCGGCTGGGGCGAGAGCGGCAACATCCTCTACACGACCTCGTGGGAGACCTACCGGCCCGACCCGTGGGAGGCCGTCAACCAGCACACCGAGTCCCGGCAGAGCTACGCCGGCTGGCACGACCTGGTGGTGACCATCGACAACAGCGCGATCACGTACTACATCGACGGCCAGCTCTTCGGCACGCACGGCGCGGCCTACCTGCCGGAGCGCGGGATGTCGATCAACTTCAACCAGTGGCTGATCGACCTCGCCGGGCAGACGAGCACCACGCCCCGCGCGTACGACCAGCAGGTCGACTACGTCCTGCACGTGAAGGACAAGGTCCTCACGCCTTCGCAGGTGAACGCGAAGGTCGCCGCGTACCGCACGGCGGGGACGACGTTCCAGGACACGGTTCCGGCCGGATGATCCGGTAGCGGGACGAACGGGCGGGGCGGAGGCCGACGGGCCACCGCCCCGCCCTTTCGTCTGCCCTCCGTCTGCCCGCTGAGAGGAGCGCGCGCCACCTCCCTGACCGGCACGAATTTCCGGGCACCCCCTTGACAGCCCCGCCACCCTCCGGGCAATCTTCCATTAAGCAGAAACAAACTTCCGCAATACGGAAGGAGCGCCGAAACCCTCATGGGCTACCCGGACCAGCGCTTCGATGTGAACCTCTCGATCCTCTTCACGGAACTCCCGCTCCTGGAGCGACCCGCGGCAGCCGCCGCGGCCGGCTTCACGGCGGTCGAGCTGTGGTGGCCCTGGATCGAGACCCCCACCCCCGAGCAGGCCGAGCTCGACGCCCTCAAGAAGGCGCTCGACGACGCCGGCACCCAGCTGGTGGGCCTGAACTTCTACGCCGGACAGCTCCCCGGCCCCGACCGCGGCGCGCTCTCCGTGCCCGGCACGGAGTCGGAGCGCTTCCGGGCCAACATCGAGGTGGCGGCCGACTTCGCCGCCTCGGTCGGCTGCAAGGCGCTCAACGCGCTGTACGGCAACCGGGTCGACGGCGTCGACCCCGCCGCCCAGGACGAACTCGCCCTGGAGAACCTGGTCCTGGCGGCCCGCGCCGCCGACCGGATCGGCGCGGTGCTGCTGATCGAGACCCTGAACGCGCCGGAGTCCCCGCGCTATCCGCTGGTGAGCGCACCGGCCGGGATCGAGGTCGTGGACCGCGTCAACGCGGCGACCGGCCTCGGCAACGCGAAGTTCCTGCTGGACCTGTACCACCTGTCGATGAACGGCGAGGACCTCAGCCAGGTCATCACCGCGTACGCCGACAGGACCGGGCACGTCCAGATCGCCGACAACCCGGGCCGCGGCGCGCCCGGCACCGGCTCGCTCCCCCTGGAGCAGCTCCTGGACGAGCTGACGAAGGCCGGTTACGAGGGCTGGGTCGGGCTGGAGTACAAGCCCGGCGACCGCCCGAGCGCCGACTCCTTCGACTGGCTCCCGGCCGCCGCGCGGCCCGCCCGCTGAGGCTCCCCAGGAGCCCCTGTACACGCTGATCGGAAGGCACCCTCATGAGCAACAACCTCCCCAAGGTTGCGTGGATCGGTCTCGGCATCATGGGTTCGCCCATGTCGGAGAACCTGATCAAGGCCGGCTACGACGTCACCGGTTACACCCTGGAGCAGGACAAGGTCGACCGCCTGGCGGCGGCCGGCGGCACCGGCGCCTCCTCGATCGCCGAGGCGGTCCGGGACGCGGACGTGGTCATCACGATGGTGCCCGCGTCGCCGCAGGTCGAGGCCATCGCGTACGGCCCCGACGGCATCCTGGAGAACGCGAAGCGCGGGGCGCTGCTGGTCGACATGTCCTCGATCACCCCGCAGACCTCCGTGGACCTCGCGAAGAACGCCGCCGAGAAGGGCATCCGGGTCCTGGACGCTCCCGTCTCCGGCGGTGAGGCCGGTGCGATCGAGGCCGTCCTGTCCATCATGGTCGGCGGCGAGCAGGCGGACTTCGACGCCGCGAAGCCGCTGCTCGAAGCGCTCGGCAAGACCATCGTGCTCTGCGGCCCGCACGGCTCCGGCCAGACGGTGAAGGCCGCGAACCAGCTGATCGTCGCGGTGAACATCCAGGCGTGCGCCGAGGCCGTGGTCTTCCTGGAGAAGTCCGGCGTGGACCTCGCCGCCGCGCTGGACGTGCTGAACGGCGGCCTGGCCGGTTCGACCGTGCTGACCCGCAAGAAGGACAACTTCCTGAACCGGGACTTCGCCCCGGGCTTCCGGATCGACCTGCACCACAAGGACATGGGCATCGTCACGGACGCCGCCCGCAACGTCGGTGCCGCGCTGCCGGTCGGCGGTGTGGTCGCCCAGCTCGTCGCCTCGCTGCGCGCGCAGGGCGACGGCGGCCTGGACCACTCGGCGCTGCTGCGCTCGGTGGAGCGCCTGTCGGGCCTGCCTGTCAAGGACTGACCCCGCCCGCTTCCCCTCCCTCCCCAGACTTCCGGACGGTGCCGTCGCTGACACCTGTCCTGTCGCGCCCAGGCGCCGGCACCGTCCGGAACACCCTCCCACCACGAATTTCAACAAACTGTTGACGCCGCAACCGGGGTCTCTTTACGCTCCGGACACGCCCCCAGGAATCTGCCCCCTGGCCGTCGCAGTTCAGCAGCTCCCGTACGGAAGGTCGCCCCGACACCATGACGCAGCGTGTGCTTACGACCGAGTCCGGCGCCCCGGTCGCCGACAACCAGAACTCCGCCACCGCGGGTGCCGGAGGCCCGATCCTCCTCCAGGACGGCCACCTCCTGGAGAAGCTCGCCCGCTTCAACCGGGAGCGCATCCCGGAGCGCGTGGTGCACGCCCGGGGCTCCGGCGCGTACGGCTACTTCGAGGTGACCGACGACGTCACCGCGTACACCCGCGCCGACTTCCTCTCCGAGGTGGGCCGCCGCACCGAGACGTTCCTCCGCTTCTCGACCGTCGCCGACTCGCTGGGCGGCGCGGACGCGGTGCGCGACCCGCGCGGTTTCGCGCTCAAGTTCTATACGAACGACGGCAATTACGACCTGGTCGGGAACAACACCCCGGTGTTCTTCATCAAGGACCCGATCAAGTTCCCCGACTTCATCCACTCGCAGAAGCGCGACCCGTTCACCGGCCGTCAGGAGCCGGACAACGTCTGGGACTTCTGGGGCAACTCCCCCGAGGCCACGCACCAGATCACCTGGCTGATGGGCGACCGGGGCATCCCCGCCTCGTACCGCCACATGAACGGCTTCGGCTCGCACACCTACCAGTGGACGAACGCCGCGGGTGACGCGTACTTCGTGAAGTACCACTTCAAGACCAACCAGGGTGTGCGCTCCCTCTCCGCCGACCAGGCCGCCGAGCTCGTCGGCAAGGACGGCAACTCGCACCAGACGGACCTGCTCCAGGCCATCGAGCGCGGCATGAACCCGTCCTGGACGCTGTACGTGCAGCTCATGCCGGCCTCGGAGGCGGCGGACTACCGCTTCAACCCGTTCGACGTCACCAAGGTGTGGCCGCACGCGGACTACCCGCTCCAGCGGGTGGGCCGGCTGGTGCTCGACCGCAACCCGGACAACGTCTTCGCCGAGGTCGAGCAGGCCGCGTTCTCGCCGAACAACTTCGTGCCCGGCATCGGCCCGTCCCCGGACAAGATGCTCCAGGGCCGCCTGTTCGCCTACGCGGACGCGCAGCGCTACCGCCTGGGCATCAACCACACCCAGCTCCCGGTGAACGCGCCGCGCGCCGCCACCGCGGACAACTACGGCCGCGACGGCCTCCACGCCACGCGGTACGGCTCGCGCCACGACAAGAACTACGAGCCCAACTCGTACGCGGGCCCCGCCCAGACGGACACGGCGCTCTCCGCCCCGCTCCCCGTCCAGGGCTGGACCGGCACCCACGAGGCGCCCGCCCACACCAAGGACGACGACTTCTTCCAGGCCGGCGAGCTGTACCGCCTGATGTCGGCCGACGAGAAGGACCGCCTGATCGCCAACATCGCGGGCGGCCTGTCCCAGGTCTCCCGGGACGACGTCATCGAGAAGAACCTCGCCCACTTCCACGCGGCCGACCCCGAGTACGGCAAGCGCGTGGAGGAGGCGGTCCGCGCCCTCCGCGAGGACTGACCTCCCCCCGAGCCCTGCCCGCGCCGACGCGTCCACCCGGATGAGGGGTCATCGCACGGCGCAGGCAGGACGAGGCCGCGGCGGTGGCGCGATGCCAGTGCGGTGGTACGCGGGAGGGCGGCCCGGTCACCAGACCTGAAGGCCCGTGCAGCCCCCCTTCGCGTTGTCGCCGCGGCCCCTGTTTTCCCTGAACGAGGGCGTGGAGTACGGATACGGTCCCGTACTCCGCGCCCTTTCACGCGTTCAGAGGATGACGCCTGCGGCTTCCAGCAGGACGGCGGTGCTCGCTTCGGGATCGTGGTTCATGGTGAGCGCTTGGTGAGGCAGCCGTCCGAGGCGCCCCGCGAACTCTGCGGTGGGGGTCTCCACGGGGAGCAGCCCGAACACATCCGGGTACCGGTCTTCGGTGGCGGCCCCGAAGAAGTCGGCGTCGGCCACGCCTCGGGCCACCGTGATCAGCGCGGGGGTGCCGCCCGGAACGATTTCAGGGAAGAGGATCCCGACGACGTGCCCCTCGGTGGCCAGCGTCAGCCCGAGCCAGGTCTCCAGCTGATCGGGAAAGAACTGCGGCTTCATCTCGGCTCCCGACGCCTTCCACAGCGGCGTACGGTCACCGGCGAGGAGCGCGTCGGTCACCTTCTGCTTCTGGGTGGGATGCATCTGCCCACCGGCCCGGACGCGGGCGCGCACCGGCTCGTACCAGCCGAGGGCATCGAGCAGCCCGAAGCCGATGGCGGCGGCGCTGGGCCAGGGCAGGACGCGGATGACTTCGCCGTCGAAGCGGGCGAACACCCGGTCATTGGCCAGGAGTTGAAACCCTCCGGTACGCGCCAGAAGAAACCCGGTGGTCGTCTTCCCGGCCCCCTTGTTGCCGAGGGTGAGGAGCGTCGCCCCGTCGGCGGGACGGGTGACGGCCGACGCATGCAGAATCTGCCAGCCGTCGGCCAGGAGCCGGCCACGAACAACCTCTCTGGCCAGCCGGGCGGTCGCGGTGGCGACGGAGGTCTCATCGGTGCCGACGATGCGCATACGGGTGGCATCCGGGGCCCACTCGTACGACAACCGGTCCTGCGGCTGCGTAGCCGTAACAAGACCGCTCTCACTACGGCTGACCAGCATCGGAGCGGCAGCGTACGCAATCTCCTCCGGCGGCCCGGCCAGCACGCGGCCTCCGAGCGCGGCGTGCTGCTCCTCGTCGACGTCTGCGCGGATGACCGGACCCTTGGCCGTGCCCGGGTCGACGTTCTCAGCCGTCCACCACAAGCCCAGGTATCGGCCTACCCAGTCGGTGACGGCGGAGGTCTCACTGATGACGGTGACCGACGGGCCGCCGGCCGTCGTGATGCGGGTCGCGAAGGTCATGACGCGGACATCTCCTCAAGAGTCGAGCGAAGGCGGTGGTAGGTGGACTGCAATGTGGCTTCTGCGGCTGCGAGATCGCGCATCTCTCCGGCGTCCAGACGCGGGAGACATACCGTGGGCTGCCCCGAGGAGAAGCGCAACGGCACTCCGAGATGGACGCCGTTCCTCGGTGTGGACAGCTCGATGGAGCCGTCCTTGACACCCAGAACAAGGGCAAGGGCGGCCAGGGTGGCAGCGGCAGGACCGGAACGGACCCTGCCGATCCCAGCGGCGATCCGGCCGGGCCGCGCAGCCATTTCGGCCCGGATGGCCTGCACGGGGACGGGGACGGCCCGACCGTTGACGGTGGTGGAGGAGGCGCAGATCACCGCAAGGTCCCCGTGCTCGCCGATGACGTGTCCTCGTACAGCTGCCGTCGGTACCCCCATCCTCCGGGCCAGGATGAGCCGGTACCGGGCCGTATCGGTGCTGGAGCCGATCCCCCACACCCGCGTACTGCCGGACACCTCCGCGTACAGGCGGGTCATCACGTCGACGGGATTGGTCACCACGACGACCGGGCCGGTGAACCCGGCCAGCTTCTGAGCGAGGCTCCGGATCATGAGCCCGTTGGCGATGAGCCCGGCCATGCGGATGTCCGTCGTACGGTCGTTGGTGAAGGCGGCTCGCGGGCAGAGCACGAGGGCATCGCACGACTGCATTCCGGCGAGGTCAGCCCGGCGCGCTCGCGCGGAAGACGCGCTGACGAGGCTCATGTCCTCCAGATCGGTGACGAGCCCGTCGGCGCTGCGTCCGTGGAGCGACGCGACCATCACTGTGTCGCACCAGCCCGCGTGGACCAGAAGCCCACCCACCGCCTGGCCGACGGCCCCGGCGCCGATGATACCGACGGCCGTCACCGGGTCGCCGCCTGCGCGACGTGGGCCAGGCACAGACGCCACAGGTCGCGCCCGGAACGAAGGGGAACGAGTGCGGAGGTGCAGAGGTCGAGCATCCGGCAGACGGCTCCGGCCTCGGAGACCACGGCCGCTCCGATTCGAGGCATGGGCAGACCCGTTGGGTGCGAGAGGTACGTGGTGAGGATGTTCGTGGTGTCCATCAGCCACAGGGCGACAAGCTGCCGCAGTAGCGCGCTCTCCTCCGGGGCGGACAGATGCGCCGCCGCGACATCCGTATGGACTGCGGCCTGCTCCAGAACCACGCGGACGGCGTCCTCTCCAGACCGGCAGGCGACCAGGTCCAGGAAGAGTCGGGACAGAAGCTTGGCGAGGTCGGCACAGGGCGGATTACGCATGAGGCCCGGGTCGATGAACGAGGGCCGCCCACCATCGGACGGGAACAGCACATGCTCCGGTTTGAGATCTCCGAAAACGACCGGTCGCGACGGTGTGAACGCGGCAGAGGCATTGGCCCGACGCAGACGAAGAACAATGTCCCGGAGCAGGTTGCCGTGAGGGAGCCGCCCCAAGTACACCGCGCCGTTGATGCCGCTGAACTTCCGCAGGAAGGTCCCTGGGACCGACCTCTCAACAATCGGCGCTCGGTCGACCAGTGCAACGACGTCAGGTGAGCGCAGTACCGGCGCGATTTCTTGGCGCACGAGGTGCAGGAGGTCGGCCGTACGCCCGGGAGACGCTGCGACCAGTTCGGTGAGGGTCGCTCCGCGCACGTACTCGGTGAACAGCACCCCAGGCCGGGAGCCAAGAACCTTGGGCACCCGTAGCCCGGCGGCGGCGAGCACTCGAAGCTGATCGGCCTCCCTTTCGAGGAGCGTGCCAGGTCTGGCGAGGTAGGCGCGCTGGGCGGCCCTGGCAGTCGGCCAGTCGCCGCCCCGCCCGCGAACGACGGAGACGAGCGACATGCCGAGCAGCTCACTCTTCGCGTACAGGGTGTCGCCGTCAACAGTGAGCTGCTGTACGTGGCTGGTCACGCTCGGGACGACGGGGCCGAGCTGAACAGCGGAGGTCGGCCACAGCTCGTGGGCGGCCGTCGCGATGTGCTCGGCCAAATAGTCGGCCACCAGTGCCGGCGTCGGCACTTCTGCGATGTCGAGACCTGCGGTGGCGTCGGCGGCAGGGCGGAACATGAGGGGCCCCATTTCTTCCGGGTCAACCGGTGCGAGGGTGGCTTGCGCGGTGCGTGCGTCAGCTGCTGGGCCGGACAGAGCCTGCCGATGCGGCGTTCCGGTGCAACGCGTCAGCGAGGAGCAGCGCGTCGTCGGCATCCAGGTAGTCGAGGCGGATGCGGTTGCCGCCGCGCAGGCCGCGACAATGCCCGCAGGTGGGTACCGACTCGACGGGCAGCGCCTGGCCGGTCGCGGCGATCGCCCGCTCCAGTTCCCGGGCGAACCGCTCGTGGTCGTGCCAGTCCCCGAGGTCGAGGGCTCGCAGGACCGACTCGTCGCCACTGAGGCTGCGGAAGAGCAGCGCGGCCGCGTCCGTATCGAGCATGCCGATGTCGATGAGGGCCCGGCTCCCCCAGGTCTGGATGTCCAGATGCCGTTCGACGCCGATGTGGGAAAGCGCGCGATGCAGCTGCAATGCCGCGTTCTGCACCTCGGTGAGGCGTGTCTCCAACAGCCGCCCGAGACCCTGGACTTGCTGCTCCGAAGGCAGGGTGAGAAGCAGCCCCTGGCCAGGGCATGGCGCAGGCGCGAGGTGTTCCACCTCCGCGGTGATGCCTTCGGCGAGCAAGTGAGCCCGCACGTCCCCGTGCGTCCAGGGGTGGGCGGCCGAGGGAGTCAACCGCAGGCGGCACCCACCCGGCACAGGGCCTTCCTCCAGCTCGAAGCCGAGACCGGCGTACTCCAGGACCAGTTGCAGCGAGCGAGCCGTGGCCATCGCAGTCGTCATCGGAATGTCCTCGTAAGTAGGTCGAACACCTGCTGGTGGTTCACAGGGTTTTGGTGTGCATGCCGCTCGGCGCGGTCACCGTTCCTTGATGCCGATGAGAACGCGACCGACCAGGTCCGGGTCGGCTCGTACGTCTCCGAATGCCGGCAGGCCACTGGCCAGGGGCTGACCCGGTGACGACACCAAAGCATCGAGGTCCTCGTTGGGACCCGTGGCATCGAACACAATCTCGGCCCACACCACTTTTCCCGGCGCGCTACGAGCCGGGTAGTACCCCCAAGCCCTGCTCATCGCCGCCACGATGAAGATCCCCCGCCCGCCCATCGCATCGACACCGACCTCCTTCAGAACGGGCGGCCTCGGATCGCGGTCCCAGACGGACAGCCTGACGGCGCCCGAGACGACCTCCAGCAACAGCTCGAAGGTCTCCACGCCGCTCTGCGATGGAGGCAAAGACGTCGTTGCCTCACCGTCCTCCGAGTGCCGCACGGCGTTGGTCGCGAGCTCGGAAACCAGGAGCTTCGCCGTCTCGACCGCGTCGGAGGACACTCCCCAGTCAACGAGAACATCGGCAGTGTGCAGCCGCGCCAGAGCCACGGCACTGGGCGCATCCGCCAACGCGAGCCGGCTCCTCCGGGGCTGTTGGTGGGGCATGGCGAGCCTCCTGCTTCAGAGAGAACAAGTAGTCACCGCTTACTCGCAAAGAGTGACCGGCACCTAGGTAACTCCGCTCTCCCGAAGGCTGGTTAGGGCGCTCAAGCACTCATTGAGCGGCCTCGCCTAGGGCGTTTTGACCTGCCCTTTACGTGGTTGGCCGAGAGCCCGGCCGCTACCGTGCCCGCATGGTGGCAATCCGCAACACCGTCCTTGAGGCGTGGATGACCGAGCATGGGCACAGCTCCAACAGCCTTGCCGATGCCGTGAACAGCGCTGTCGAAGACCTGACGGGACGCATAGGCGGGCTCGACGGGTCATCGATCCGCGCGTGGAAAGCCGGCCGCGTTACCTGGCCGAAGTCAGCGACCCGCACAGCCCTTGAGATGGTGACGGGATTACCCGCCGTCGCCTTAGGGTTCGTGCCACGGGGCCGGTCTTCGCCCACCCCAGCATCATCGCAGCAGGAGGACCCCGAAATGAAGCGCCGAACCCTCGTCGGCGGCATCGCTGCGGCAGCTGCCGCAGCAACAGCCCCAGGGACCGCATCACCCCGACGGATCGGCATGAGCGACGTCAACCGGCTGAACAAGCGCTTCGCCGAGATCATCGCCAACGACCACCGCCACGGCGGGCAACCCCGTATCGAGGAGCAGGCCACCGCGCTCGCCGACGAGGCACACAACCTCCAGAACGCGGGCAGTGCGACCCAGAGAGTACGCAACAGTCTGTACGCCTCAGGAGCCGCTTTCCGTTCGTCCGCGATGTGGGCGGCCATCGACGGCCGGCGTTACGAAGCCGCGAAGGCGCACATGCGCGAGGCTCAGGCCCTCGCGGAGATGTCGGGCGACCAGGCGATCAAGTTCCGCATCTGGAGTCACGCAGGCACCATGTACCGGCACATGGGCCGCCCTGCCGACGCGATCGCCGCCAACGATGTCGCCCGCAACCTGCATCTCACCCGCCGTGACCCACTGTTCGCGTCCCTCGGCCTGGCCCGCCAGGGGGCAATCCACGGCACGGCACAGAACCGGACCGAAACACGTCGCGCGTTCGAGCAGGCACAGGACGCCATGCTGCGTGCCGATCCCTCTGATCACCGGCCCGTCTGGCTGCTCGCCTTCTACGATCAAGCCGAACTGGACTCTCTGGCTCTCTCCGCGTACCTGGCACTCGGCGACTACCCGACCGCCGAGTATCACGCCCACCGTTGCCTGGCATCGCTCCGACCTCACATGGTCAGGTCCCGCGCCATCGCCACGACCCGTCTCGCTCACGCCCTCCTTGCCCAGGGGGCCGCCGACGCCGCAACTGCCACCGCCATAAGGGTTTCTGCAGATGCCGCGACCCGCCATGCCCGCGTGTCGCGCATGCTTCAAGAGTTCGGAGCCGCCCTCCGCGCCACCGCACCACGCAGCACCACCGTCCAGACGTGGACCGAGCACACCATCACTTGGAGGACGACCGCATGACCACCGCACCCACCACGGAGCTGCGCACCTTCACCAGCTTGGACACCATCCGCGGTGACCTCCTCAACGTATATGCCGAGGTACGCGCCCCGCTGCTCCACCTGCCGAATTACGCGGTCACCGCCTTCGGCGAACGTATCGACCGGCACGCCACCGAACCCGGCTTCACAGCCGTGCTCGCGTACGCGGACAACGGGCCGGTCGGCTACGCGTACAGCAACACCATCGAGCACGGCGACCGCTACTGGCAGCGCACCAGCCCGACCCCGGCGGAGAAGTACACCGAGCGCCCGACCATGGCGCTCAAGGAGATCGGCGTCCGCCCGGCCCGGCGCAAGACCGGCACGGCCCGCCGCATCCACGACGCCCTCCTCGCCACCGGCGCCGAGCCGTACATCACGCTCATGGTCAACGGAGCCGCCGGCGACGGAAAGGTCCACGCGCTCTACGAGTCATGGGGCTACGAGGACATCGGCCAGAGCCAACCGTCACCGGCCTCGCCGGTCCTCACCGTGATGATCCGTCCTATCCGGTGAGCCTCTTCCACCTTCACTCCCGTGCGAGGTGAAGGGCCAGGACCTGTGTCGTCTCGCCGACACACCCGCTGCTGCGCGGTAGAGCCAACCTGGCTCCGCGCAGGCGCTGGACGGTGGCAGCTGCTACGCGGAGACCTCCAGGGCAGCCCGTCACATAGGGCTCTCGACGTAGTGGTTGTCGTACCGCTCGGCGGACGCGGCGATCTCCTTCGCGTCCGCCTCGCCGCGCATCACCCTGCCGAGCAGGCGCAGGTAGTCGAACCGCCCCATGCCAGGTGTGAAGACGAACAGCGCATCCGCCTCGCGGCCGGGCGCAGCGGCGAAGGCATGAGGGGTGTGGGGCGGCACGGCCAGGAAGTCTCCCGCCTCGAGGACGGTGATCTCCTCACCCACCAGCACCTGGAGGGCGCCGCTGATCACGAAGAAGAGTTCGCTCGCCCGGGTGTGGAAGTGCGGGGGCGCCCCCACGGCCCCCTCGGTGAACGTGGATCGGTAGCTCGTGAAACCGTCCGAGTCGGCGAGCAGCGTCATGACGCTGCTGGGGTCGGAGCAGGTCTCGGCCTCGGTGTGACGGGTCAGTGTCGGCTGTCGCTCGGCCTTGGCGTTACTCATGTCATGCCCCTTCTGGGCGGGAAGATCACGGATCAACGGTTTGCCCGCTCTGTCGGTCAAGGGGTGTCCTTCCTTGTATGAGTCAGTGGCATTCGGTGGCTGGACAGAGGTTCGTGTCATCGGGTTCTTCGTTGTTCGCATCAGAGGCACCGGCGTTCAGCCCGCGAAGATCGCGGCGGGGTCACCGGTGAACCAGGAGTTGTCGATCCGCATCCGGTGGATCAGCCAGCGGTCGCCGTCGCGGACCAGGTCGACGGCATAGGGGTTCTTCAACAGGGCGAAGACCCCCCGGTCGGCGATGAGCAGATGCTGGGCTTCCACCAGGGCGGTCAGGCGTGCGGTGTCCCCGTCGATGGCGATGCGCGGGTTGGTGACTTGGTGGGTGGTGTCCACCCGTCCGGTGAACAGGCCGAGGATGGTGGTGACGATCGTGTCCCGGCCGACCATCAGAGGCGGCCGGCCACCCCACTTGGCCGCCGCCGGCGTGAAGTCCAGCTCCGCGTCGGCGGCGAAGGCGGAGGCGAACAGCTGCGGATCCTTCAGGTCCTGCCCCAGGCCGAACCGGAACAGTGCGTCAAGGATCTCGGTACGGTCGCGCAGCTCCGCGACGACCTTGGCGGTCTCGGCGGGAGGGTGCGCGAGCGCGCGTCTTTCGGTTACGTACACCAGTGGCTCCACATCTGGTCAGACGGGTTCTACGAGCTGCTTCGAGCTTCGCGGGAGGCACCCGTCCGATCAACGCCGGCCTGTGCAACGATCGTGAAGTCCGGGTTCACGATGCGGGGGCGCGCAATGATGGAGCGACACGAACTGGATGCCTTCCTGACCCTGGCTCAGGAGCTGCACTTCGGCCGGACCGCTGAGCGTCTCCATCTGCCCACCACACGGGTCAGTCAGACCATCGCCAAGCTCGAACGCCGCGTCGGTGTACCGCTGTTCAACCGCACCAGCCGCCACGTGGAGCTGACGGCCGTGGGCAGGCAACTGGAGCAGGACATCCGGCCCGCCTGGGCGTCGATCACCGCCGCGTTCGGGCGAGCGGTCGACACCGGTCGGGGGCTCACCGGAACGCTGCGCGTCGCATTCGTCGGCGCCGCCGGCGGCCAACTCCTGGCCGGGGCGGCGGAATTGTTCCGGGGCCGCGAACCGGGCTGCCAGGTGCAGCTGCGCGAGGCCCAGATCGGCGAGGTGTTCCCGTGGCTGCGCGACCATGAGGTCGACGCGGCACTGGCCCACCGCACCGCCCCCGAACCCGGCCTCGCCTGTAGCCCGACGCTCATACGTGAGGCCCGGATGCTCGCCGTACCCTCGGGACACCCACTCTCCAGGCAGGAGTCGGTGAGCCTCGAAGACCTGGCACGGGTGAAGCTGCTGCGGCTGCCCGAGAGCGTCCCCGACAGCCTGCAGCAGGACCGCACGCCGTCTACGACCCCGCAAGGGCGCCCCATCGAGCACGTGCATGCCTCCGCGACGTTCAACGAGATACTCACGCGCATCGGCTCCGGCGAAGGCTGCTTCGTCGTCGGCGCCCAGGTGCGGCGCTACTACGCCCGCCCTGACGTCGCCTACGTCCTCCTCCGTGACGCACCACCGCTGGAATGGTCCCTGTTCTGGCGCGCCGACTCGGCGACGGCTCGGGTCCGAGCCTTCTGCGATTCGGCGCTCAGGGTGCTCGGCCTCTGAGCGTGCGCGGAGTGGAGCGCAGACACCCGGCGCCGAGGAGCGCGGCGCGACCAACCCTCTTACTTACGAAGCAGGTTGAGAATAATTCACTGACGCCACATGCCTACGATGTTCCGCCAACCCCGCGCGGATGCAGGTACGACGAGTACTGCTCCAGCTGATCCAACTGTGCGACGTAGTACGGTCCGATCCGTGTGCGTCCGTAGCCGAGCACCCAGGGCAGCAACTCCGGCGTGGCGTCGTATTCGTCGTAGAAGCCCAGCTTCAGCTCGGACAGCTCGTCCTCGAAGCACCAATGATCCACAAGCTCTTCCAGATGCCTGCCCGCACTCGGGGTGCGGGCCTGCTCCCACACCTCCAGCCACGGGCTCAGTGCGCCCGTGACGACCGTGACGACGTTCAGGACGTCGTACGCCGCCATCGGGGCCGGGTACCGGTCGAGCGTCACCGCCCACCAGGACGCCCACAGCTCCCGCAGCGCGGCCGTCTCCGCCGGCGGCCACCCCGTCCAGTTCGCCTCAACAAACCGCGTCCCGATCAGCCCTGCGTCGAGGTGCGTCTCACCTCTCACCAGTAGCCGCGCGATCCGAGGCACCATCCGACGCAGCAATTCCTCGGGCTTGTCCCAGTGCGAGAGCACCTCGCTCAGCGGCGTCGTCACGAGATCGTCGGGCACCGCCTCCGGCGGCCCGGCCAGCGCGGCAATGTCGGCCTCGCCATAGCAGTACAGACACCCGTCGAGGGCGAAGTCCTGTGCCGGTACGAACACTTCGTCCAGCGCATCCAACGCCCGCCGCAACCGCTGCTGCGGATCAGCCATGACAGTCTCCTGCCGGTACTCCACCGCCAAGCGGCGAAGAGCGCGACGTTACGCCATGGCCTTCGTCAAGGAAAGCGAATTCCTGCTGCTCATCAGCCTGACCGCCTGGAGAGGAAGGGGGACACGCGGCGCCAGAAGGTTTGGAATGATCACCGAGAGGCCGCACCTGCGGCTACGAACGAAGGGAACGGAACGACACATTCAAGCAGGACGGCTACGACTACCGCGCGGCGAGCATCACCTGAGCAGCACTCAGCGATGCTGTACCTACTAGTATGTACAGTATCGCTGTTCATCACCGTAGACCGGCCTAGGAGACGCCTGCCATGCCCCTCGTCCGCATAGACGCCATGCACTGCGACACGGAGCGCTTGAAGGCCCTTGGACGGGCCGCCCACGAGGCGCTCGGCGAGACCATGGGCTTCCCTGACGAGGACCGTTTCCAGATCCTGACCGGCCATGACGGGCAACACGGGCTACTGCGCCACGGCGCCTATCTCGGTGTACCCCGCGACGACGGCATCGTGTACGTGGCCATCACGTTGCGGGCCGGCCGCCCGGATGCCCAGAAGCAGGCGTTGTATCAACGCATATCCGAACTCGCCGAGGCATACGCGGGCGTCGAACCGCGAAACATGTTCATCGTGCTGACGGAGAACTCGCATGCGGACTGGTCCCTGGGCTATGGCGCTGCCCAGTACCTACAGAGCGAAGGTGAAGGCAACTGAAAGAGCGGGCTCACGCGGTAGTGGACGACGCATCAGAGCGGTTCGCAAGCAGCGGCATTCTTTCGAGATGTTGAGGATGACGCCGGAAGCGCGACCCACCTTTGTGCGGACGGCACAAACGAAGTCTTCTCTTCTGGTCGGCTGCATCCCGCACCCAGAGGGCAGCACAGATCTGGGGGGCGTGGTCTCCGCGTTGATTCCATTCCGTTGGACACGGCCTTCCGCTCACAGCTCCAGGTCTTCGCGGACGAGTCGGAGTGCGGCCACAGGGTCTGCGGCACGGGTGACTGTCCGGCCCACGACAACATGTGTCGCACCAGCAGAAACGGCACCACGCGGCGTGCCGGACCGGGCGTGCTCACCCGCAGACCTACCGGGAAGCGCGACTCCCGGCGTGACGATCAGGGCGCCGGCTCCGAGCACGCCACGCAGCGGGCCGGCTTCCTGTGGCGATGCGATCACGCCGTGGCAACCAGCGCCTTCCGCCAGTCGGGCCAGACGTAGCACCTGCTCCTCGGTCGAGGTCGCGCCGGTGACACCGATGTCAGCAAGATCGGACCTCGTCATGCTGGTGACGACGGTCAGAGCCAGCACGCGAAGGCGTGGAAAATCGCGAGCCGCAGCGACAGCGGCGGACATGATGCCGGCGCCACCCATACTGTGGACGGTGACCATGGAGACACCCAGAGAACCGGCGGCGCGGACCGCGCCGGCCACGGAGTTCGGGATCTCGAAGAGCTTCAGGTCCAGAAAGACCTCCTTGCCCTTGGCTACGAGGTGCTCGATCAGGTCCGGTCCGGCCGCGGTGAGCAGCTCCAATCCGACCTTGTAGAAACGACACTCCGCGCCCAACCGGTCGACGACTTCCTCAGCCGCTCGGCGGTTGTCGAAATCCAAAGCAACGATGATCCGACTGGTTGGCTCCATGGCGTCATTGTTTCCCACGCGGCTACGGAGGCGTCAGTGGGCTGCGCGCCCCCGACCGCCCTCACCGCCATGCCAACCGCCTTCAGAGCGTCGACGTGACCAGGCACGAGCTCCCGTGCATCCCCAACCTGTTCCAAGGAACTTCGGTGACGCCCCTCTGAACCTCGGTCAGTCGAGGCCTTCTACGATGCGGAAGTCGCGCTCGACGCCGTCGGAGAGGGCGGTCAGCGCCTCCTGATAGGCCGCACTCTCGCGCGCCGCGACGGCCTGCTCGAAGCTGTCGAACTCGACCAGGACGGTGCGCTTGGCGATTCCCGTCTCGTATGCCTCGACCCGAGTGCCACGGGAGAGGACCCGACCGCCCCCGGCTTTGACGGCCAAAGGGGCCAGCTTGTTGTAGGCGGCCAGCTTCTCGGGGTCCGAAATGGTGCGGTAGACGCTGACCCAGTAGCCCTTGGGCATGGAACCTCCAGAGTGGGGTGATGAGTGTGTCCGGCTTACGGGGTGACCTCGGGGAAACGAGCACCCCAGGGCTCCTCTTCCAGGAGAAGCCCGTTGGCCAGAAGGCTGATGGTTCGGTACCAGCCGATCAGTACGAGCAGTTCGAGTACCTGGGCTTCTTCGTAGTACGTGCGCAGGGCGTCCCAGGCCGGCTGCGTGAGCTGAGCCGTGTCGTTGAGTTCGTCAGCCGCGAGGAGCAGTGCCGCGTGGCGCGGCGACCAGGGCGCACAGCCCACCGCGTCGGGCTGGGCAGTCGCCCGGAGCAGTCCCGGGCCCAGTCCGGCCTGCGGCGCCAAGGTCGCGGCGTGGACGCCCCATTCGTAGGCGCACGCGGATCGCGCGGTCACGCGGGCGATGACGATCTCGCGGCCCATGGCGGGGAGGAGCCCGTGGCCCAGCAGTCCGGCGCCGAGGGCGAACATGCGTGAGGCCAGCTCCGGATTGCAGTGCAGAACGCGGAACAGCGCGAGCGGCTCGTGCGGCACACCTGGCGGCATCCACCGGCGGAGCGCCCGGTCGATATCGGCGGTGTAGGGCGGGGTGAGCGGTTCGATGCGCGACATCTCGACACCTCCTGCTTCGAATTTCGAACCACTATGATGCTTCGAGAACCGAAGCGCAAGGAGCGACCATGGAAGCCAGAGCACCACGTCCGGGTGAGCCGGTCCGGGGGTCCTCATCGGGACGTCCCGTGATGGCCGCACTCGACCTCCTCGGACGACGATGGACGATGCGGATCCTGTGGGAACTGAGCCAAGCCCCGGTCGGCTTCCGTGAGTTGCAGCGTCGCTGCGAGCGCATGTCGTCCAGCGTGCTCAGCACCCGGATCGAGGAGCTGTCCGCCGCCCGACTGCTCGTCCTGGACTGCGACGGCTACCGCCTGACCCTGCTCGGCCGCGATCTCGTCGATGCGCTGAGCCCGCTGGACGCCTGGAGTCGGCGCTGGGCCGAGGAAATGGGACCCGCGGCGCCAGCAGGTTTGGAATGATCACCGAGCGGCCGCACCTGCGGCTACGAGTGAAGGGAACGGAACGACACATGAGCCGTCGCGGAAGGATTCGCAAGGAGACGGCGGTCGTGACTGCGACCGTGCGTGAGTGGAGGGACGAGGAGGGCTGGGGCGTCCTCGACTCACCCGAGACCCCCGGAGGGTGTTTCGGCCACTACTCCGACATCCAGGCGCCCGGCTTCCGCACGCTGCCACCAGGACAGAAGGTCGATCTCGTCTGGGAAGCCCCCGGCTTCAAGCAGGACGGCTACGACTACCGCGCGGTGAGCATCACCCCCAAACCCGCCTGACACCACCGCACAAGCGGATGCGGTTGCCGTCGGCCGGCCGCGACCATGCCCGCAGGTGGGCACCGACTCCACACCTCCGGCCCTGATCCATGCAACCTCGCAACGGCCGACCACAGGCGGCAGCGGTCTGACGGCGCGCCACAGCGCGCTCCACCCGGTCATCTCCTCGGGAGAACGACGGGTGATCTTCCTGCCCGCTTCGGTCTCCACCAGGGGTCACCGCACCCGTCCAGTCACTGCACCAGGTGTTGGGCGGGTCAGGACGTGGGTGGCGGGGCGTAGTGGTGGGCGAGGGCGGTGGCGAGGTTGCCGAGGTGGGTTCTGGCTTCGGCGGGGCCGTGCACCGTGATGGCGCTACCGAAGGGGAGCAGTGTTCGCACGTCCTCCAGGTGCGGGAAGTGGATCCTCACCCGGTGACCGGTGGTGGATTCCTCCTGGTCGTCCTGGACGAGTCGTTGGCCGAGGATCCGTCGCGCTCGCTCGATCTGGGCCCGGTCGATGGTGGCGCTGACCTCTACTGCAGCGTGGTTGTGTTCCCACTGGTCGATGAGCGCTGCGGCGACGGCGGCCAGCGTCTGGTTGTCGCGGATCCGTCGTGGCTGGTCGACTTCATCCCACGTGGTGATCCGTTCGAGTCGGTACATCCGCGGCTCCCGGGCAAAGTCGGCCACGAGGTACCAGGTGCCCGCCTTGGCGAACAGCCCGTAGGGGTCCACGACCAGGTCGCGTGGACGTGGCTCGCGTGGGCTGTCGTACGTGATTCGCAGCCGACGCCCTCGCCGCACCGGGCCGATCAGCGAAGCCGGAGTCGTGCCGGAGAGTCGCGCCTGGAGCCAGGGACGGCTGTCCACGTGCACTACGTCGGTGAGCGGCAGGAGCTCATCAACTCGACGGAGCTGTGCAGCGGCGATCTTGGCGAGTGCGCGCCGGCTTTCGACCGCCGCGTCGAGCTCCGCACGTTGCTTCTCGTCCAGCCCGGCGAGCGAGAGGTGATCACGCTCGCCCGGGGTGAGTCGTGTGAGGTCGGGCCCGGACCCGGGCAGCATCGTCACGCCTCCTAGGCGGCCCCGTTGCGCGGTCACCGGCAGACCGGCGTCACGAAGCCAGTTCAGATCCCGGGTGACGGTTCGAAGGGACACCCCGAGCGCCGAGGCGAGTTCCTGCGTGGTCACGGCATTTCTCGACGCCAGGAGCAGCATCAGGGAGAAGAAGCGGTCTGGGGTCACGCACCGAGTTTTCCAAGAATTGCGACATGATGCGGCGCATTTCCCGGTGAGGCTGGTGGGTGCGTACCCACGACCTGCGAGAAGGAAGAACCATGACCACATCCGTCGTGTCCATCGTCTACGTCAACGACGCTCCCGCCGCGGCACGCTTCTACGGCGACCTCCTCGGCATGAGTCCCTCGTTCGAGACTCCGGGATACATCACCTTCGACCTCGGGCCGGGCGCTGACCTCGGTTTGTGGTCCGGCCAGTTCGAGGATCTGTCACCGGACGTCCCGCGCACCGGTGAGGTGTGCGTGGCCACCGACAGGGGACCCGAAGACGTCGACGCGATCTTCCAGCGGTGGCAGTCCATGGGCATCACGATCCTGCGCGAGCCTCACGATGCCGGGTTCGGGCTGACCTTCCTCGCCGCCGATCCCGACGGGAACCGTATCCGCGTCGCACTGCGGGGCTGACAGGCCGCGAGGCGGAAGAGCACCTACGCGGATCCGTAGGTGCTCTTCGGGGATGGGCCGCAGCCGCTACCGGGTTACGCCCCCGCGTACGGCCTGATCGCCGTAGGTGCGTGGGACGGGTCCGTCGCCACGTCCTCGAACTCGTTGACCGACGCGATGTCCGTGCCGCTCATCGCGATGTTTGTGACTCGTTCCAGGATCGCTTCGACCACCACCGGGACGCGGTGTTCCGCGGCCAGCTTCTTTGCCTCCTCGAAGGCCGGCAGCAGCTGGTCCGGCTCGGTGACGCGGATGGCCTTGCAGCCGAGGCCCTCGACGACCTTGACGTGGTCCACGCCGTAGACGCCCAGCTCCGGGGAGTTGAGGTTCTCGAACTCCAGGTTGACCTGGAAGTCGATGTCGAAGTTGCGCTGGGCCTGGCGGATCAGGCCGAGGTACGAGTTGTTGACCAGGACGTGCACGTACGGGATGCGGTGCTGGGCGCCCACCGCGAGCTCCTCCAGCATGAACTGGAAGTCGTAGTCGCCGGAGAGCGCGACGACCGAGCCGTCCGGGTCGGCCGTGGCGACGCCCAGCGCGGCCGGGATCGTCCAGCCCAGGGGGCCGGCCTGGCCGCAGTTGATCCAGTGGCGCGGGCGGTACACGTGGAGCATCTGGGCGCCCGCGATCTGGGAGAGGCCGATCGTCGTGACGTACCGGGTCTCCGGGCCGAACGCGCGGTTCATCTCCTCGTACACCCGCTGCGGCTTCAGCGGGACGTTGTCGAAGTGCGTACGGCGTTGCAGGGTCGCACGGCGTTCCTGGGTGGACGCCGCCCATGCCGAGCGGTCCGCCAGCTTGCCCGCCGCCTTCAGCTCGCGGGCGACCTCCACGAACAGTTCCAGCGCCGCCTTCGCGTCGGAGACGATGCCGAGGTCCGGGGCGAAGATCTTGCCGATCTGGGTGGGCGCGATGTCCACGTGGACGAAGGTGCGGCCCTCCGTGTAGACGTCCAGCTTGCCCGTGTGGCGGTTGGCCCAGCGGTTGCCGATGCCGAGGACGAAGTCGGACTCCAGGAAGTTCGCGTTGCCGTAGCGGTGCGAGGTCTGGAGGCCGACCATGCCGGCGTTCAGCTCGTGGTCGTCGGAGATGATGCCCCAGCCCATCAGGGTCGGGACGACCGGGACTCCGGTCAACTCGGCGAACTCGACCAGGAGTTCCGACGCGTCGGCGTTGATGATGCCGCCGCCCGCGACGAGCAGCGGACGCTCGGAGGCGTTCAGCATCTCCAGGGCGCGCTCGATCTGCTTGCGGGTCGCGGCGGGCTTGTGCACCGGCAGCGGCTCGTACAGGTCGGGGTCGAACTCGATCTCGGTGAGCTGCACGTCGATCGGCAGGTCGATGAGGACCGGGCCGGGGCGGCCCGTACGCATCAGATGGAACGCCTGCTGGAAGACGCCCGGGACCTGCGCGGCCTCCAGGACGGTCGTCGCGGCCTTGGTGACCGGGGCGGCGATCGAGGCGATGTCGACGGCCTGGAAGTCCTCCTTGTGGAGGACGGCGGTCGGCGCCTGGCCGGTGATGCACAGGATCGGGATCGAGTCCGCGATCGCGGAGTACAGGCCGGTGATCATGTCGGTGCCGGCGGGCCCCGACGTACCGATGCAGACGCCGATGTTGCCCGGGCGGGCCCGGGTGTACCCCTCCGCCATGTGGGAGGCGCCCTCGACGTGGCGGGCGAGCGTGTGGTGGACGCCGCCGGCCGCCTTGAGGGCCGCGTAGAAGGGGTTGATCGCGGCGCCGGGCACACCGAACGCGTTGCTGACGCCTTCGCGCTTGAGGATCTCGACTGCCGCGCGGGCAGCGGTCATACGAGGCATTGAGTGCTCCTGCTCGTCCCTGGGTGGAGTCGGGGATGGAGTCGGGCTCTGTCGCGCCACCTGAGAGCACCACATCACCGGTTCCGCATTGCGGAAAACTTCTTCTGTTATGTGGAAGCAAATCTAAGCCGCGTCCGGACCGCCGTCAAGGGAGGGGGAAGCGGCGCGGAGAGAGGCGCCCAGTGAAGCGATTCCGCTCCCGGCGGCGGGCTCTTGGGGGAGCATGGAGGGATTACGGAAGTGGTACGGAGGGAGCACGGGGTGGAGTCAGTGCCGGTACGGTGCCCGGCCTGTCGCCGCGACCACGCGTACGTGACCCCCGTCTACCCGTGCCCGTGCGGGGAGCCGACCGCCCCGCCGCTGCTGCGCGGCGCACCCGTCGTCCCGATCACCCATCGCACCTGGAACGACGACTGGGTGACCGTACGGTGCCGGGGCTGCGGACGGCACGACCAGTGGCCGCAGCCCGAGCTGTGCTGCCCGTGCGGCGCGGTGCTGCGGGTGCCGGTGCGGCCGGTGGCGGCCGCCGGGGCGGTCCGGCCCGCACACATACCGCTGCCCCGCACGGCGGCGGCGCCCCGTCCGGCGTTCCGGCCGCTGACCATCCGTACCGCGCGGGACGCGGTCGCGGCGGCGGCGCTCTATCTGTCCTGGCTGGGGTTCCGGGACGTGACGCACCCGGTGAACCGGCCGGCGTCCCGGATCGACCTGCGGGCGGCCGGGCTGATCGCCGAGGTCGACTCCACGACCCGGCCGACCGCGCTCCGCGACGTCGAGTGCCTGTGGCTCAACGCGCTCAACGGCTCGGTGCGCGGGGTGCTTTTCTCGCTCGCGGGCTATACGCCGGAGGCCCGGAAGCGCGCGGACACCTTACGCGTGCCGCTCTTCGTCCTGGACCTCACCGGCACGCCGCAGCCGGTGAACGGCGCGGCGGACGAGCTGGTCAGCACCGGCGCCTGACCGCGCGCACCCATCAGAATCGGACACCCGGGCCGGGCCACGTGTCGTGCCTCACAGAAACCGACCGGCCACCCTGCGTGTGATCCGTCACGTTCTGGCCAACGGCCCCCGATGTGCGGTTCGTTGTCAGTGGCGGGCCCTACAGTGGAGCGCATGGTCTTAACTCCACGGACTTCACCACCCTCGGACACGCCCGCGCACGCCCCCGCGCTCCCCAGGCGCTCCGCCCTGGAGGCCAACGAGGCGATCCGCGCGCTCGTGGACGCCCGCGCGGGCCAGGACTGGTCCCCCGTGGAGTCCGCCGCGTACGAGGTGCTGCTCCTCCAGTGGGCGGCGGCGACGCGCGGCGACGCGGGGGACGTGATCGAGGCGGCCTGAGCCGCTAGCGCCCGTAGGTCTCCCGTAGCTCGATCTTGCGGACCTTGCCGCTCACCGTCATCGGGAAGGTCTCCAGGATCCGGAGCAGGCGCGGAATCTTGTAGTGCGCCAACTGCCCTTCGCAGAAAGCCCGTACGTCGTCCAGAGCGGGCGGGTCGGCCGGGTCGGCGGGGATGACGCAGGCCAGCACCTCTTCCCCGTAACGCTCGTCGGGCACGCCGACCACCTGCACATCGGCGATCTTCGGGTGGCGGTACAGGAACTCCTCGATCTCGCGCGGGTAGACGTTCTCGCCGCCCCGGATGATCACGTCCTTGATGCGGCCGACGATCTGTACGTAGCCGTCCTCGCGCATCACCGCGAGGTCCCCGGTGTGCATCCAGCGCCCCGCGTCGATGGCCTCGGCGGTGCGCTCGGGCTGGTCCCAGTAGCCGAGCATCACGCTGTAGCCCCGGGTGCACAGCTCGCCGGACCGCCCGCGTTCCAGGGTCACCCCGGTCGCGGGGTCGATGACCTTGACCTCGATGTGCGGCATGACGCGGCCGACGGTGCCGGTGCGGCGCTCCAGGTCGTCGTCGCGGCGGGTCTGCGTGGAGACCGGGGAGGTCTCCGTCATGCCGTAGCAGATGGACACCTCGTCCATGTGCATCTCGGCCACCACCCGCTTCATCACCTCGACCGGGCACGGCGACCCCGCCATGATCCCGGTGCGCAGCGAGGACAGGTCGTACGAGGCGAAGTCCGGCAGGTTCAGTTCGGCGATGAACATCGTGGGCACCCCGTACAGGGAGGTGCAGCGCTCCTGCTGCACGGCGCTCAGCACGGCGGCCGGTTCGAACGAGCCACCGGGGATCACGATGCAGGCGCCGTGCGAGGTGATGCCGAGGTTGCCCATCACCATGCCGAAGCAGTGGTAGAAGGGCACCGGCAGACAGACCCGGTCCTGCTCGGTGTAGGCGACCAACTCACCTACGAAGTAACCGTTGTTGAGGATGTTGTGGTGGGAGAGCGTCGCGCCCTTGGGGAAGCCCGTGGTGCCCGAGGTGTACTGGATGTTGATCGGGTCGTCGCAGGACAGCTCGGCCTCGCGGGCACTGAGCTGATCAGCCGTCACTCGATCGGCCACCGACAGAAGTTCGTCCCAGGAGTCGTCGCCGATGTAGTGCACCGCGCGCAGCTCCGGGCAGTTGGCGCGGACCTCCTCGACCAGCGCCCGGTAGTCGCTGGTGCGGTGCGCGAGCGAGGCGGCCAGCAGGGTGATCCCGGCCTGCTTCAGCACGTACTCCAACTCGTGCGCCCGGTAAGCGGGGTTGATGTTCACCATGACGGCGCCGATGCGGGCGGTGGCGTACTGGACGAGCACCCACTCGGGGCAGTTGACCGCCCAGATGCCGACCCGGTCCCCCTTGGCCACGCCCGACGCCATCAGGGCCCGCGCCAGCTCCTCGACGGCCGCGCCGAACTCCGCGTACGTCCAGCGCCGCCCGGACGGCACGTCGACCAGCGCCTCGCGGTCGGGCCAGGCGGCGACGGCCCGGTCCAGGTTGCGCCCGATGGTGTCGCCGAGCAGGGCGGTGGTGCCCGTGCCGTGCGCGTACGAGAGCTCGGTCATGCCAGGTCCCCCTCGGCGTACTCGGTGCCGCCGCCCTGGGCGGTGCGCTCGCGCAGTTCGATCCGGCGGATCTTGCCGGAGACGGTCTTGGGCAGCTCCGCGAACTCCAGCCGCCGCACCCGCTTGTACGGGGCGAGCACGGACCGGGAGTGGGCGAAGAGCACCTTGGCGGTGTCCGGGCCGGGCTCCCAGCCCTCGGCGAGCACCACGTACGCCTTCGGGACGGAGAGGCGGACGTCGTCGGGGGCCGGGACGACGGCGGCCTCGACCACCGCCTCGTGCTCCAGCAGGGCGCTCTCCAGCTCGAACGGGGAGATCTTGTAGTCGGAGGACTTGAAGACGTCGTCGGCGCGCCCCACGTAGGTGATGTAGCCGTCCTCGTCGCGGGAGCCGATGTCACCGGTGCGGTAGTAGCCGCCGGCCATCGCCTCGGCCGTGCGCTCCGGGTCGCCGTGGTAGCCGGTCATCAGGCCCACCGGGTGCGTCGACAGGTCGAGCGAGATCTCGCCCTCGACCGCGCCTGGCTCCCCGCTCACCGGGTCGAGCAGGACCACCCGGAAGCCGGGGCTCGGGCGCCCCATGGAGCCGGGCTTGAGGGCCTGGCCGGGGGTGTTGGCGACCTGGACGGCGGTCTCCGTCTGGCCGAAGCCGTCGCGGATGGTGACGCCCCAGGCGCGCCGGACCGCCTCGATGACCTCGGGGTTCAGCGGTTCACCGGCGGCGACGACCTCGCGCGGCGGGGTCTTCAGCTGGGTCAGGTCGGCCTGGATGAGCATGCGCCACACGGTGGGCGGGGCGCAGAAGCTCGTAATGCCGGAGCGGTCCATCTCGGCCATCAGGCGGCCGGCGTCGAAGCGGGTGTAGTTGAAGATGAAGACGGTCGCCTCGGCGCTCCACGGGGCGAAGAGGTTGGACCAGGCGTGTTTGGCCCAGCCGGGCGAGGAGATGTTGAGGTGGACGTCGCCGGGCTTGAGCCCGATCCAGTACATCGTCGCCAAGTGGCCCACGGGGTACGAGACATGGGTGTGCTCGACCAGCTTGGGGCTGGCGGTCGTGCCGGAGGTGAAGTAGAGCATCAGCGGTTCGTCCGCGTCGGTCTCGCGGTCCGGCGTGAAGGTGCCCGGGGCCCCGGCCGCGTCCGCGTAGTCGAGCCACCCCTCGGTCGGGGCGCCGACGCAGATACGGGTGTAGCGGCCGGGCACCTCGGCGAACTTCGCGGTGTCGGTGTCGCGGACCAGGACGTGCCGGACCCGGCCGCGCTCGACCCGGTCACGCAGGTCGGCCGGTCCCAGAAGCGGGGTCGCGGGGATGACGACCGCGCGGAGCTTCATCGCGGCGAGCGCGGTCTCCCACAGCTCGACCTGGTTGCCGAGCATGACGAGGATGCGGTGCCCCTCGCGTACGCCCTGGGCACGCAGCCAGTTCGCGGCCCGGTCGGAGCGGGCGGACATCTCGGCGAACGACACCTCCGTGCGGGTGCCGTCCTCCTCCACGATGTGCAGGGCGGTGCGGTCGTTGTCGCGGGCGATGACGTCGAACCAGTCGAGCGCCCAGTTGAAGTGGTCGTCGCGGGGCCAGCGGAAGCCCTGGTAGGCGGCGGCGTAGTCCTCGCGGTGCCGGAGCAGGAAGTCCCGGGCCGCCCGGAACGTCTCCGTCGCACTCGTTTCCGGCATGTGCCCTCCTCTTTACCGACCCGGTCGGTCCTATGGCTCCTCACATGATGTAAACAGTGACCCAGGTCTCACCACCCCCGGACGGGGGTGTCGCGGGGCCGCCATTCCATCGGGGCCGGGCAGAGAGGCGGCAGCGTGCCGGAATCCGTCGAGGCGGTCGAGATGCAAGCGGCGCTGCTGCGGCTGCGCCGGACGAGCGGGCTGCCGGTGGCGTTCGGCGGGCTGCTCTCGGACAGCCGCCACGCCAGGATCGCCGAGGTGAACGGTGCGCGGACGGCCGCGCTGCGGGGTCTCGTGATCTCGTCGGGCAGCGGCCTGGGCGGCAAGTCCATGGCCCTGTCGCGGCCGTGCGCGGTGACCGATTACCGCTCCTCGCGCCACATCAGCCACGAGTACGACACGGCCGTCGCGGCGGAGGGGCTGCGCTCGGTGGTCGCCGTCCCCGTCGTGGTGCGGCGCGAGGTGCGGGGTGTGCTGTACGGGGCGCTGCGTGAGCCGCTCACGCTGGGGGACCGCACGTTCGACGCGGCGGTCGCCGCCGCCCGTGACGTGGAGCAGGCGCTGGTGGTCCGGGACGAGGTGCGGCAGCTGCTGGCGGCGGGCCGACCGGAGCCGGACGCCGCTGCCGGGGCGGCGGCGGCCGTGGCGGCCTGGGAGGACGTCCGGGAGGCGCACCGCGAGCTGCGCGCCCTGATGCCGAAGGTGCTCGACCCGGCGCTGCGGGACGAGCTGCTCGCGGTGTGCGGGCGGCTGGCCTCGGCGACGGGCGCCCGGGAGCCCGGGGAGCGGGAGGTCCGGCTCGCTCCGCGCGAGATCGATGTGCTGGCGTGCGTCGCGGCGGGCGCCACGAACGCGGTGGCGGCGGACCGGCTGGGGCTGCGCCCGGAGACGGTGAAGGGCTATCTGCGGTCCGCGATGCGACGGCTGGGGGCGCACACGCGGCTGGAGGCGGTGGTGGCGGCGCGCCGGGCGGGGCTGCTGCCGTAGGCGCGTCCCGCGCTGTGGGGCGTCTCCGACGCGTCGGGCCTCCCCCGACGCGTCGGGCGTCCCGCCGTCGGACGTCCCCCCGCTCCGTCATCCGTCCCTCACCTCCGCCCCGCCGTCAGCGCCCCAGGTCCACGAACGACCGGAACCGGACGTCGCGCTCCGTCGCTGAGGCCATCGTCGCCATCAGGTCCATCGCCTCCTCCGTCAGGGCGTCGCGCTCGGCGGGGGTCAGCGGGCGCACCTCCTGGACGGTGACGACGGCGGGGGCGTCGCGCGGGGTGTCCAGCCGCCAGACCGCCGCGAAGAGCCCGTCCACCAGCACGCTGCCGTAGGTCTGGTTGCCCACCCCGTTGAGGCCCTTGAGGGGCGCCGGGATGACCCGGGTGCGGTCGGCGTGGCCGAGGAGGACGTTGTCGAACTCGGGCAGGAAGCGGGGCGGGGCGGGGGTGTCCTCGGCGGGGCGCGGGGCGTCGGGCAGGTCGAAGAGCTCGGTGCCGTGCTCGTCGCGGAAGGTGACGAGCCGGGGCCGCAGCCGCTCGAAGACCTCCTTCAGGCGGGTCAGCCCGGCCCAGGTCTGCATGTCCTTCACCGATGCGGGGCCGAACGCGCCGAGGTAGCGCAGCACGGCGCGCTCGATGTCGGGGGCCGCGCCGGCCGTGCGGCCGAGCCAGTGCTCGACCGTGGTGAGTGCGACGCCGCCGCTCATGCCCCAGAGGCCGCGCGGGGTGACCTGGACCAGGGGCAGCAGACAGCGAGCGGCGGTGCTCAGGGCCTGCGGGTCCGCTTCGGGCCACTCGGTCAGCAGCCGCTCGCGGATCTCCTTCGGGGTGCGCGGCGCCTCCTCCACGTACGCCCGGCTCAGCTCGCGCAGCCGGTCCAGGTCCACGCCCGTGAGCCCCTTGCGGAAGATCCCGAGCTCCCGGTCGCGGGCCGCCTGCACCAGGGGCCGCAGGGTCAGGGCGTCCTCGGCGGTGTGGGCGTGGATGGTCGAGCGCAGGGAGACGATGCGGACGACCTCGCGCGTCTCCATCAGCAAGGACAGTTCGGCGGGCCGGAAGCCCTGGAGCCGGGCCAGGAGCTGGTAGTACGGCGGCTTGGTGTTCTGGGCCTGGAGGCCGACGAGGTGGGTGACGGCGTCCTTCGCGCTCATCGCGGTCCGGCGCAGCAGGTGCTGGCGGTCCAGGGTCGCCCGGCCGAGGGCCCTGGGCGTGAGCACGGGGGCGGCACCGGCGGGGGTCTGCTTCTTCGCGGCCATGACGGCACGCTACGGCGGAATGAGGCCGGATTCGGTCCTCATGAACCAACCGGGGCGCCACGCCCTCCCCCGGCGAAGCCGGATTCGCGGCCGGGCCGCCCCCATCATGGGTCCCGTGATCGCCGTCCTGTTCGCCGTCCTGACCGCCCTCAGCAACGGCTCCGCGTCCGTGCTCCAGCGCCGGGCCGCCCTCGACGCGCCGCAGACCGAGGCCCTGCGGGTGTCGCTCATCGGCCATCTGCTGCGCCAGAAGGTGTGGCTCGCGGGGATCGCCCTGGTCATCGTCGCCGCCGTCTGCCAAGCCGTCGCGCTGGCCACCGGACCGATCTCCGTGGTGCAGCCGATCTTCGTGATCGAGCTTCCGGCGACCCTGCTCCTGGCCGGTTTCATGATGCGGGCACGGCTGCCCCGGGCGGTCTGGTCGGGGGTCGCCGCCGTGACGGCCGGGCTGGCCCTCGGGATGGCGACGGCCGCGCCGGGTGGCGGCAGCGACACCGTGCACGGGGCGGCGTGGGTGCCGGCGCTGATCCTGACGGGCGTGGCCGAGGCGCTGCTGATCGCGGGTGCGCTGGGCACCCGGGGCGATGTCCGGGCCGCCCTGCTGGCCACGGCCGCCGCCTGCGGTTACGCGCTGACCGCCGCGCTGATGAAGGACGCGATGGCGCGGCTCGACACGGGCGGGGCGGGGGCGCTGTTCAGCTCCTGGCAGCTGTACGCGATGGCGGCGGCGGGGGTCGGGGCGCTGTTCCTCCTCCAGAACGCCCTTCAGGCCGGCACGCTCGTCGCCGTACAGCCGTGTCTGACCCTGGGCGACGCCCTGATCAGCATCCTGTACGGGGTGACGCTGTTCGGCGAGACGGTGCGCACCGGCTGGTGGGTGCTGCCCGAGCTGCTGGCCCTGGGGCTGATCGCGGCGGGGTGCGTGGAGCTGGCGCGCTCGCCGCTGGCCACCGGAAACCCGGCGGCCCCGGCCCGCGCGCGCCGGGTCGACTGACCGGGCGCGCACGGACCGGGGCCGGGCCGTACCCGTACTGCCTACTTGCTGATCGCGAAACGCATCAGGGCGTGCTCGTCGCCCTGCTTGATCTTGCCGGTCTCGTTGATCACCTGGAGCTTCCAGCCGGCGCCGACGCGCATGGCCTTGGCCACGGCGCAGCCGTTGTCGCTGGTGAGCAGGGACGGCCAGATGTCGGCGACCTGCTGGCTGCTGCCGCCTGTCGCGTCGTAGACCTTGATGCTGACGTTGCGCGCGTTCTGGAAGGAGCTGCCCTTCTTGTACGCGGCGGCGACGAAGACGATCGACGTGACGTTCGAGGGGATCCTGGCGAAGTCGACGGTGACCGTCTCGTCGTCGCCGTCACCCTTGCCGGTCTGGTTGTCACCGCTGTGCGCCAGCGAGCCGTTGCCCAGCGGGTCCAGGGAGTCCAGGCCGGCCAGCCGGACCGGGTCCTCGCCCTGCATCGCGATGGCGATCAGGTCGAGGTCGGTGCCCTTCTTCTGCTTCAGCTTCCCCATCAGCCCGCCACTGCTGCCGACGGTGGGGTCCCAGGAGACGCCGATGGAAAGGTGGGTCACCCCGTCCAGGTCCGCCGGGCCGTCTTCCTTCTTCAACGTGATCATTCGTGATCCTCTTCGTGGCGAGATTCCTACAGGGTGAGTCTGCCTGGTGTCCTCCCGCTACCCCTCACCAGGGGCAAAATTTCGACCAAGTGTGGGAGGTGCCCGGCCGGATTGTCCTGCCTGGGCATGATGTACGGGTACGTGTCCCCGTGATACGGGCACGCCGACGACGCCCGGTCCGGGTGGGGGCCGGGCGTCGGTTGTCGGCCGTCTCAGGCGGCGTCCTCGCGCACCACCATCGGCGCTCCCAGGTGCTGGTGGCCGCCGCTGGCGAGCATGCGGACCTCCGCGTGGTCGCTGATCTCGGCGCGGACGATGCCGGTGTCGTCCTCGTAGACGGGATGTCCGCCCGCGCCGCTCTGTGCCGTCCGGTGGACGGTGACGGCGTCGTCCTCCACGGCCGAGGACTGGAAGACGAGCTCGTAGCTCTCCGGATAATCCATGACGGGGCTCTCCAGACGAACTTCTCCGGGCCGGCCCCTCGGGCGCTCCCGGCTTGCACTGTCCATGGTTGCGCAGACCTCGGCCGGATGCAGGGGCGGGCGTGTCCTGCGGGTCCGGGCGGGGGCTGCCTATGCTGAAGGAGAGCCCCGCCGCGGGAAGGGAAGCGCCATGGACGACGCCGGTCTGGGCGACGACGTGTATCAGCCCCAGCAGGAGTCGGAGGCATCCGATCCGGTCGAGCAGCTCGACACGGAGGAGACCTTGGACGACCCGGACGTGGACGATGTCCTGGACCGGGGGTATTCACCGCCCGAGCGCCCCTACGCGGTGGACGACGTGGGCACCACCGCCGCCGAGCAGCACCGGGGCGAGTCCCTGGAGAGCCGGCTCGGCCGCGAGCGCCCCGAGCACGACGGCCCGCCCGGGGACGGGGTGGGCGATGTCGTGGACGGGGACGGCGAACCGTGGGACCGCGAGGTCGGCACCGTACGCGCGGGGCGGCTCACCCGGGACCTGGACATCGACGAGCCGGACAGCACGGCGGGCGAGGACGTCGGGATCGACGGCGCCGCCGCCTCCGCCGAGGAGGCCGCGGTGCACGTCATCGCGGACGGCGGAGACCTGGCGTAGGGCCGTCCGCTCCCCCTTGCCCGGAGGCTTACCCCGGAGGTAATCGACGCCCCGCGCGGCCTCGGACATCGTGTTCCTCACGAGCACAGCGCTCCCGGCCCCCGGCCGGAAGCCTTACCGGAGGGACCCACGATGACCACGTACGACGACGCCGTGCAGCGCTACTTCGCCGCCTGGAACGCCGGTCCGGACGAGCTGGAGAAGGCCGTCGCCTCGGCGTTCACCGACGAGGCCGCGTACACCGACCCGCTGGCCGACGTACGGGGCCACGAGCAGCTGGCGGCCGTCATCGCGGGGGCGCGGCAGCAGTTCCCCGGCTTCACGTTCCGCCCGCTCGGTGCGGTGGACGGGCATCACGCGCTGGTCCGCTTCGGGTGGGAGCTGGTCGCGCCCGACGGCTCGGCGCCCGTCGCCGGCTTCGACGTGGCGACGCTCGCCGAGGACGGCCGGATCGCCTCGGTCAGCGGCTTCCTGGACCGGGTGCCGGCCGCCTGATCACGCGGCGGGGTGCGAACGGCGGCGCAGGGCCGGGTCGGTGAGGTCCGCCGGGTGGTAACCGGCGTCCCGGGACGAGAGGTTGGTGCCGGGCGCGACGATCTTGTCGATCCGGTCCAGCACGTCCGGGCCCAGCCGCACCCGGTCCGCGCCGAGCTGGCCCTCCAGCTGTTGCAGGGTGCGCGGGCCGATGATCGCCGAGGTGACGGCGGGGTGTTCGAGCACGAAGGCCAGGGCGAGCTGGACGAGGGTGAGCCCGGCCTCGTCGGCCAGCTGGGCGAGCGCCTCGGCGGCTTCGAGCTTGGCCGCGTTCTCCGGGGACGCGATGTCGAACCGGCCGGCCTGGCGCGCGGCGCGGCTGGAGTCCGGCTGGCCGGAGCCCTTGCGGTAGCGGCCGGAGAGCCAGCCGCCGGCCAGCGGGCTCCAGGACAGTACGGCGAGGCCGTACCGCCGGGCGGTGGGCAGCACCTCGCGCTCGATGCCCCGGGCGAGGATGGAGTACGGGGGCTGCTCGGCGACGACGCGTTCGCGGCCGCGCCGCTCGGCGGTCCACTGGCCCTCCACGATGGCGGACGGCTCGAACGTCGAGGTGCCGATGTAGCGGATCTTGCCCTGGTGGACCAGGTCGGAGAGGGCGCCCAGGGTCTCGTCGAAGTCGGTGCCGGGCTCCGGGCGGTGCACCTGGTAGAGGTCGATCCAGTCGGTGCCCAGCCGGCGCAGGCTGTTCTCCACCTCGCGGATGATCCAACGGCGGGAGTTCCCCTGCTCGTTGGGGTCGGTGCCGAGGCTGCCGTGGAACTTGGTGGCGAGCACGACGTTGTCGCGGCGGCCGCCTGCGAGAGCCTTGCCGACGATGGTCTCGGACTCACCGGCCGAGTAGACGTCGGCGGTGTCCACGAAGTTGATGCCGGAGTCCAGGGCGTGGTGGATGATCCGGACGCTGTCGTCGTGGTCGGGGTTGCCGCGGGCGCCGAACATCATGGTGCCCAGGCAGAGCGGGCTGACCTTCACGCCCGTGCGGCCGAAATCGCGGTACTGCGTCATCGTGCGTTCTCCTTGACGAGTTGACTGGCATTCAGGTGATCGACGGCCGCGCCGGGGCCGGTCTCCCGGAAGGCGTCCCACAGCCTTCGGTAGGGGCCCCGGGCGGCGAGCAGTTCGGTGTGGGTGCCGGTCTCGACCACGGTTCCCGCGTCGAGCACCACCACCCGGTCCGCGCGGGCTGCCGTGGTCAGCCGGTGGGCGACGACGACGGTCGTACGGCGACGGGCCAGGGACTCGGTGGCCGCGGCGACCCGGCGCTCGGTGGCCAGGTCCAGCGAGGCGGTGGCCTCGTCGAGCAGCAGCACGTCGGGGTCGACCAGTTCGGCCCGGGCCAGGGCGAGGAGCTGGCGCTGTCCGGCGGAGAGGTTGCGGCCCCGCTCCCCCACCGGGGTGAGGTAGCCGAGCCGGAGCCCGGCGACCATCTCGTGCGCGCCGACCGCCCGGGCCGCCCGCTCCACCTCGGCGTCCGTGGCGTCGGGCCGCCCGTAGGCGATGGCGTCGCGGACGGTGCCGCTGAACAGGTGCGCCTCCTGCGGGACCACGCCGAGCCTGCGCCGGAAGCCGGCCAGGTCCAGCTCGCGCAGGTCGTGCCCGTCCACCCGGACCGCGCCCGCCGAGGGGTCGTAGAACCGGGCGAGGAGCTTCACCACCGTGGACTTGCCCGCGCCGGTGGCGCCGACGAGCGCGACGGTCTCGCCCGGTTCGATGCGCAGGTCCACCCCGTGCAGGACCTGGTGGCCGCCGCCCGCGTACGCGAAGGACACCGCGTCGAACTCGACTTCGCCGCGCAGGTCGGGCACCGGGCGGGGGCGCTCGGCGGGCGGGGTGCCGGCGGGGGTGTTCATCAGGGCGCGGAGGCGGCCGAGGCCGACGACCGCCTGCTGGTACCCGTCGAAGACCTGCGAGAGCTGCTGGATCGGCGAGAAGAACAGCTCCACGTACAGCAGGAACGCGATCAGGGTGCCGGCGCTCAGCTCGCCCGAGCGCACCTGGGCCGCGCCCGCGGTGAGCACGGCCGCCGAGCAGAGCGTGCCGAGGAACTCCACGAACGGGAAGAACGTGCCCATGTACCGCTGGGCGCGCAGCCGGGAGTCGCGGAAGGCGCGGGCCAGTACGGCGAAGTCGGCGGCGTTGCGGCGCTCGCGGCGGAACGCCTGGGTGACGCGGATCGCGGTGACGTTCTCCTGGAGGCAGGCGTTGACGGCGCTGATCCGCTCCCGGGCCTCGCGATAGGCGGGGACCGAGTAGTGGCGGAAGACGGCGGTGGCCGCGATCAGCACCGGGAGCGCGGCGAGCAGCACCAGGGCGAGTCGCGCGTCGATCACCAGCAGGGCGACGAGCACCCCGGAGACCGTGAGCAGGCTGACCACGGCGGTGATCAGGCCGGTTTGCAGGAAGTTCGACAGGGCGTCCACGTCGGTGGTCATCCGGGTCATGATCCGGCCGCCGAGTTCGCGTTCGTAGTAGTCGAGGCCGAGGCGCTGGAGCTGGGCGAAGGTCTTCACGCGGAGGGTGTAGAGGAGGCGTTCGCCGGTGCGCCCGGTGGTGCGCACCTGGGCCACGCCGATCAGCCAGTTCGCGGCCACCACGAGCCCGGCGGCCGCCGAGGCGGCGAGCAGGATGTGCCCGGCCTGATGGGCGACGCCCCGGTCCACGCCGTGCCGGACGAGCACCGGCACGGTGATCTGGGCGCCCGCGTCGAGCGCGACGAGCAGCAGGCCGAGGAGCAGCGGCAGCCGGAAGGGCCTGAGCAGGGCGCCGAGCCCGAAGTGCGCGTCGGCGGCGACGGCCTGTTCGGTGGGGACCTCCGGGTCGGCGGCGGGCAGCGGGAGGCGGGCGAGACCGGCGAGGAGTTCGGGGCTGGGCGGGGCCGAGCCGAGCACCCCGCCGCCGGGTCCCGCGCGGCCGGGCCCGGAGGTGGCGGCGGCTTCGGCGAGCGCCTGGGCGGCCCGGACCGCGGTGCCCTCCAGCTGTTCGTCGTCGTCCTCCTCGGGGCGCAGCCACAGGTGCGGGGTGGGGCAGCCGGGGTCGGGTGCGAGGGCGTCGTCCGGTCGGTCGTCGGCGCGGTCGTCGGTGGCGAGGAGGGCGCGGAACAGGGCGGATCTGCCGCGCAGTTCGTCGGGTGTCCCGGTGTCCGTGACGCGGCCGCCGTCGAGGATCGCGACGCGGTCGGCGAGCTCCAGGGTGGAGCGGCGGTGGGCGATGATCAGCGTGGTGCGGCGGCGGTCGTCCGCGCGCAGCCGGTGGTGGATCTCGGCCTCGACGCGGGCGTCGATGGCGGAGGTGGCGTCGTCCAGGACGAGCACGGCCGGGTCGCCGATGAGGGCCCGGGCGAGCGCCATGCGCTGGCGCTGGCCGCCGGAGAGGGTGAGGCCCTGTTCGCCGACGAGGGTGTCGTAGCCCTCGGGGAGCCGTTCGATGAACTCGTCGGCGCGGGCGATGCGGGCCGCCGCGCGCACCTGCTCGTCGGTGGCGTCCGGCATCCCGTACGCGATGTTGGCGCGCACGGTGCCCGAGAGGAGCAGGCTCTCCTCGAAGACGTAGCCGGTCCGGGAGCGCAGCGAGGCGAGGGTGAGGTCGCGGACGTCGGTGCCGCCGACCCGTACCGCGCCGGAGGGCACGTCGTAGAAGCGGGGCAGCAGCGCGGCGGCGGTGGACTTGCCGGAGCCGGCCGGGCCGATCAGGGCCAGGGTCTCGCCGGGGCGGATGTCCAGGGTGAAGCCGTCCAGGAGCGGGGCGCCGTCGCCGTATCCGAAGGTGACGCCGTCCCAGGAGAGGGCCGGGGGTTCGTCGGGCAGTTCGCGGGCCTCCGGCCGGTCGGTGATGACGGGGGCCTCGTCCACGACCTCCAGGACGCGTTCGGCGCCGGCCCGGGCCTGCTGCCAGACCGTGAGCAGGGTGGCGACCTGGCGTACGGGCGTGACGAAGGAACCCAGGTAGGTGGTGAACGCGAGGAACGTGCCGAGCGAGATCCGGCCGTCCAGGGCCATCCAGCCGCCGAGCGCCAGCACGGCGACCTGGCCGAGGGCCGGGACCGCCTGGAGGGCGGGGTTGTAGCGGCTGGTGAAGCGGACGACGCGCAGCCGGGACGCGAACAGGTGGCGGGCGCGCGCTTCGAGGCCGGTCAGCTCGCGCTGCTCCTGGCCGAAGCCCTTCACCACGCGGACGCCGGTGACGGTCGCCTCGACGGTGGAGGCGACCTCGGCGGCCTCCTGCTGGGCGTGCCAGTTGGCGGGGAAGAGGTCGCGGCGGCTGCGCAGCGCGATCAGCCAGAGCAGCGGGCCGACGACGAGCGCCACGACGGTCAGCAGCGGGGACAGGAACGCCATGACGACCAGCGAGAACAGGAACATCAGGGCGTTGCCGGTGAGGTTGGGCAGGAATTGCAGCAGGGTCTGGATGAGGGTGATGTCGGAGATGGACCGGCTCACCACCTGCCCGGTGCGCAGATCGTCCTGCTGGGCGCCGCCGAGCCGGAGCAGCGCGGCGAACGCGTCGTTGCGCAGGTCGTACTGGACCCCCAGGGAGAGCCGCCCCGAGCGGTAGCGGCGGGTGAAGCTCGCGCCGAACCGGAGCGCGCCGAGTGCGGCGAGGAGCCCGGTCCAGGGGACGAGCGAGGCGGTGGTGCCGGCCGCCACCCCGTCCACCACGTGCCGCAGCACGAGGGGCAGGGTGGCGGTGGCGACGGCGGCGGTCACGGCGGCGCCGAAGGCCATGAGGAGATCGGTGCGGTGGCGCAGGCAGTAGCCCAGCAGCCGCCGCGCCCAGCCGGGCTGCGGCTGCGACGGCTGCGACGGCTGCGACGGCTGCCGGACCGTGCCGGTCCCGGTCCCCGGATGCGGACAGTCCGTCACCGGGCCTCCGCCAGACCGATGCCGTAGTCGCCGGCGCCGCGGACGGTGTCGTCGAAGAGGCGGTTGGCGGGGCGCGGCAGCCCGTAGTGGCCGCGCAGGGTGCTCGCGGTGTACTCGGTGCGGAACAGGCCGCGCTCCTGGAGGATCGGCACCACCCGGTCCACGAAGACCTCCAGGCCGGACGGGAGCACGGCGGGCATGATGTTGAAGCCGTCGGCGGCCCCGCTGTCGTACCAGTGCTCGATGGTGTCCGCGACCTGCTCGGCGGTCCCGGCGAAGGTGCGGTGGCCGCGCCCGCCGCCGAGCCGCCCGATGAGCTGACGTACAGTCAACTTTTCGCGCCTGGCCAGCTCCACGATGAGGGTGTAGCGGCTCTTGGCGCCCTCGATGTCGTCCTCGGTGGGGATGTCCTCGGGGAGCTCCGCGTCCAGGTCGAGGTCGTCGGGGGCGATCTTCAGCCGCTTGGCGAGCTGGATCTTGGCGTACTCGGGGACGATGAGGTTCTCCAGCTCGGCGTCGAGCGCCAGCGCCTCGGCCTCGGTGTCGCCGATGACGGGGACGATGCCGGGCAGGATCTTGATGCCGTCCGGGTTACGGCCGAGGGCGGTGGCGCGCTCCTTGACGTCCTTGTAGAAGGCGATGCCCTCCTCCAGGGTCTGCTGGGCGGTGAACACCGCCTCCGCGTACCGGGCCGCGAAGTCCTTGCCGTCCTCGCTGGACCCGGCCTGCACCAGCAACGGGTACCCCTGCGGGGGGCGTTGTACGTTGAGGGGCCCGTCGACCCGGAAGAACTCGCCCCGGTGGTCGATCTGCCGGACCCGCTCGGCCAGGGCGTGCACCCCGCGCTCCTTGTCGGCGATCACCGCGTCGTCGGCCCAGCTGTCCCAGAGCTTGGTGGACACCTCCACGAACTCGCCGGCGCGCCGGTAGCGCTCGCGGTGCAGCGGGGTGTCGTCCAGGCCGAAGTTGCGGGCCGCGTCGGCGCCCGCGGTGGTGACGATGTTCCAGCCCGCCCGGCCGCCGGAGACGTGGTCGAGCGAGGCGAACCTGCGGGCCAGGTTGTACGGCTCGTTGTAGCTGGTGGACGCGGTGGCGATGAGCCCGATGTGATGGGTCGCGCCGGCGAGGGCGGTGAGCAGGACCGTGGGCTCCAGCTTGGCGGCGGGGCGGCGGCCGGGGTCGCCCATCAGGACCGGGCTGTCGGCGAGGAACAGCGAGTCGAGGCGGCCGCGTTCGGCGATCCGGGCGAGGTTCTTGTAGTGCTCGATGTCGGAGTTGGCCTCGGCCGGGCTCTCGGGCAGCCGCCAGGACGCCTCGTGGTGGCCGGTGGACATGAGGAAGGCGTTGAGGTGGAGCTGCTTGCGCTCAGGCGTGCGGGTCATCGGGAGTCCTTCTTCGCTTCGGTGAGGGGCTGGGGCTGGGGCTGGGCGACCCCCGGCAAGGCGACCCCGAGGGCGGTGAGCAGGGTGTCGCGGTACTCCTGGAAGCGCGGGTCGCGGCGGGAGCGCGGGGTCGGCAGGTCGACGGTGAGGTCGACGGAGATCCGGCCGTCCTCCAGGACCAGGACGCGGTCGGCGAGCTCGACGGCCTCGTCCACGTCGTGGGTGACCAGGAGCACCGCGGGGCGGTGGCGTTCGTAGAGTTCGCGGAGCAGGTCGTGCATCTTGATCCGGGTGAGCGCGTCCAGGGCACCGAACGGCTCGTCCGCGAGGAGGAGTCCGGGTTCGCGGACCAGGGCGCGGGCGAGGGCGGCGCGCTGCTGCTCGCCGCCGGACAGCTCGTGCGGCCAGGAGCGGTCGCGGCCCTCCAGGCCGACCTCCGCCAGGGCGGTGAGGCCGCGTTCCTTGGCCCCGGGGCCGCGCAGCCCGAGGGTGACGTTGTCGATGAGCCGGAGCCAGGGCAGCAGCCGGGAGTCCTGGAAGGAGAGCGAGACCCGGTCGGGGACGGTGAGTTCGCCGGAGCCCTCGACGGTGTGGTCGAGCCGGGCGACGGCCCGCAGCAGGGTGGACTTGCCGGAGCCGCTGCGGCCGAGCAGTGCGGTGAACTCGCCGGGCGCGACGGTGAGGTCGAGCTCCTTGAGGATGTCGCGGTCGCCGAAGCGGCGGACCAGTCTCCGGGTGCGGATGGCGGGGCGCGGGGCCAGGGCCGTGGCGCCGGGGGCGGTCAGCCCGCCAGGGTGCGTCGCCATGACAGGACCTTCCTCTCGACGGCGCGTACCGCCGCGTCCGATGCGAAGCCGAAGATCCCGTAGGCCACCAGGCCCACGATGATCACGTCGGACTGGGCGTACTGCTGGGCCTGGAACATCATGTAGCCGATGCCGCTGGTGGCGTTGATCTGCTCGACCACGATCAGGCCGAGCCAGGACGCGGTGACGCCGAGGCGCAGCCCGACGAAGAAGCCGGGCAGCGAGCCGGGGACGACGACCTTGCGGATGAACTGCGCGCGGCTGAGGTCGAGCCCTTCGGCGAGTTCGACGTATCGGCTGTCTATGCCGGTGAGGGAGGCGTACGTGTTGATGTACATGTTCACCGCGACGCCGAGCGCGATGACGGTGACCTTCATCTGCTCGCCGATGCCGAGCCAGAGGATCAGCAGCGGGAGCATGGCCAGGGAGGGGATGGCGCGCTTGATCTGGAGCGGGCCGTCCAGGAGGTATTCGCCGGTGCGGCTCAGTCCGGCGGCGACGGCGAGGAGGACCCCGGCAGTCACCCCGAAGAAGAGGCCGAGCCCGGCGCGCTGGAGCGAGATGAGGACGTTGTCCTGGAGCCGGCCGCTGGAGACGAGGTCCGAGGCGGTGGAGAGGACCGTGCCGGGGCCGGAGAGGATCCGGGGGTCGAGATAGCCGGTGGCGGAGGCGGCCCACCACAGGGCGATGACCAGGACGGGGCCGATGAGCCGCCCGAAGGGGATGGCGCGGCCGGGGCCGAGCCGTCTGCGGGTCTTCGGTGCGGAGGCGGGCGCGGCGGCCTTCAGCGGCGGCGCGACCGGTGGTGCGGCGGGGCGGGTGGTGTGGGTCAGCAGCTCGGTCATGACTTCTCCCGGTACTCGGCGGGTACGGCCTGGGCCGCCAGCGCCTCGAAGCGGCGGTCGAACAGCTCGGCGGCGTCCTGCTCCGGGACGAATCCGCCGGCGGCGAGCAAGTCGGCGGTCTCCTGCTCCCAGGCGATGGCCTCGTCCCAGGAGGCGGGGAACAGCGGCTTGTTGAGCGAGGCGACGATGCGCTTGCTGTCCTCCCGGGAGACGCCCTGGTCCTTGACGTAGTACGTGTCGATCCACTCGTCGGTGTTCTCCCACGCCCAGACCTGGCCCCGGGCCCACAGCGGGATGAAGCTGCGGACGGCGGCCGCCTTGGCCCGGTCGTTCAGCACCTCGTTGGGCGCCCAGAGCACCGAGAGCAGGTCCACGACGTCGGTCTTCACGCCGCGTGCCCCGTCCTTCTCGTACTGGGTGAGGTACTTGGTGAGGGTGGGTTCGCCCAGCGGGGCGACGTCCACCTGCTTGGACTGGAGGGCGGTGAGGAACTGGGTGCTGGGCAGGGCGACCAGTTCCACGTCCTTGTTGGAGATGCCCGCCTGCTTCAGGGCCCGCAGCACGACGACGCCCTGGGCCTGCCCCTGGGAGAACCCGATCTTCTTGCCCCGGAAGTCGTCCACGGTCCGGATGTCGGAGCCGGGTGCGGTGGCGAAGACGTATGACGGGTTGTTCCGCACCTGTACGGCGACGATCTTCGCGCCCACATCGATGGCGTGGGCCTGGATCGGCGGAATTCCGGCGTTGACCGCCAGGTCGATGGAATGGGCCCGGAATCCCTGGATGATATCGGGGCCCGCGCTCAGATTGGGCCATTGCGAAACGGTGAAGGGAAGGTCCTTCTCCAGTCCTGCGGGGCCGAGTTGAAGGCGCGTGGAACGCACGGCGACGGAGAGTTTCGTACCGGGTGGCGGCGCTCCGGACGGCAGTTTTCCGGCCGGTTCGACGCTCGCCGCGGATTTCGTCTGCGGCGAGCAGGCGGCGAGCGTGGAGATGAGGGCGGTGCCGCCGAGGGCGAGGAACGAGCGGCGGCCGAGCGTCGGGGACATGCGGTGGCGTGCCATGGGAGAGGTCCTGATCCGGGTCAGAGGGAGAGGTAGGAGCCGTCGTGGAAGAGCAGCGGGCTGCGGCCCTCGTCGAGCTGGGCGTCCACCACCCGGGCGATGACGATGCGGTGGTCACCCGCCGGCACGATCTGCTCGGTCTCCACCCGCAGATGGCCGGCCACCCCGTCGAGCAGGGGCTCGCCGCCGGGCAGGCGGTGCCAGCGGGTGGGGGCGGCGAAGCGGTCGATGCCGCTGGTGGCGAAGGTCGCGGCCAGGGGCTGCTGTTCGGCGCCGAGGAAGTGCACGACGGCCGTACGGGCGTGCTCGAAGTGCGGCCACGACGAGGTGGTGGTCCCTATGCCGAACGAGATCAGCGGCGGGGTCAGCGAGAGCGAGGTGAGCGAGGTCGCGGTGAAGCCGACCGGTCCGCGGCCGGAGTCGGTGGTGATGACGACGACCCCGGCGGGGTAGCGGCGGAACGCCTGCCGGAAGCGGTCGGGGGCGATCCCCGCCGGAGCGGGGGCGGCGGCCTGGGCCGCGTACGTGGGCACAGTGACGGTCAACGTGTCTCCCGGAGGTGGAAAGCCCGAAAAGGGCAGCACGAAAAAGGCGGCTGGAATCGCGCGAAGGCGTGCAGGCACGGCGAGGCGCGCGCGGACGCGCGGAACATTCGCCGGATATCAGCGGGTGTTTACCGGAGGCCCGGACAGCGGCCGCGACAGGAACGCGGCGCTGCGGGCGCGGACGAGCGGAACCGCGGCGTCATCGAGGACGCTTTCGCTGAATTCCGCTGTCGGCTGGTCATGAATCCATCATCCCGTGGCCGTTCGCGGCCGGTCAACAATGCAACTGACTGAATTAAGTCGGATTACGGAGGAGGGGCGGCGGGTCCGGTGTCAGGACACCGCGGGCAGCGCCGGCCACGGCCCCAGCGGGTCCGTGTACAGCGAGCCGAGGGCCACCGCCCCGCCCGCCACGGCCAGGACCGACCCGGTGAAGCTGCTCGGCACCACGGCCCGCTCGGGGTCGTCGCACACCACCGACCGCTCGGCCACCTCAGCCCGCAGATCGGCCAGGCACTCCGGCATCCGCCCGGCCCCCGGCTCGACCACGACCAGGACCTCCGGGTCGAACATGTCGAGGAGCAGGGCCGCCGCCCGCCCGACCAGCCGGGCCCGCCGGCGGAACAGCGCCACCGCCCGGGCGTCCCCGGCCAGCGCCCGGTCGAGCAGCTCCGGGAAGGACCCGGTCACCAGCCCCTGGGCGGCGGCGCGCCGCACCATCGCCCGCTCCGAGACCTCCGACTGGAGGCACCCGGACCGCCCGCAGGAGCACGGCTCCGCACCGCCCGATCCCCCTGCGCCCAGGGGCAGATGGGCGACGCTTCCCGCCCCTGAGCGCGGTCCCCGGTGCAGGGCGCCCTCGGTGGCGAAGGCGGCGTCCACGACCGCGCCGACGAAGAGCAGGACGGTGCTGGCCCGCGTCGACTCCTGGCCGAACAACTGCTCGGCCCGGGCCAGGGCGCGGGAGTGGCTGTCCACATGGACGGGCAGCCCGGTCGCGGCGGTGAGCAGCTCGCGGGCGGGGACGTCCTCCCAGCCGAGCTGGGGGTGCGCGACGATCACGCCGCTCTCGGGGTCGACGCGGTGGCCGGTGGCCAGGCCGAGGGCGAGGACGGCGCGCCCCTCGGCGTGCGCGTCCACCAACACGGGCAGCCGGGCGGCGAGTTGAGCGAGCAGGCGATGGGGGTCGGTGGAGCCGTGGGGCCGGCGGTCCTGGGCGACGATCCGGCCGCGCAGGTCCATCAGCGAGAGGGTGGAGTGGGCCACGGCGATGTGGGCCCCGGCCACCAGATAGCCGCCGGTGTCGATCTCGACGGGGATGTGCGGCCGGCCCAGCCCCTTGGGCCCGGCGGTCTCGGCGCTCTCCCGGACCAGTCCGCGGGCGAGGAGGCGGCCGACGTGCCCGCTGACAGAGGCGGGCGAGAGGCCGGTGAGACGGGCGACCGTGGACCGGGCGACGGGTCCGTGGTCCAGGATCGCGCCGAGGACGGAGCCGGTGCCGGTCGGGCGGCGGCCCGGCACCGGGGCAGGTATGTCGGCGCGGCGCAGCGGGGTGGTGCGGGTCTCGTGGGGGCGGCGGGCGGGGGCGGAGAGACTCTTCACCGTGTCTTCCAGACCTCGGGGGCGGCGATGGGCGCGGTGTCTGCTCGGCGGAGGCACGGGACCGGGGGCGCGGGAGGGCGCGGGCGTGGTGCCTCAGGCGCGGTGACACACGGCGGAGCACACCCGCTTGAGGTCGATGTGACCCCGCGTCGTGAGGTGTGCGGATCGCTGCATGCCGCGCAACGTAGCCGGACCGGCTCAACCCGGTCAAACCATCGCCGCATCCTGGACAGCTCCGCTCGTCACCGAACGTTTTCCGGAATTCACCCCTGATGCCTTGTCATCGCCTGTTCTACGCGCATAGCTTGTGCTCCCTCACCACACTCTGAGGGGCATTCTCCGTGCGTATATCCACCACACGTTCCGCCCTGCTGGCCGGCGCGGTCGCCGTGACGCTCTCGGCGACCGCGCTGCCCGCCGCCTTCGCGGCCCCGTCCGCGACCGCCGTGATCTCCGAGGTGTACGGGGGCGGCGGGAACTCCGGTGCGACGCTGACCCGCGACTTCATCGAGCTGGCCAACGCCGGCTCGGCCGCGTACGGCCTGGACGGGCTCAGCGTCCAGTACCTGCCGGGCGCCCCGTCGGCGGGCTCGCTGTGGCAGGTGTCCGCGCTGACCGGCTCCGTCGCGCCGGGCGGCCGCTATCTCGTCGCGGAGGCGGCGGGCACCGGCGGCACGGTGGCCCTGCCCGCCCCGGACGCCACGGGCACCGTCGCGATGTCCGCCACGGCCGGCACCGTGGCCCTGGTCTCCGGGACGGCCCCGCTGACCTGCAAGACGGCCGCCGACTGCGCCGCCGACACCCGGATCGTGGACCTGGTCGGCTACGGCACCGCGGTCGTCCGGGAAGGCAGCGGACCGGCCAAGGGCACCTCGGCCACCGCCTCCGTGGCACGGGCGGCCTCGCTCGCGGACACCGACGACAACGCCGCCGACCTGACCGCGGCCACCCCGTCCCCGGTCAACGCGGCCGGCGAGACCTCCGGCGGCGGCGAGGACCCGGGCGACCCGGGGAACCCCACCGAGCCCGGCACCGTGCGGATCCACGACATCCAGGGCACCACCCGGGTCTCCCCGCTGGACGGCAAGGCGGTGACCGGGGTCCCCGGCGTCGTCACGGCGGTCCGCACCTCGGGTTCGCGCGGCTTCTGGATCCAGGACACCGCCCCGGACGCCGACCCGCGCACCGGCGAGGGCGTCTTCGTGTACACCGGCTCCGCCGCCCCGGCCGTCCAGGTGGGCGACTCGGTCCTGGTCAGCGGCACCGTGGACGAGTACTACCCGTCGACCACCACCCAGTCGGTCACCGAGATCACCGCCCCGAAGGTCACGGTCGTCTCCTCCGGCAACGCGCTGCCCGCCCCGGTGGTGCTGGACGCGAAGGCGGTCCCGTCGGCGTACGTGCCCTCGGCCGGGGGCGGCTCGATCGACGCGCTGCCGCTGGAGCCGTCGACGTACGCGCTGGACCTGTACGAGTCCCTGGAGGGCACCCGGGTCCAGATCGCCGACACCCGCGTGACCGGCGCGACCACCGCGTACCACGAGGTCTGGGTGACGGTCGCACCGAAGCAGAACCCGACCCGGCGCGGCGGCACGCTCTACGCCTCGTACACCGACCAGAACACCGGCCGGATCAAGGTCCTGTCGCTGGACCCGGCCGCGCCGGTGCCCACCGCGAACGTGGGCGACGTGCTCGCCGGCACCACCTCGGGCGTCCTGGACTACGACTCGTACGGCGGCTACAACCTCCAGGCCACCGCGCTCGGCAAGGTCACCGACCACCACCTGAAGCGCGAGGTCACGCGCAAGCAGAAGGGCAAGGAGCTCGCGGTCGCCACGTACAACGTGGAGAACCTCGACGCGCTCGACGACCAGGCGAAGTTCGACACGCTGGCGGAGGGCGTCGCGGTCAACCTCTCCTCGCCGGACATCGTGTCGCTGGAGGAGATCCAGGACGACAACGGCGCGGTCAACGACGGCACGGTGGGTTCCGAGGCGACGCTGAAGCGGTTCACGGACGCGATCGTCGCGGCGGGCGGGCCGCGCTACTCCTGGCGTTACGTGGCCCCGCAGGACGGGAAGGACGGCGGCGAGCCCGGCGGCAACATCCGCAACGTGTTCCTCTTCAACCCGAAGCGGGTGGACTTCGTGGACCGTCCGGGCGGCGACGCGACGACCCCGGTCGCGGCCGTGAAGACGAGGAAGGGCGTCACGCTGTCGGTGTCGCCGGGCCGGATCGCGCCCGCGAGCGCGGCCTGGGACGACAGCCGCAAGCCGCTGGTGGGTGAATTCCGCTTCCACGGGAAGTCCGTGTTCGTCGTCGGCAACCACTTCGCGTCCAAGGGCGGGGACCAGCCGCTGCACGGCCGCTACCAGGAGCCGGTGCGCAGCTCGGAGACCAAGCGGGTGCAGCAGGCGAAGGAGGTCAACACCTTCGTCAAGTCGCTGCTCGCGGCCGACAAGTCGGCGCGGGTCGTGGTCCTCGGTGACCTCAACGACTTCGCCTTCTCGCCCACCGTGGGCGCGCTGACCGACGGCAAGGTGCTGAAGCCACTGATCACCACGCTGCCGAAGAACGAGCAGTACAGCTATGTGTACGAGGGCAACTCGCAGACCCTCGACCACATCCTGACCAGCCCGGGCGTGCGCCGCTTCGACTACGACGTGGTGCACATCAACGCGGAGTTCGCCGACCAGGCGAGCGACCACGACCCGCAGATCGTCCGCGTCGACGTGAACGCCCCGGAGCACGGGAACGGCCACGGGCACGACCACGGCCACGGCGGGCACCACGGGCACCACTGACCCACCCCGCGGGCGGGCGGTTCAGCCGCCCACCCGCGGCACCACCGCGTCCGCCGTCGCCTCCGCACGCGGGCGCGGCAGCGGGGCGACCGGCCGCAGCGCGGGGGCGGGTTCCAGCGGCCGGTCGGTCAGGAAGCGGGCCACCAGGTCCGCCACGTCGTCGGGGCGTTCCAGGACGACCCAGTGGTCCGAATCCCCGATGGTCAGGAAGCGGCTGCCCTCGATCGTCGCCGCGAAGGCCCGCTGGTGGTCCGGCGAGGTCACGGTGTCGTGCTCGCCCGCGAAGACGAGCGCGGGCACCCCGGTCAGCCCGCCGGAGAAGTCCGGGCGGTGCTCCAGCGACCGGCGCAGCGAGCGCTCCGCGTGCGGGGAGTGCGTGAGGGCGTGCACGAAGGACCGGCGCACATAGCGCAGGGCCAGCCCCCGCCGGTGGACCGGCCGTTCCGGGTCCAGGCACATCAGCGCCTCGGCGGCCAGGGCGGCGAGCCCTTCCGCGTCCCCGGCCTCCAGCCGGTCGAGCCCACGCGCCCAGTCCTGGCACTGGGCCTCGCCGATGTGCGACGGTACGCCGCCGAGGACCAGGCGGGCGATCCGGCCGGGGTCGCGCCGGGCGCAGCCGAAGGCGATGGACGTGCCGTAGGAGAAGCCGAAGAGGTTGACCCGGTCGGCGCCCAGGTCGTCCATGACGCCGGTGACGGCGGCACACAGGAGGCCGTCGTCGGTGCCGGGCGGCAGCGGGTCGGCGCCGCCCATGCCGGGCAGGTCGAGGGTGATCACGGAGGCGTGCGGGCCGAGGTGCTCGTCCATCTGCGGCCAGCCGTGGATGCCCTGGAGGGCACCGCCGAGGACGACGACCGGTTCGGTGCGGGGTGCGGGCTGCGGCAGGACGCGGTAGCGGTAGCGGAACCCGTCGACGGTGCGGGTGCGGATGATCTCTTCGGTCATGAGGTCTGGTCCTTGGCCCCGGTCACCTGGTGAGGACGAGGGCCGCGTTGTGGCCCCCGAAGCCGAGCGAGGTCTTGACGGCCGCGTCGAACGCGGCGGGCCTGGCCTCCTTGCTCACCACCTCGACCGGGATGTCCGGGTCGGGGGCGTCGAGATTGGCGGTGGGCGGGACCAGCTGGTGCTGGAGGGCGAGGACGGTGAGCGCGGTCTCGATGCCTCCGGCGGCGCCGAGGGTGTGGCCGGTCATCGCCTTGGTGGAGGTGACGAGGGGCTGTTCGCCCAGGACCCGGCGGAGCACGGCCGTCTCGATCAGGTCGTTGGAGACGGTGGAGGTGCCGTGCGCGTTGACATGGCCGATGGCGGCCGGGTCGATCCCGGCGTCCGCCAGGGCGGTGCGCAGAGCGCGTTCGATGCCGAGCCCGTCGGGGTCGGGGGCGACGGCCGAGTAGGCGTCGCTGGAGGAGCCGTAGCCGGTGACGTGGGCGCGGACGGCGGCGCCCCGGGCGCGGGCGTGCTCCGGGCGTTCCAGGACGAGGAGCCCGGCGCCCTCGCCGACGACGAAGCCGTCGCGGTGGGTGTCGAAGGGGCGGCAGGCGGCCTGCGGGTCGTCGATGCGGGTGGAGACGGCCTTGAGGCGGCAGGCGCTGGCGATCAGGAGCCGGGAGCAGACGGACTCGGCGCCCCCGGCGACGACGATGTCGCAGGCGCCGGTGCGCAGCATCTGGTGGGCGGTGCCGATGGCGACGGTGCCGGAGGAGCAGGCGGTGGAGACGGCCTGGCTGGGTCCGTGGGCGCCGAGGTCGGTGGCGACGCTGCTGGCGGCGCCGTTGACGACGGTGAGCGGGGCGAGCTTGGGCGAGACGCGGCGGGCGCCGCGTTCGGTGAGGGCGGTGTGCTGTTCGTCGTAGAAGGGCAGGCCGCCGTGGGCGGAGCCGATGACGACGGCGACCCGGCCGCTGTCCCAGACGGCGGGATCCAGGCCCGCGTCCGCGACGGCCTCGCGGGCGGCGATGACGGCTAGGTGCGAGAAGCGGTCCATCAGCCGGTGCGCGGCGACGCCGAGCACGGCCCGGGTGTCGAGGCCGGTCACGCTGTACATGAAGTCGCAGGGCAGCCCGGCCAGTTCGGGCCGGTGCGGCACGCAGGGCGCGGTCCCGGGGTCGTTGATCGCGCGCCAGGTGGCCTCGGCGCCGACCCCCGCCGAGGTGACGAGGCCGACCCCGGTGACGGCCGCGGCGAACGGCGGCAGGCGGTGGGGGGCCGTCACGCGGCGGCCTTGCGGTGCACGGCGTCGATCAGCTGGCCGACGGTGTCGCGCGAGGTGAGCTGGACGTCGTCCAGATCGACGTCGAGCCGGTCCTCGATGAGGAGCCGCAGCTCCTCCAGTGCCAGCGAGTCCAGCCGGAGCTGCCTGAGCGGCACGTCGGGCCGGATCGCCACGGGGTCGGTTCCGAAGTTCGCCGTCAGCAAGGTGCTGATCTCATCTGCCGTGCTCATGCTCATCGGGCACTTCTCCGCTGTCGTACGCGGTGACGCCTTGCCGCGTGAGATGTGGGTGCCATCGGGGACGCCGGCCGGTCCGGAGTTCTCTGTTATACGCCCTGTCGGCGGCGGGCCCGGCCCGCGTTCCCCCGTGCGGTGGGCTGCCGTCCAGGTGTACGAATCCCACGCGGCGCGCGCGTACTCACGGCCCGTCAACTCCGCCGGAGTGCAAGCGGTTCGACACGCCTGCGGGCTGATTGTCATACCCGTGGTGGCTCTCTATCGTGAGCAGGCTTCGCGGCCGCCCGGCCCCGTCGGCCGGCCCTCCCCCACACAGCAGGAGCAGGTATGCCCACACGCGCCGCCCGGACCCGCGCCTCCCTTCTCGCGGCCCTCACCGCCACCGTCCTCGCCGCGACCGGCGCCCCGGCCCTCGCGGCGGCGGACCCCGGGCACCCGATGGACCGGGCGTTCACGCGGGCCGCCGAGGCGTTCGACGTGCCGCGCGATCTGCTCGCCGCCGTCGGGTACGGCGAGACCCGCCTCGACGGCCACGCCGGACACCCCAGCCAGGCGGGCGGCTTCGGCGTGATGCACCTGGTCAGCAACCCCACGCACCACACCCTGGAACGGGCCGCCGCCCTCACCGGTGAACCGGCCGCCACCCTGCGCACCGACACCGCCGCCAACATCCTGGGCGGCGCGGCGCTGCTGCGCGGGTACGCGGACGGGCTGGGCCTGGACGCCACGGACCGCGACGACCTCGACGCCTGGTACCCGGCCGTCGCCCGCTACAGCGGTACGCGGGGCACGGCCGCCGCGCTCTACGCCGACACGGTCTACACCTTCCTGGCCGCCGGGCTCGACGCGCTCACCCCGGACGGCGAGCGGATCACGGTGACCGGGCGTCCGGTCTCCCCGGAGCGGGACGGGGTCGCGACCACGGACTCGGGTGCCCGGAGCGCCGACTACCCGGACGCGCTCTGGGTCCCGGCCGACCCGAACAACTACACCACCGGCCGGACCGCGAAGATCGACAAGATCGTCATCCACGTCACGCAGGGCTCGTACGCGGGCTCGATCAGCTGGTTCCAGGACCCCGTGTCCGAGGTGAGCGCGCACTACGTGGTGCGGTCGTCGGACGGGCAGATCACCCAGATGGTGCGGGACGCCGACACCGCGTACCACGCGCGCAGCGCCAACGCCTCGGCGCTGGGGATCGAGCACGAGGGCTTCATCGACGACCCGACCTGGTTCACGGACGCGATGTACCGGTCGTCGGCCGCGCTGACCGCCTCGCTGTGCGACAAGTACGGCATCCCGAAGGACCGGGCGCACATCATCGGGCACAGCGAGGCCCCGGGCAACGACCACACGGACCCCGGCCCGTATTGGGACTGGGACCGCTACATGGAGCTGGTGACCGGCACCGGGACGGGCGGCGAGACCCGCGACGGGCTGAGCTTCGCCACCTACACGACCCAGCGCTCCGGCTCCACGGGCCCTCAGGTCACCGCCCTCCAGCGGCTGCTGAACGACCAGGGGTACGCGGCGGGCGAGGCGGACGGCAGCTTCGGGCCCGCCACGGCGGCGGCGGTGACGTCGTTCCAGTCGGCGCACGGCCTCGACGCGGACGGGGTCGTGGGGGCCAGGACCTGGACGGCGCTGCTGTCCGCCGGGACCACGCCGGTGCTCGCCGAGGACGCGACGGGCGAGGACGTGAAGCGGCTCCAGCGCGCCCTGACGGCGGCGCTGGGCTCGACGGTGGACGCGGACGGCAGCTTCGGCCCGGCGACCGCGACGGCCGTGCGCTCCTACCAGACGGGGCGGGGGCTGACGGCCGACGGGATCGTGGGCGCCGCCACCTGGACGGCGCTCCAGGCGGGCCGCTGACGGAGCGGTGGCGTCCCGGGCCGGTCCCGGGGCGTCACCGGTCGGCGCGGTCGTAGCAGAGCTCCACGACCCCGGTGCCGAAGGTGCGGCTGCCCGTGAGGCGGAGGCGCCGCAGGGTGTCCTCGGCCGGGAACATCGGCTTGCCCCGGCCGATGAGGACCGGGTGGATGTAGACGCGGTACTGGTCGATCAGGTCGTGCGCCGCGAAGGACGCGGCGAGATCCGCGCCGCCGAGGGAGAGGTCGCCGCCGGGCTGCTCCTTGAGGGCCCTGACCTCCTCGGGGACCACCTCGCGGACGATGGTGGTGTTCCAGTCGGCGTGCTCCAGCGTCCGTGAGTAGACGTACTTCGGCATGTTCCGCCAGATGACGGCGAAGTCGGCCATCGGCCCCTCGTTGGCGGGGTCCTGGTCGGCGGTGGGCCAGAAGTCGGCCATCAGCTGATGGGTGACGCGGCCGTCCAGCATGCCGCCCATACCGGCCAGTTGCTCGTTGAAGTAGCTGTGGAGCTCCTCGTCCACCGTATGCCAGTCGATGTTCCGGCCCGGCCCCTCGATGAAGCCGTCGAGTGACATCGACATCCAGTAGATGATCTTGCGCATCGGATACCTCACCGGGCGTTCGGGGGACGGAGCGGTGAACGCCGCCGACGTTACCGGCGGCGGGCCGCCCGTGCTTGACGCCGAGCCGGACCGGCGCGTAGGTGTCGGGCATGAGACTCGGAGAGGCGCGCGCCGCCGCCGCGCACTGGGTGACCGCGCACGCCCGCCCCGCGCCGGACTATCTGGGGGCCTACTTCAGCGGGTCCACGGTCGGGCGGCCGGACGACGCGGAGCTGCCGGTCTCCTCGGACGTGGACGTGGTCGTGGTGACGGCGGGGGCCGAGGCACCGGCGAAGCCCGGCAAGCTGTCGCACCGGGGCGCGCTGCTGGAGATCACCTACGAGCCGTGGTCCCTGCTGGCCGACCCGGAAGCGGTGCTGGGCGCGTACCACCTGGCGGGCGGCTTCCGCCGGGACACCGTCATCGACGACCCCACGGGGCGGCTGCGCGCCCTGCACACGTACATCGCACCGCGCTTCGCCCGGCGGGACCACGTGCGGCGGCGGTGTCTGGACGCCCGGCACCGCGTCGAGAGCCGGCTCGCCGCCCTGGACACCACGCAGCCGTTCGCCGCCCGGGTGCTGGGCTGGCTCTTCCCCACCGGGGTCACCACGCACGTCCCGCTGGTGGCCGCCCTGCGCAACCCGACCGTCCGGCTGCGCTACCCCGCCGTACGCGAGGTGCTCACCGCGTACGGGCAGGAGGCGCTGTACCCCGAGCTGCTGGGGCTCCTGGGCTGCGCGGAGGTGTCCGCGCCGCTGGTGCGGCACCATCTCGCCGAGCTGACAGGGACGTTCGACGCCACGGTCCCCGTCGTGCGCACGCCCTTCTTCTTCGGCAGCGACCTCACGGAGCGGGCGCGGCCCATCGCCGTCGACGGCAGCCGCGAGCTCATCGACCGGGGCGACCACCGGGAGGCGGTGTTCTGGATCCTGGCGACCTTCGCCCGCTGCCACACCGTGCTGGCCGTGGACGCGCCCGCGCTGCACACCGCACGGCTGCCGGCCTTCCGGGAGGCGGTCGCGGACCTCACCGGCATCGCGGACACCCGGGACCTGCTCGCGCGGCGCGACGAGGTGCTGCGCTTCGTGCCCCGGCTGTGGACGGTCACGGAGGAGATCCTGGCGGCCGACCCGGGGGTCGTCGGCTAGCGGCGCCCTCTGCTACCTTGCCCGCGTGTCTCTTCTTCCTCGTGCGTAGGACCCCGTCGAGACCGCGCCCGGCACACCGGGTGCGGCACTCCGGTGTCCCCGCATACCTGTGGCGCGGTGCATACGCGCCACCCTCCCGAGGAAGACCATCGTGTCCACTCCTTCATACGTCGCTGTCCTGCGCGTGCCGCACGCCGCGCGCGCCTTCGCCGCCGCGCTGATCGGGCGGCTCTCCTACGGAGTCGCCCCGCTCGCCCTGCTGCTCGCCGTCAAGGACGCCACCGGCTCCTACTCCGCCGCCGGCACCGTCATGGCCCTGTTCGGGGCCGCCAGTGTGTTCCTGTCCCCCGCCCGTGCCGGGCTGATCGACCGGTACGGGGCGCGCCGCGCCCTGCCGCCGATGGCCGGTCTGTACGCGGTGCTGCTCACCGTCCTCGCCCTGGTCACCTGGCGGCCGGGCGCCTCCCCCGTGGTCCTCGGTGTCCTCGCCACGGCGGCGGGGGTCTGCACTCCGCCGCTCGGCCCGGTCATGCGGACGGTGTGGAGCGACCTCGTCCCCGACCGGGAACTGCTGCGCCGCGCGTACAGCCTGGACGGGGTGGCCGAGGAACTGATGTACGTCACCGCCCCGTTGCTGGTGGGCGTCGCGGTGACGGTCACCGGGCCCGCCGCCGCCGTGCTGGCCGGCGCGGTGCTGATCGCGGTGGGGGCGGGGGCGCTGGCGACCTCGCCCGCCGTGCCGCGCGGGAAGCCGGACCACCGCACGGAGGGCGACGGACCGGCCGCGCCCGGCCTGCGGCTGAGCGCCGTGCCCGCGCTGCGGCGGGCCGTGCTGCTGACGGCGGCCGTGGGGCTCTGCCTCGGGGCGCTGGACCTGCTGGCGGTGGCCCTCACCGAGGCGATGCACCGGGCGTCGGCGGTGTCCTGGGTGCTGGCCGCCCTGTCGGCGACGAGCGCGATCGGGGGCCTGGCCTACGGGGCGCTGCGGTGGCGGGCCCCGCTCGGGGTGCGGCTGCCGCTGCTGGCCGCCGGTCTGTCCGGCGCGGTGGCGGCGGCCGGTCTCGCGGGCAACGTGTACGTGCTGATCGCCGTGGTCGGCGCGGCCGGGCTGTTCCTCGCACCGGCGCTCACGACCGCCTACCTGATCGCGGACGAGTCGGCGGACGCGGCCCGGCGCACCCGGGCGGGCGCCTGGGTCAACACCGCGTTCAACGCGGGCTCGTCGGGCGGCACGGCGGCGGTGGGGCTGCTGGTGGACCGGCTGCCGCTCGCCCTGTGCTGCGCGGTGGCGGCGGCCCCGGCGCTGCTGTGCGCGGCGGCCGTCGGGGGCGCCGGTGTCCGGCGGGTCCGGACGGGGCGGAGGCGATGGACGCGGTCTGACGACCGGAGGCGGCCGTTCACCCCCCGGGGGGGTGAACGGCCGCCTTGTACGACTACTACTTCATTGTGCTACCAGGAGACTATGCCAACCTGCGGCCCGTCCGGAGTGACGGTTTCTGCGGGCAGCGAGTTCGCCGCCGAAAGTGAGCCCTTTCCAACCTGACCGCGCGGCCTGGCGGTTGGCGGGCTGTACGAACCGACGAAGCTCCTGGTAGACGGGTTCACGACCAAGATCACCCG